>CAZNSO010000006.1:66352-86856 GCA_964575805.1 uncultured Desulfobacteraceae bacterium
TTTCGGAGCGCAGCCGGCGGGCCGAGCAGGCTGAAAAAAATTTGGCATGGGCAAGAGAGCGCCGGGAGGATGAGCGACGCTGGAAGGAAGAAGCCCGTCGAAAGGCGGATCAGGCTCATCGGGAAGTTGAAGCCCTGACCGAGCATCTCCGTTCGGAACAGCAGGCAAAGAACCAACTGGAAAGCCGCCTGAAAAAAGAGGAGACCCGCCTCAAAGAAGAGAAAAATAAAAACAAAGAGCTATTACGTTACGCCGAAAGGCTTCGTGAGCAGTTACAAGAAGTGTACAGCAGCCGGTCGTGGAAAATTTCTGCCCCTTATCGCATTGTTGCCCGGAGCGTCCAGGGATGGCTGAGAGGGGAAAAGGTGGGGCGGGCGCGGATACCGGATTGGCCGGCCTCCGTGTCTTCGGCTGAATCCGGCGATAAGCGGGCTGACAAATCCGCTTATGGGCCTGGGAAAGAAAAAGAAAAAAGGGGCGCGATAAGCGCAGCCGATTTCAATCCGGAGAACTTTGAGCCACCCGTTTTTGCCGATCAGCTGTTTGGCGTGAAAGATTCGGGTACAAACCTGGATGCGCCATGTCGACGCGATCCGGGCCGCATTTTTTTAGACCTTAAAAGACTGAGCGCTTTTGCGGGTTATCGGCTTGGGCGTTCCGCATTGCCCATCAAACGGCGTCTGGGGCTTGCGGCAAGAAAAATCCTTGGAAAACGGTGGTCGCGGATGAGGGCCGATAGCGGTGTCGGTGGGGGGCGAGAAGAACCGGATAAAGCATTGGGGGCGATGGGCTCGGCCCCGTCAGCCTTGGGCCGGTCTCAGGAACAGCCGCTTTCGCCGGGGGGGATAGACGGTCTCGAGAATGAGATTGAAGCCTGGTCTGCTTGGGCCAACCAGCTTCTTGAAGAGTTGGAGGCTGTGCGAAGCGATGCCATAGCCGATTTTTCCCTGCAGCCGCCAGCGCCTTTGCCGGAAAATGGGCGCTTAACAGGTGTCGGGCCATCCGGTAAGGCTGAATCCATAGGCCCTCCTGAGATGGAGGATCAGCTGAAGGAGCAGTTGCAGTATTGGAAAACTCAGGCCCTGCAACTTTATGAAGAGCTGACCTATGCCAGGGCGAAGCGGACAAAGAGCGAATGACAGGTCTCCTGTCTTGTTTTGCCGGTTGCCGGGAAGTCGGATGAAAGGCTTTTCTGCGAAGCCGTTAATGTGAAGCTGTTAAGGGAAAAGCAGTGAAAATGGGTGCGTCTCAATCAGGGACAAGAGAGATTGCCTATTGTGCGCCGGTGATGAACCGTTTCAATGATCTTCGGATGACGCTGGCGCACAATATCTCGGTGCTGAAACAGTTTCAGGGCCGGGCGCAGATTATTGTTGCCTGCTTTGATGCGGCAACCGCCTGCAGGGACTGGGTGTACAGTAATTTTCCCGGAGAAATCGAAAACGGGCTGCTGCAGTTCCATTCTTTTCAGCCGCTGCCGTATTGGCATTTCTCCTGGGCCAAAAATGCCTTTCGCGCGCTGGTGGATGCCCGCTATTATTCGAGTCTGGATGGGGACAATTTTCTATCCGAAGAAGATATCGACAAAACGCTTAAGCTGATCAGCGATCCTGAAAAAGAATATTTGATCCATCATTTCTCCGGTACCTGGGGCGACGGCACTTCCGGGCGGATAACGATTCCAGCCCGCATATACAGGGAGGCCGCTTACATCAACGAACTGATGCCCCGCCAGTTTGACGAGATAGGCCTGATCCTGCGGCTGTTGGCGCAATACCCCTCCCTGGTGTTTGTCTCCCGGCCCGGTGTGAATATTTTCGAAAGGTCCCGCTGGTGCAGACAATTTCTGGAACTCAACGGCATTTCCATACGCCACGCGGAAGCTGATCTCGGCAGTACGGATAACCCTTTGAATCCCCGTGATGAAAACTATATTGAGAAAGATGAACGCATCTACTTCTTTCACAAGCTCAATGCCTCCTATACATTCTGGAAACTCTCTGCCAGAGATGCGGCGCGGGAGAAGTTTTTCAATATTCTCGAGTCCGCGCAAAGAGAGTATGCGCAGAGCCGGCTTTGTACAGAGAATCTGGATACACTGTTTTCGGGCCCTGCTCTCCAAAACCTGCGTAAGACTGGCGAGGCGACGCTTTATGCGGTCAACAGGAACAATTTTTTCTTTTTGGCACCCTGGATAGCGCATTACCGGCAATTGGGGGTCAAGCGGTTTATCATCGTTGACGATCATTCGGAAAAACCGCTGGAAGACATTGTGGCTGGATCGGATATCAATGTCGTGCGCCCGCGTTTCGGGGCCTTCCGGACATCGAAAGTTTTTTGGCTGAAAGCCTTGATGACGGCTTTTCAGGAGCCCGGGAGCTGGGCGCTGACCGCGGATGTGGATGAATTTCTGGACCTGGAAGATCCGGGGGGCAGTGATTCAAATGCTTCATCGCCGCTTGACGGCTATCTCCAAAAGGCCAACCGCCTGGGGTGGCACCACGCAAGCGGTATCCTGCTGGATATGATGCCTTCTCCCGGGGCGGGAGCGGTAACGACGGATAATTTTTTGGAATCCATGGGATGGCACTATTTCCGGCCCGTAAATGCAATCTTCGGCTACCAGGATCTGCCGCCGGTGCAATGGGCTTTCGGGGACTTCTGGCCCATTTCCTTCGCCCTTGATATCCGATACCGGCTCTACGGGACGATTGATTGTCTCCGCAAGGTCCCATTGTTTCGGTTTTCGCCGGAACTGGACTTAAACCAGGGCTTTCACACGCTGCATCAGCATGGACGCTCCCTGTCCTGGAAAGAGCTGCTGGTGCCGGAAAAGGGGCTGTTGCCGATCCGCCATTATAAGCTGACCAAGGTTTTTTCCCGGGCACAGACAGGAGATCGGCCTTTTGAGCGGGCCGAGCAGTATTTCGAGCGGACACGGGATAATCTTGAGCGCATTGCCGCGGCCGACCCGAATTATATCATGCGCGCCTGGCGTGCGACGCCATTTAAAAGGCCCTACGAAGGGGCCCATGAATTTCCTTTTTATTATAATCTTAACCGCTTATAATCTGCCCGAGCCCCGGGGAAATGCTGGAGACATCAATTGACAGAGGGTTTTGGAACAATGAACGGGAACAAGCAAATTAACGGTAAGGATGCGCAAGAAGACGCTGTTCCAGGCACGGACGCCACGCAAAACGACAGACATGCGGATTTCCAGAGATTTATTGTGCTTTCAAGATCGCGCACCGGTTCCAATATGCTTCTTTCGTTTTTGAATTCGCACCCGAACATCCATGCGGAAGGCGAGGTTTTCAATCGCTTGAACGGACGGAATTACCGGGAAATCCTGTTTCGGGTGTTTGCGGACCAGCCTCCCCGTATTCTGGCCAAAGGGTTCAAGATTTTTTATTATCACCCGCTGGATGACGATTCCTGTGCCATATGGCAGGATCTCGAGGCGCTGGATAACCTCCGGGTAATCCATTTGAAAAGAAAAAATATTCTTCGGACACTGATTTCCAGAAAAATCGCCGGTTATCACGATGTCTGGGTCGATAAGGCCACTGATTGCAATGACAATGTCTGCAGGCGCAAGGCCATTTCCTTTAGCCCGAAAGAACTGCGCAGGGGGTTTGAGCAGACACGGCAATGGGAGGCGTCCGGGGCCCAAAGGTTTGCCGGCCATCCCCTGATCTCTGTTTATTACGAGGATCTGGTGCGTCAGCCGGAAGCGGTTTTCAGCAAAATCACCGACTTTCTCGGTGTTGCCTATGTGCAGCCAAAGACTGCCCTGAAAAAGCAGAACCCGGAACGATTAAGGGATCTTTTGGTGAACTACGGGGAACTGAAAGAGGCGTTCTCCGGAACTGAGTGGCAGGACTTTTTTGAAGACTGAGGCGATAAAGAACAGACGACCATGCATGTTTTCTGGGAAACTGTTATTGTTCCCGTCTTAAATATTCTCAAGCCCCGGACAATTGTGGAAATCGGGGCGGATGAAGGTTTAAACACGCGGGAGATACTTGCTTACTGCCGGCAGACCGGCGCTTTTGCTCATGTCATCGATCCGCATCCCCAGTTTGATCCGGGCGAACTTGATGCATGGCCTGGTGATGTGCTTTGTTTTCATAAAGAGTTGAGCCTCAACTGCCTTCCGTTAATCGAGAAAATGGACGTGGTCCTGATCGATGGAGACCATAACTGGTACACTGTCTTCAACGAACTGCAGCTGATTGAAAAACATACCCGCAGCCGGCAGTCTGGTTTTCCATTGGTTTTTCTCCATGATATCGCCTGGCCTTATGGACGGCGGGATTTGTATTATAATCCGGAAAACATTCCCGCGCAGGCCCTTAACCCTTATGCACGCAAAGGCCTGGACCCGCTCGGTTCCGGCTTAAAGGAGCAGGGCGGGTTCAATTCCCACCTGTTTCATGCAATCCATGAAAACACCCCGAAAAACGGCGTACTTACCGCAGTTGAAGATTTCATGCAGGCAACGGGGTTGGATCTGGATTTGGTAAAAATTCCCGCCTTTCATGGCCTGGGCATTCTTTTCGGGCGTGAGCGTTTCGGGATAACGGGGTTTTCGGAGTTTGTCGGCAGCCTCCTTTTTTCGGGGGCGGGAAGCCAGGTTGTGGCGGAGCTTGAGTCCTCACGCGTCAAAACACTTGCCGGGCTTGAAGAAAGCCGTCAGCAGGCAAGGGCACTGGAGAAGGAGAAGCGTCGCCGGTCAGAGGAATGGAAAGCCCTGGAAAAGAGTCTCCGGGCGGATCTTAAATCCCGGGAGAACCGGGTAACGGAGCTTGAACAGACCGTGTCCCGCCAGGCGCTTCACCTGGAAGCCCTTGAAGAGACGAGAAAAAAGGAATCTGCGGCATTCAGGAAGGAAAGGGAGCAGTTTGTTCGTTGGATGCGGCAGCTCAGGGAACAATTCACCCGCTTGATGCACAGCCGCCGATGGAAGCTGGGGCATGGACTGGTCAGCATGTTGACGCTTTCCGGTTTAAAAAGAAATGGCCGGATGGCTTCTGATCACATCTGGCGGGTATTTTCCGAATTTGAGGCATCAAAAGAGCGGGGCAGCTTGCCAGCGCCCAATACCCGCGGGCTTGATCTCGTTTTTTTCTGGAAGCAGAACGATACGGGCATTTATGGGCGCCGCATAGACATGTTGGTGCAACATCTCGCAAAACGATCTGAAATTGGCGCCATTGCGGTTTTTGACCGGCCGCTATCCAGCCGGGAGATCAAGGGTAAGCCAAGCCGATCGGCTGCCCCTCATGACCGGCTGGTGCAGCGTGAAACCTTGCTGAAAAACGCCGGGGAAAGAGACAGGGACAATCTCAGATTCCGGACCTTTGTTTACAGTGCCGGCAAGGG
This sequence comes from uncultured Desulfobacteraceae bacterium, assembly GCA_964575805.1. Lineage (GTDB taxonomy): Bacteria > Desulfobacterota > Desulfobacteria > Desulfobacterales > Desulfosalsimonadaceae > M55B175. Next base: position 71,741 of record CAZNSO010000006.1, read on the forward strand.
GGGAATAAGCCGGAAAATATGGCGGACGCCAAAAAAAAAGGAATATATGGCCTATATCGGGGACCGGTTGCGTGAGATCGGGATTGCGGCAGAAAATGCCGTATTCTGGTTCTATCCGGAAAACCCTTATATTCCTGAAATTGTAAGGCGTTTTCAGCCGGCTGTAACGGTGGTGGACCTGGTTGACGATCACCGGAAATGGCCCGGTATTTCGGCGCTGCGAAAGCTTCGGCTGAACCGGCATTACAAAGAGGTGCTTGGCCTGGCCGATATTGCCATGACCAATTGCCGCCGTATTCAGGATTCCATGCGCCAACTGCACCCCGATATCAAGCTGGTGCCCAACGCCTGTGATCCGGAGCCGCCCCCGGATTTGACCGGGGACCCCGCTTTTGAAGGCTTCAGGGAAATCCCGCGTCCCAGGATCGGCTATGTCGGCAATTTTGAAAAGGCCAAGCTTGATGTGGACCTGATGCATCATATCGCCCGCACCCATCCGGATTGGCAGCTGGTACTGATTGGTTCCACCCATGCCAACCCGGGCGTGATGGAACTGGATCGTCATGATAACATTCATTTTTTGGGGGTTGTGCCCTATCCGGAGGTCAAGGCCTGGATCCGGGAATTTGACGTGGCGATCATGCCGCACCTGAATTCCGCGCAGACCCGTTCCATGAATCCGTTGAAACTTTATGTTTACTGTGCGCAGGGCGTCCCCGTGGTCAGCACGGACGTCGCCCATATCGATGCGTTTCGTTCTTTCATAGCTGTTGCGGACTCGCCCGGCGAATTTGTCGAAGGCATTGAAAATGCCCTGAAACACCCCCGCTGCAAAATATCCCGGGATATGCAGCGGCAATTGAATGAAAATTCCTGGCATAAACGGGTGGATACGATTATCGAACAGCTCTCTGCGCACAAGCAGCGCAGGGAAGGGTGATGAGCGATGAAGAACCCGGGCGCTTCAGATTCTCCGTCCGTTATTATCCCTGTATACAATGCCTATGAAGAGACCCGCCTTTGCCTGGAAAGCGTTCTGGCCAATACCAGGCCCCCTTACCGCCTCCTGCTGATCGATGACGGCAGTCCGGACCGCCGGATCTGGCCCCTGCTCCTGTCCGTTTCTGAAGGGCGGGAGCATGTGCAGGCATACCGGAACAAGCGTAACCGCGGGTATTCGGCTGTTGTCAACCGGGGCTGCGCGCTTGCGGGTGCGGCGGATGTCGTGCTTTTAAACAGCGACACCAGCGTGACAGAAGGGTGGCTGGACAAGTTGTCCAGGTGCGCCCGCCTGCATGACGCAGTTGCAACGGTAACGCCCTTGTCCAATGCCGCCGGCGTTTTTTCAGTGCCTGTCCGAAACAGGGTGAACAAGCTGCCGGGCCGGCTTGGCATCGCTGGCTTCGGCCGGCTCGTCGAGCAGCTCTCGCCGGGACTCAGGCCGGAAGTCCCTGTGGGGAATGGGTTTTGCATGTATGTAACCCGCAAGGCCTTGAAACGGGTGGGCGGATTTGACACAGCGCGCTTCCCGGCGGGCTATGGCGCTGAAAACGATTTTTGCATGCGGGCCGGCCGGCTTGGGTTTGTTCACCTGGTTGAGGATGCCACCTTTATTTATCATAAACGCTCGGCCTCCTTCAGGCTGGGCAAGTACGCGGCACTTTACCGGGGGGAAAAGCAGCTGAACCGTTTGCACCCCCAATACCGGCGCATTGTCCGGCAATGGCTGGCTGCAGATCCCCTGGAGGAATTCAGGCGGCGGCTTCAACAATTCCTGGCGAAAGGGACCGCGTCCCGGGGAGCGGAATCAAGCGGCGGTGGTAATAATGAAAATCATTTTTAATTCGTATAACACCCTGGCTGCGGGCACTTCCAATGTCAGCCGCTTTATTCTAAAGGCCCTGCCCGGCAGAGCGGGCCATTCCCGGCTCTGGTTTTTTATCCCCCGGCTGCCTGTTTTTCAGGATATCGGCAGCCGGCCCAATGTCCGGCTTGTCAGGCTGCCCGTGTTGCCCGGACCGCTGAAGTGGATATTCCGTGCGGCTTATGACCTGATCCTTTTTCCTGTTGTCACCTGGCTGATTCGCCCCGATGCCGTGGTTGTCCTGGCCAATTATGCCCCTCTGCCCGTATGGGGCAGAAAGATTGTTTTTTTAAGGCATCCGCATCTCGTGGACCCTGATGCAGGAAGGCGCCAGGGTGCGGCAGGCAGCACGCTCGAAGGCTTTCGTAAAATTATTTTTATTTTGACTTTACGAACTACAGATATTATTGCCGTTCAAAGTGATTATATGAAGTCGCGTCTGTTTGCGAATTATTCGGCGGACCCGGCCAAGGTGGTGGTTCTGCCGAATCCGGTGAGCAATTTTCTGGACAGCGCGCAAAAGCCGTCCGGCGCTAGCGCCGGGGGAACGAGCAAGACCGTACTTTATGTCAGCCGGTTCTACCCGCATAAAAATCATGAGTTTCTGATGACTCTTGCGGAGCGGTTCCAGGACAGGCTCAGAGATCAAAAGGTGCGGTTCTGCATAACGGTCTCCCCGCACGAGACTTGTGTGGACCCCAGGGTTGCCGCAGCCGCGGAACGGTTTATCAGCTTGATCGAGCGAAAGCAGCTCTCAGACATTATCATTAATCTCGGCGAGATCGCGCATGAACGGTTGGCTCCGTATTACCGGCAGGCGGCATGTTTCTTTTTCCCTTCCCGGACGGAGACTTTTGGCAATCCGCTGGTCGAGGCGATGATGCATCATTTGCCTCTGGTGGTTCCGGAACTGCCCTATGCCCTTGCTATATGCGGGAATGCGGGGCTTTATTATGCGCCGTCAGACACGGATGACGCCTTTGAAAAAATCATGGCGGTGGTTACGGACCCCGTTTTCCGGGCCTCTTGCGCCGAAAGCAGCGGCGCCCGGGCGGCCGCGTTTCCATCTGCCGATCAGTGGATAGAAAACCTTTTTGCAATGATAGATAAGCCACCTGGAAAACAAAAATTCCATGCCCATTGATATTGTTATCGTCAATTACAATGCCACGGCCTGCCTGCTGGAGTGCCTCGCCTCCATATACCGGGAAGCGGGCGGAGGCGGTGATATCCGGATCTATGTTTTCGACAATGCCTCCGGGGACGGGGTATGCCGGGTCAAACGCCGTTTTCCGGAGGTGGAACTGGTTTGCGGCGATTCCAATATCGGTTTTTCAAGAGCGGTCAACCATGCCATCGGCCTGGGCCGCGCACCTTATGTGTTGATTTTGAACCCGGATACCTGTATACGGGAACCGTTTTTTGAATCAATGATCGGTTTTATGGAGGCCAACCCGGAGGTGGGGGTTCTCGGGCCCCGGATACGTGACGGCCGGGGCCGGGTCCAGGGCTCGGCACGGGCGTATCCGACTGCCGGAACCGCGCTTTTCGGGCGCAGCACGCTGTTGACCCGGCTGTTTCCCGATAACCGCTATACCGCCCGGCAGGTGCTGGCAGGGGGCGGACGGATGGAGCGGCCCACGGATGTGGATTGGGTGTCCGGCGCCTGCATGCTGGTGCGAAGAGCGGCCATTGAATCGGTGGGCCTGCTGGACGAGCAGTTTTTCATGTACTGGGAGGATGCGGACTGGTGCCGGCGCATGCGGGAGAACAGGTGGCGCGTCGTCTATTTTCCGCAGAGCGAACTGGTGCACTACACCGGCGTGAGCAGTCGGAAGAATTCCATCAGGGCCAGCCTGGAATTCCACAAAAGTGCGTACCATTTATTCTGCAAGTCCGCCGGCAATTCAAACCGGCGGTTTTTCAAGGCCTTTGTTTATTCCGCCCTGCTGCTGCGGGCCTATGTAAAGATAATGGTGACTATGGCTTCGGGTTTGAAACGGATATGGTGACCCCGCCGCCCGGAACCGGGTGCAGGGTGGGTTGCATGTGAGTGGGCGTTATTAATGTTTGCATAATTCTGTGGACATGTTTTCAATCTCCTTGGCGGACCCAGCTCGCAGGGCTGAGTAAGGCTCTCGTAACTATCGTAGGGCGGACCAAGCGCAGCGTGTCCGCCTTTAAAATGGCGTGTACACCTTGGTTTGATGTATACTTGATTTTGAAAATATTAGTAGGTATGGGCATTAAGTAAAGACATTAAGGCTGTTTATGAAAATTCTGGTAACAGGCGGAGCGGGGTTTATCGGTTCGCACCTGGTCGACCGGCTGCTTGAAATCGGCCATGAGGTCTACGTGGTCGATGATTTGAGCTCCGGAAGCATCAAGAATATCCAGGCGCACCAGAACAACCCGCGCTTTCATCTCACCGTGGACACGATCCTGAATCCGTCCCTGATAAATGAATTGATAGCCGAGTGCGATCAGATTTATCACATGGCCGCGGCCGTGGGGGTGAAGCTGATCATGAACCGGCCCGTGGAAACCCTGGAGACCAACGTCAAGGGCACGGAAAGGGTGCTGGCCAGTGCCCACCGGTATAAAAAAAAGCTTCTGATCGCCTCCACCAGCGAGGTGTACGGCAAGATCATGAACGGGGACAATGCCATCCCGCTTGTGGAGGATGCGGACCGGCTGATGGGGTCCACCCGGAAACGCCGGTGGGCCTATGCCTGCTCCAAGGCTTTTGATGAATTCCTGGCGCTTGCCTATTATGATGAGAAGAAGGTGCCGGTGGTCATCGCCCGCCTTTTTAACACGGTGGGGCCGCGCCAGACGGGACAGTACGGGATGGTGCTGCCCAGTTTCGTCCAGAAGGCCCTGATCGGCAAATCCATTATTATCTATGGGGACGGGACCCAGTCCCGGAGCTTTATCCATGTCACGGATGCCGTGGACGCCATGATCAAGCTGATGGACCACCCCGAGGCCGTGGGCCAGGTGTTCAACATCGGCACGGACAAGGAAATCACCATCAAGGAACTGGCTTATCTGGTCCGGGAGATGACCGGCAGCTCGGCGGATATCGAATACATTTCCTATGACCGGGCCTACGGGGCGGGCTTTGAGGACATGCAGCGGCGGATGCCGGATATCACCAAGATCAAAAACCTCATCGATTTCTCTCCGCGCAACAATCTCCGGGCCATTGTGCAAAGCGTCATCGATTACTACCTGTAACCGCCTATGGCAATCTTATGGCCATACTTCGCCGCCTTTATGCTGGCCCTGGTTTTGTGCCTGCTGCTGACCCCTGTCGTCCGCCGGTTTGCCCTCAGGTATGACTTTGTTGCCCAGCCCCGCGCCGATCGCTGGCATCAAAGCCCCACCGGCCTGCTGGGCGGGGTTGGCATTTTTGCCGCCTTTATCACCGCCTGGCTGCTGGTTTCATTTTATGCCCCGCCGGTTCAGGGGGGCGGCCCGCCACCGACGCAGCAGGCGTTTCTCCTGGTTCTTTCAGCCGCCGCCTTTTTTCTGCTGGGCCTTGCGGATGACTGCCTGGATATCAACCCCCAGTACAAGCTGGTGGGGCAGGTGGTTATTGCCTCGGTAATGGTTTTCTGCGGCCTCCACATCAACTGGTTTGATTCCATGACCGCCAATTACATGCTCAGTGTCTTCTGGATTGTGGGCATCACCAATGCGTTTAACCTGCTGGACAACATGGACGGACTGGCCGCGGGCGTGGCTTTCATCGCCGGGATATTCCTTTTTCTCTGGCTTTTAACGGATCCGCTCAGGGCGGCTGAAAACAGCGGGCTGATGGTCCTCACGGCGGTTTATCTGGGCAGTCTGCTGGGCTTTCTGGTCTTTAATTTCTATCCGGCCTCCATTTTCATGGGAGATGCGGGCAGCATGTTCATCGGGTTTATGCTGGCGGGTTTGATCATGATGGCGGGCTCTGCCGGCATGACAGCCGGCGGCGGCGTTTTCAACCAGCTCTCCGTGGTGCTCATGCCGATCCTGATCCTGTTCGTGCCCATCCTGGACACCACTTTTGTCAGTCTGACCCGCCCCATGATGAAGCGCTCCATCTTCCAGGGCGGCCGGGACCATTCCTCCCACCGCATGGTGGCCATCGGTTTCTCCGAGCGAAAGGCCGTGCTGCTGCTCTACCTGTTTGCGGCTGCCAGCGGCCTGCTCGCACTTGTCCTGATACCGCTCAACCTTTATATCAGCCTGGCCATTATCGCGGTTTACCTGCTGCTTGTCCTGCTTTTTTTCATGTACCTGGCGCATGTGGATGTCTATAACGGGGACCCGCAGCCGGGTTTTTCCCCCAACCACTGCGGGAAAATCTATCCCGATCCCTACGGCAAGACCCTGCTGACCATTCTTTTTGACCTCATCCTCATCACCGTGGGCTATTATGCAGCCTACCTGCTGCGCTTTGAAGGCGATATCGGCCCCAACTTCAATTTTTTCCTGAAATCCCTGCCGATCCTGTACGCCTGCCAGATTACCTGCTTCTATGTATTCGGCCTTTACCGCAATATCTGGTGGGGCTCCCGAATGGGGGACCTGGTGGGGTATTTAAAGGGGGTGACCGCGGGCACGGTGGCGGCCATCCTGCTGCTTTTGTTCCTCTACCGCTTTCAGAGCTTTTCCAGGGCGGTTTTCGTCATTTACTGGGGATTGATGCTGGTTCTGGTGACTTTTTCGCGGGTTTTTCTGAAGGTGCTGGACGAGGGAATCAGCCGCAGTCAGTCGGACGGCAGGCCCGTCCTGGTTTACGGCGCCGGTGTGGGGGGGCAGCTTCTGGCCAGGGAGATTGAGAACAACCACGAGCTGGGGATGTGTCTGAAAGGCTTTATCGACGACAACCCGAAGCTGCACGGGAAAAAAATCCATGGCTACCCGGTCCTGGGCGGCATGGAGCAGGTTCCCGGACTCATCCGGAAGCACGGGGTAGAGGAGATCGTGATTTCCTTCAAGCGCGCTGGCGATGAGAAGAAGAAGGAAATCGCCGGACTTTGCGCCCGGGCGGAGCGCCCCGTGAATGTGCGGCGGATGAAGCTGACGCTGACTTGAAGGGACCGGCCCCGGCCGGTTTTGCGGCGGAAGTTTTTGCCAGGTTTTGGCATTGATTATGCAGGTAACTAGGGCAAAGCAGGCGGAAGCCGTAGGCAGGCAAGGCCGGAAATCGGCGCCCCATGCGTGAGAAGCCTTCACCTGCCGCCTGGTCAGGGCCGCCAATGGAAGCGGGCGGGCGTTGTGGTCAGATTTAAACAGCAGTGGTTGAATTTAACCAGGGATCCAAAAGCCGGACGCCGGACGCCGGCCGCCTGACCGAAACAAGCCGAAACAAGGTAAAACGTGTCAAGATGAAGACAAGCACCCTCAGACAATCTCTCAGGATCATGCCCCCCAGCCTTTTGGCGGCGGTTGTGCTGATCGTCTGGGCCCTCATGGCCATTCCGATGGTGCATGCAGCGGGCGCCCCGGCCGAAGCGCCGGAGACCGAAGAGATGCGGCTGCTTGAATTGATCAACGAGGCCCGGCAGAATCCGCTGGACACAGCCGTTGCTTTTGGCATGGACCGGAAACAAGTGTTGGCTGACAATCCTGATATTGCCGATATTCTCAGGCAGGGCCTGCCGACGCTTGAATTTAATGGAACCCTCTATCAAACCGCCGCCGGCCACGTTGCTGAAATGCTGGAAAACAATTTTTACAGCTATGAATCCCTGGACGGCAGCGATATCGCCGGGCGAATGACGACCGCCGGGTATGTGCCCGCGGTTGCCGGCCAATCCCTGGGCCTGATTTTTTTCAGTAATTACATCGATCCCCTGAGAGCCGTGTCCCACATGTTTGAAAACATGTTCAAAGACGAACTGGCCCCGGATTACTCCGGGATACGGAAAATATTAAACCCGCGGATCCGGGAGATGGGAGCCGCGGTAGGCAAGGGAAGTTTTGAATTCCCGGAATTCTCGGCCAATGTTTACCTGGCGGCCTGCGACTTTGCCCGCCCGGTGGAAACCTATGAACTCCAGCTCCTGAACCTGGTCAACCAGCTGCGGGCCGATCCACGGCCGGTGCTTGCGGAACACGGGATCGACGCCGGCAGCGAGGCTTTCCCGGAGATGGAGCGGCTTTTTTCCGAAGGGCTGCCGCCGGTGGCTTATCATCCGTCCCTTTATGCGGCTGCAGACGAGCTGGTGGTGGACATGCTTGAAAACGGGCATTTCACCGGAACGACAACCGAGGGCAAAACTTTGGCCGACCGGGTGCGCGGCCAGGGATATGAACCCGCATGGACGGGCGAGGCAAGGGTCCGGCTGTCCACCTGCGAGACCGTGTCCCCCTCGGAGACCCTTCCCCGGATGTTCCGGTCCCTTCTGCGGCGCGCCTTTCACAGCGATCCCGAAAAAGGCAGCCGCGCCATGCTTGCTGAAGAGGCCGCGGATACGGGGATACGCATTATTGCGGGACACAGCCCTGCACTGGGCGGCATCTGCGGGGATGACGTGCACCTGCTGGTGGCTGATTTCGGCGCCAGGCAAGCCCCGGAACCGCAGGAGCCGGATGCACCGGTTGACGGCCGTTTGGTCGGCCTGGTGTTTTCGGACAAGGATAGCAACGGCATCTATGATCCAGGCGAAGGGCTGCCAAATGCCGCTGTGACCATTGATAGGGGAGCGGGTTCGGATTTTTTCCATGAGACCGCAGTGAACCGGGCCGGCGGTTACGCCATTTCACTGGCGCCGGGCAACTACCGGGTGACGGTGCGGGTCGGCCAGGAGCAGGTATCCGAGTGGGTCCGGGTTGAAAGCGGCGCTAATTACTGGCTGCCGGCTGTTATTGATGTTTCCGCGCCCGAAGCCGGGGTTTAGATGGGCCGGGGAAGGCTGTCTGCAAATTATATAAGTCTTGACAGGCCCCGGTTTCCGGGTTAAGGTTGCAAGCGAGGTTTTTTGGGCAAAGACAAGCAAACTTTTCAACCAACAATAAAAACGCATTTTAAAAGGGGGTGGTAGACGCTGCGTTAAAACTGCAAGGCCTTAACGCAAATTCAAACACCAGTGGTTAAGAAATCTGAAGCTTGAAAGAAACCTGATAACACAAACTGATTTGGAGGAAAGAATGAAAAAAGCGATTTCGATTTTGGCGGCATGTATGCTGGTATTCTCCTTTGCCGGAATGGCATCGGCGCAGGATATCCCCCCGGCGGGTGAATGCGTGTCTGCGGGAAAAATTGACCGAGGATGTGAGACACCGGGCACAGAGCAGGGTGGCGAGGAAACTTGTATTACCGAAACTTTTGATTACGAAGACTTTGGCCATTGTAATGTAGATGACTCCTATTGTGACAAGCCCACTAAAGGGATTCATCGGGCATTTATCCCTGTTTGCGATTGCATAGCCAATGTAAGTGATTTCGATGAACCGGTAGAAGGTGACACTTATGATGTTTTCATGGAAATCCTGGTGGACAAGGGTGACGGCCTAGAAGATGGCGATAATGGCGTTTACTTCGCAGAGGATGTCAATTTCAATGACTGGGAAGGTGTAGGCGTGGAGCCAATGGCTAGCGAAAGCTGCCCTCAACAGCCAGACTCTTGTACTCCTCTATACGCGTTTGAGGGAGACTTTGACTATCTATATGAGAGCGCTGATGGCTGGACCACGGGTAGCGTTTATACCGGACCTAATTGTGAGGTCCCGGAAAGCTCTAACAGAGTAACTCGATTGGAACCGGATATTGAAGGTCGTGGTGACACTGGCTTTGGTTATACTATAACTGAAGATGATGTGGACGACGGATTATCAACTTGGTGGGTGGACATTCCGGAGATGAGAGCGGATACTTATGTGGCCGAGCGCGGTTGGAAAGTCTATGTAAAAGTCAGCATCCAAAAAGCCGAACTTACAGGCGAAGGCGGCCTTTGCTCTGACTGCCCCAAGTGTGAGCACCTGGTTGAGATCGGAACCCTCTGCTGTGATGAAACGGTGGAAACCTGCTCCGACACACTGATCTTCCCCTACTTCCCCAAGACCACCAATTTCTGGTACGGTATGGCGATCACCAACCTGGGTAGCGAAGACGGAACCGCCAGCATCACCATGTATGAAAACGACGGTGACATGGCTTCAGGCGATGTTGACGTTCCGGCCAACTCAAGCGTTGTCCTCGGCCATCAGGATGTATTCGACACCCTGACCGTGGATGATTCTCCGGACGGCACGCTGGGCAACAGCCAGAGCTACTTCAAGGTTGTGACCGACTTCCCGGCTTCCGGGTTTGGCATGACAGCAGACAACAGCGACGGATCCAACTCGATGGGCTACCTGCCGGTTGAAGTTGAAGATTGTTCTGACTGCTACATGTGCGGAGATCCCCACGAAAATTAGTATAGTTTTAACCTGAACCGATAGATAAACCGGGGAAAGGGAGCTTGCCTCCCTTTCCCCGAGCTTTTTGCGCGATTGATTTTTTTATCGGAGCCGTGATAGTGAAATTTCTTTTTTTCCACGCACCTGTTTTTGCCCTGCTATTGATTTTCCTGAACCCGGCTGCCGTGCTGGCAAGCGGCAATTTATATCAGCCCGGGACCTCTGTTGAAATCCTTACCGTTCTTAAAAGCGGGGAAATTCCCGGTCAGACGCCGCCAAACCACCGATTCACCGCAGGGCCGGCCAGAAATTCTTCTTCACCCGCCGTCCGGGTCGGTTTTTTCAGGGAGACGTCCGGGCAATCCGCCGGGAGCCTTGTAATTTATCCATCTTCCGGTGAAGTTACCTGGGAAGGGCCGGGGAGCTCCGGCAAGCAACTGAAGGCCGAAAATCTGCTGATTATCCCTGGCGCTTCCATTCCCATGAATGTCCTTCCGGTAAAACGCTTTTTTCTCGGCAGTGAACCGCTATCTTATGAAATCCGTAGCCAGGCCGGGGGGCGCACTTTTGTGGACCGCCTCCGGATTTCTTCCCGGCCGGTATCCGCCGGTTCAGCCAGGGAATCCGGATGGCTGCGGATCAAGGGGGATGCGCCGCAGAAACTTCTATTGATTGAAGCCGTGAACCCCCGCAATGATGAGTTGATCGTTCGGCAGCTCTGGGCGCTTGGCGATGCCTGGTGGTTGTATGAAGAAACCCCGTTCCGGCGTTCCTGGCGGCTGCCTTAGATGATTGCCATATTTCGGAACAGCAAAGCAAAGGAATGTATTTTGAACAGGCGCTTATCGGCCATTTTCTTCATTTTCATCCTGGCTTCCATCCCGGTTTTTCCCGGGGGGGCAGGAGCCTTCCAGGAATCCGGCGAAGCAGACCCCATCCCCTGGTCCGGATACTGGTGGCCGTTCATGTATGGGGGGCTCTCCACAGGCTTTGATTACCGGGGCCACCCGGCGCCCCTGGAGAAATACCATCTCCTGGAATCCGGCAGCAATTCGGGTGAGGCCCTTAGCTGGTATGAAGCCAACTACTATGACCCTGATGCAGAGAACTGGTGGGGACTTTGCCCGGCTTATGCAAGGGCCGCGGTCAGTGAAACTTATCCTATTCTCCCTTCCGCCCACGATAATATTGTTTTTCGCGTGGGGGACAAAAAAGGCCTGCTGACACTCTGTCATGATGACCGCTCCGGCATTATCTATGCTTCCGGGGAATCGCCCGCTAATTTCCACCGCTGGCTGCTGGATTACATCGGGGATCGGAACCTGGCGTTTACCGCGGATATGGCGCTGGGCACGGAAGTTTGGTACCATCCGATATACCGCTACGAGATGGATTCTACGCGTTCTGCACGCACCGAGCATGTCACGGTGATGGTCTATTACGCGGCTGATGATGTGCCACCCGATTATGTGGGCACAAAGGAGAGGAATGCCCAATACACCTATGATCTTTTCCTGGATGAGCGTGGCGGCATCACCGGCGGCGAATGGACAGGCAGCAGCGTTTCCAACCACCCGGACAGACTGGCCTACCCTGAAGAGACCGGGGCTTTGAACCCCTACCTGGATTGCGAAACGATCCGCGAAATCGCCCAGGCCCGGGACGACTTTCTGGAGCCGCCGGAAGGCGGTGCTGAAAGGCTTTTGCCGGGGACTTACCATTTGGTGCTTCTGGATGCGGACCAATACCTTGTTGAGGGCAGTCCGGGGGATGCGGCAAGTCTTGAGTTTACCCGGAACGACGGCAGCAGCGCGGCCATGGCAGTTGAAATAACCGATGCCGCTGGTGAACCGGTTTGGGAGCACACCCTGGATTCATCGCAGGCCTCCGAAAGCTGCCGCCTGGAGCTGGAAGATCCGCCATACACGGTTTTGCTGTTTCAGGAATCGCAGCCCGAGCCTTACGCGGACCCCAATATTTACACCCTGGCCATGGATTTTAAAACCGCACATACCCGGGATGTGCCCTATATCCCCAAAAATGGTCCCTGGTCCGGGTTTGCACTGACCAATGCATCGGATGAGCCGGCCCGGGAAGTGATGGTGGCGACTGCCGGCGCTGACGGCCGGGCCATGCACACCGTGCTCGGCCCGATCGATCTGGCCCCGCATGAAAAGCGGCTGTTCCATTTCTCCGATTTGCCCGTTCGGGCTCATGAATACAGGGACACGGAGTTTCTGCGGCTGCTGGCCGATCAACCGGTTGAACTGGTCAACCTGTTTGCGGGCACCCAAGGGCCCATGGCAAGTTTTGCAAAAGCGGGCCATTGCGGCAGCCGCTTGATCCTGCCGGAGCTCAGTGACAATGGACTCGGCAACCCCGCATTCATGAAGGGTGCCGTGAGCAATGCGTCCTTTGCGGCAACCGGGGTGACCTTTCATGTGTTTGCTGCAGACGGGGACCTGAGAAGCACCTTTGACCAGACTCTCTCCCCAGCCGGCCGGTTTGAGATCCGCCCGGGGCGCTCGCCTTTTGCCAATGTTCCGGATGGCGGCTGGGTGGAAATCGTGGCTGACCCGGGATCCGAGTTGAGCGCCTACCAGTACCTCCAAAAAACCGGAGGCAATGCCGACACCCTTGAGACCCTGTATGGGCTGCCCGTATCCGGCGGCCCCCATATCATTCCGCATATCACGCCGCCGGCCGGCGCCTGGGAGACGACGCTGACGCTGATCAACCCCGAACCGGAGAGCAACTCCGTAACTCTGCGGCCGGCGCGAGGCGGTTCGGCGGCATCGGTCATGGATATGGAGCTGTCCCCCTTTGAAAAGCGGACTGTCAATATCTCCGAGGCATTCGGGGATGCGGTGCAGGATGGGGTGCACCGCTCGATCCTGAGGATTGAAAGCAGCCGCCCGATCAGCGGCATGTATGCCCATGCCGGTCGTAACGGCGATTCGGCGGCGTATCCGCTTTTGGAGGAACAATCCTTGAACCAGGAACTGGTCCTGCCGCATGCAGCTTATAACCGGGGTCGGTGGTGGACGGGCGTGGGCGTGTGCAATCCCAATTCCCACGCGGTCTCCGTTTTTGCCCGGCCCTATAACCGGGACGGTGAGGCAATGAATGCAGCGGGCGCTTTTATCGATTTGGCGGCGGGAGCTTACGAAGTCTTTACCGTGCAGGACAAATTCCCAGGCCTGGCCGATGATATCGCCTATATCCGCTTTTCGGCGGATGATCCGGAGGATGCCGCTATCGGGGGCTTCTACCTGTACGGGAACACCCCCGAGCAGGGCGCTGACGCGCGAAAACTGTTAAGCGGCAGCCGGATGTAATGCAAAGGAACAATTGTTAAACCGAAAGGCAGCAGGAGAAAATGGAATTTAAAAAAACGAGTCGATTTTTTCGGATGGTTTCCTTGTTCGGCGTTTTGGGGCTCGCATGGTTGCTAAGTGCCTGCCAGGGACTGCCGATGATGCCTTCCCAACCGCCCGAGGAGGTGCTGGAGAAACGCGTGGCCGGCCTCATGGATGCAAAAGTCAACCAAAACTGGGGCAGCTTCTATACCTACCTGGACCCCTCGTTTAAGGAAAAAGTGTCCAGACAGAATTTTATCAACCGCAGCCGCGATGTCCGCTTTACTGATTATTCGATCCAGTCCATCGAGATTGGGCCGTCCGGGGAGGAAGCCACAGTCTCGGTTTTATACGACATGATGGCCAGGGCCTTTCATTTTACCGACCAGCGCGACACCCAGAAGTGGTTGAAAAAAGGCGGAAAATGGTACCTTGAAATGAAACCGGCCGGCAATGCCATGCAGGGCGGCGGCAAGCCGCCGGCTTCATCTTCTGTGCCGGGAACCGATTAATCAGGCTGTCCGCGCCGGGATTGATCTGGAATTAAAGTTGTGATGGAGGGTTCCCGAAAGCTGCCGAATTTTTTCATCCTGGGCGCCGGCAGGTGCGGCACCACGTCTTTGCACCGCTATCTCCGGCAGCACCCGGATATCTTTATGGCATCCGTCAAGGAACCGTCTTTTTTCTGCGAGCCCTTCCAGGTGGTCACCAACCCCATCCATTACGCCGGGCTGTTCGCGGGTGTGGGCGGTGAGACGGCCATCGGCGAGGCTTCCCACGTTTACCTGACCCATCCGCGGAGCGCAGAGACGCTCAAGGCCTTTTTCCCGGAAGCCAGGTTTGTCTTAACCTTCAGGCACCCGGCGGACCGGGCCTATTCCCTGTATCACCACATGCGCCGCTATGGTTATGAAACCGCCGGTTCCTTTGAACGGGCGCTGGCCATCGAGGACAGGCGATACCATTCCACCTGGTTTCAAAATCATTGCGGCCAGTATTTCTACAATTTTCTGTACTTCCGCTCCGGGCTTTTCGGCGAGCAAATCAAGCGCTATTTCTCCCTGTTTGACCCGGAGCGCTTTCATATCCTGACCCTGGCTGATCTTAAGAACGATCCTTACCAAACCCTGGGGCGGATTTTTGCCTTCCTGCATGTTGACCCGGATTTCAGGCCGGATTTGAAGGTTTTCAACCAGGGCCTGACCAGCCGCTCCGCCTGGCTGCAGCATCTGCTGCACCAGAAAGCCGGGCGCCCTTTCCGGCTTCGGCAGACATCGCGGCGGCTGGCGGAAAAGTATAACGTGGCGGCAGTACCGCCCATGAATCCGGATACCCGCAGGGAATTGTGCTTGCGTTATGCGCCCGACCTGGAGCAGTTTCATGAGTTGACCGGGCTCCGGCTGGATGCTGAAGCCCGTTAGAAGATAAACCGGTTAGAAGATAAAAAAAAGGGGGGAGGGCCGCAGGCGGCCGCTCCCCCTTTGTAAGATCAA
>CAZNSO010000007.1:0-17341 GCA_964575805.1 uncultured Desulfobacteraceae bacterium
GGACCCAGCTCTTTTTACTTACCACTATTTAGTTTTCAAAGATCAAAGGCTAAAAACAATTGCCCCTATTTTCCTTAGGGACAATTTTTACTTATAAACTTTCCCCAAACTCTTGTCAACAAAAAATTTCAGCGTATCGTCTTTTTTTGAAGTCTTTATTTTTCGGTGACCGTGACGGGCTTGGTTGTTTCCTTAACCGGATTTTGCGGTTCTACATGTCATGCAAAGCTTTGTCAACAGGAATTTTCACTAAAATTTAATTTTATTTTGCCTTGTTTGTAACATCCATTAAATACAGGATTATATTGCCTGAGAAGAAAACCTCGAAGGGCGCTTGCAAACTGGTCGGTCGCCCGCAAAGTTCATCGGCTGCCTTGGACCCCAACCGTTGCAGGGTCGCGCCCTGAGCTTATGCTGAAAGCCCTGGAAACCCGGCTTAGCCGTAAAATGCCTTGATGCAATCCACCACATAAGCCAGCTCCCTATCCGATAGCTCCGGGAAAATCGGCAGGGCAAGGGTCTGGCCGGCAGCTGCCTCAGCTACCGGCATATCGCCGGGCTGATAACCCAGGTCTTCAAAGCAGGCCTGCAGGTGAAGGGGCACCGGGTAATAAATCTCGTTGCCGACACCGGATGCGCTCAGCCATTCACAAAGCGCATCCCTTTTCTCCGGCACCCGGATGACATACTGATTATAAATATGGCGGGCCTGCTTTTCCACCGGCAGCCCGATGACCCCATCCAGACCCGCGGATTTAAAAAGATCGGCGTATTTTTGGGCATTCGCCTGTCTGCGGGCGGTCCATTGATCCAGGTACCGGAGCTTTACCGATACAATCGCGGCCTGAAGGGCATCCAGCCTGAAATTGCCTCCGATCACCTGGTGATAATACTTGGGGTGCCCCCCATGGACCCGGAGAATCTTTAGCTGCTCATAGGACGCCTTCGAATGGGTGGTAACTATCCCCCCGTCACCGAAGGCCCCCAAATTCTTTGAGGGGAAAAAGGAAAAGCACCCGAAATCCCCCATCGCACCTGCGCGTTTATCCCTGTATGCCGCGCCTATGGCCTGTGCCGCATCTTCGATAATGACCACACCCAGCCTTGCGGCGATATCTGCAATGGCCGCCATCTCCACGCACTGGCCATATAAATGAACCGGTATAATCGCTTTGAGCCTCTGCCTTTCCGCGGCACCCATCTGCTCCAAAACAGCTTCAAGGGCTGCCGGATCCATGTTATACGTATCCGCTTCGATGTCGACAAACACCGGAATCGCTCCAAGCCGCCGAATGGCACCGGCTGTTGCGAAAAAGGTATAGGGGGAGGTGAGAACCCGGTCACCCGGGCCCACATCAGCGGCCATCAGGGAAATGAGCAGGGCATCCGTTCCCGAGGATACGCCCACGGCAAATCCCGCGCCGCAGTATTGGCTGATCTCAGATTCAAGCGCCTCAACGCGGAGGCCAAGAATAAAATGCTGACTTTCATAGATCGATTCTGTGACTTGCAGGCATTCATCCCTGATTTGATTATATTGTCGTTTCAGATCTAGCAGCGGAACCTTCATTCATCATCCTTTTCCAGGACAGCGCTATCAGTTTCTGACCTTTGGCTTTTTCTTTTTTCCATTATTGTGATTATTGTTCTGTGCCGACGGTATGGGGGCGCAACGCGTCTGAAGGGCCGAATATCCCAACAGGTTGTTGATCTCCCGGGACAGGTCGACGCCGGCGCGCAGTTTAAAGTTATCCGGGAGTTCAATGACGGTTTCGGTCTTTGCCGGGATCACCACGTGGAGATAGCCCTTGCACTGACCCGGGTATTTTTTCAGGATTTCGTAGAGCCGGGTCAGGGCCTGCTGCTCCGAGATACCGGCATCCACTGTGAGGTGTACGCTGGCCGCCCATGTTTCCTCGGCCTCTTCGATCGGGATAATGGTGTCTGCCAGGAGCTTGACTGAATTTTCGTTTTTCTGGACCTGACCCTGCACAAAAACCGGGGCATCCTCGATCAAAAGATCCCGCACACCGGTATAGACGGATGTAAATACCGTCACCTCCACAGCCCCCTGCATATCCTCGAGCATGACAAAGGCCATGGGATCGCCCCGCTTGGTCGTAATCGCCTTGACACTTCGAATCAGTCCGCCTATGCGGATCATCGACCCGTCCTTAACACCCTCCTCCTTGAGGGCAACGGCATTGGTGCTCGCAAATTTTTCAATCAGATCCTGGTATTCGTCCAGCGGGTGACCGGTGATATAGAACCCGATGGCCTCCTTTTCAAGCTCCAGCCGCTTTTGCTTGTCCCATTCCGGGAGTTCCGGCATCACCGGCTGATTGAACGACTTGCGGGCGGCCCCGTTGCCAAACAACTGCAACTGGGGATCAGCCGACTCTTTCTGAATTTTCTGGCCATAATCCAGGGCATCTTCAACAGCCGCCATCATCTGGGCCCGGTTAAATCCCGTGGAATCAAAAGCCCCGCATTGCACCAGGCTTTCCAGAACCCGCTTGTTGACCTTTCGGATATCCACTCGCTGGCAGAACTCGAACAGGGAGTCATAACGCCCGTCTTCACGGGTTAGAAGAATCGATTCAATGGCGGAATCCCCGACATTCTTAACTGCCGCAAGCCCAAACCGGATGGCTTCGCCCGTAACCGTAAATTCCCGGTTGCTTTCATTGATATCCGGCGGCAGAACAGGGATGTTCTGGTTACGGCATTCGGCGATGTATTTCACCACATTGTCAGAAGAGTGCATTTCACTGGTCAGCACCGCAGCCATGAATTCCACGGGGAAATGCGCCTTGAGATAAGCTGTCTGGTAGGCAATCATGGCATAGGCCGCGCTGTGGCTCTTGTTAAACCCATAGCCGGCAAATTTCTCGATCAACTCGAAAAGCTGCGTCGCCTTGTCGGCGGGGATGTTGTTGCCGGCCGCGCCCTCGAGGAAACGCTCCCGCTCCTTGGCCAGCTTGGCCGCGATCTTTTTGCCCATGGCCTTTCGGAGCCCGTCCGCCTCGGCCATTGAGTAATCCGCCAGCTTGCCGGCAATCTTCATCACCTGTTCCTGGTAAAGAATGACACCGTATGTCTCTTCCAGAATGGGCTCCAGTTCCGGAACAAGATATTCAACGCTTTTTCGCCCGTGCTTGCGCTCGACAAAATCATTGACCATACCGGACTCAATGGGCCCCGGCCGGTAAAGGGCCACCAGGGCTGTCACATCCGCAAATTTTTCAGGCTTCAATCGGATCATCAGATCCTTCATGCCCGAACTCTCCAGTTGGAACACACCGGTGGTATCGCCCGAGGCAAGCAAACGATAGGTTTTCGGATCGGAGAGATCCAGCTCCGCCAGATCCGGCGGGGTTTTCCCCTGTGCGGCAATAATGGCCAGGGTGTCAGCCATGATGGTGAGATTGCGCAGCCCCAGGAAATCGAATTTGACCAACCCGATCTTCTCCACCATGTTCATGTCGAACTGAGTCAGCACCTCCCCCTTTTTGCCGCGATAGAGGGGAAGGTAGTCCACCAGCGGCTTATCCCCGATCACCACGCCGGCGGCGTGTGTGGACACATGTCGATTTAAGCCCTCGAGCGCTTTGGATATCTCCAGAAGCTCGGCAAAATCAGCGTTGGCGGCCGCCTTTTCCGAAAGCCGGGGTTCTTTTTCCATTGCTTTATCCAGGCTGATCCGGGGATCTTCCGGCACCAGCTTGGCAATCACATCCACTTCCCTTAAGGGAATGTCCAGCGCCCTTCCCACGTCCCGGATAACGGCACGGGCCTTCATTTTCCCATAAGTAATGATTTGGGCGACATAGTCCTCACCGCCATAACGGTCAACCACGTAATGGAACACGTCTTCGCGGCCGATCATACAGAAATCCACGTCAATATCCGGCATGCTGATGCGGGAGGGGTTTAAAAACCGCTCAAACAGAAGGCCGTGCTCCAGCGGGTCAATGTCCGTGATTCCCAGAGCGTAGGCCACCAGGCTGCCGGCCGCCGATCCGCGCCCCGGCCCCACGGGAATGTTGTTTTTTTTGGCATATTCAATAAAATCAGCCACAATTAAAAAATAGCCGGGAAACCCCATGGAATTGATCACCGAGATCTCGTAATCCAGCCGCTCTTTATATTCCCCAGGGTCGATATCCGGGTTTTTGACTTGGATCCGGGCAAGCCGGGTTTCCAGGCCGGTTAGGGTCTTTTCTTCAAAAAGCGCGGCCTCTGATTTTTCAGCCTGAAGATCAAAATGCGGGAAATGGTGCGTTGAAAAATCAAAGTCCACATGGCAGCGATCGGCGATTTCGGCGGTATTTTCAATGGCTCCGGGATAATCCCGGAACGCCTCGCACATCTGTTCGGCAGACTTGAAATAAAGTTCCTCGGTACCGAATTTCATCCGGTTGGTCTCATTGACGGTCTTGCCCGTCTGGATGCAGAGCAATACGTCATGGGCCCGCACATCCTTCTGATCCAGGTAATGACAGTCATTGGTGGCCACCAGCGGTATGGACAGGCGCCGGCTCATATCCAGAAGCGCCTCATTAACCCCTTCCTGCACATCAATACCATTATTCTGGACTTCCAGGAAAAAATTGCCTTCCCCGAACAATTGGTTGTAGAAACGGGCCGCTTCATCCGCATCCCCGATGCGGCCTTCCTGAATCCTCGACGGGATCTCGCCCTTCAGGCAGGCGGAGAGCCCGATCAGGCCTTCACTGTATCGGGCCAGGATCTCCTTGTCGATGCGGGGCTTGTGATAAAATCCGTAAAGACTGGCCTTGGTGGCCAACTGGCAAAGATTTTGGTAGCCTGTCTGGTTTTGTGCCAAAAGCACCAGGTGGGAGAGACCCTTGTGATCCAGCGGGGTTTTATCCCGCATGGTGCGCGGGGCAACATAGCATTCGCAGCCGATAACCGGCTTTATGCCTGCGCCGGTAGCCTTTTCGTAAAAATCAACGACCCCGAACATGGTTCCATGATCCGTAATGGCGACCGAGGGCATCTCAAACTGCCGGGCCCGCTTCAGCAGCTCGCTGATACGGATAGCCCCGTCAAGCAGGCTGTATTCGGTATGCACATGCAAATGAACAAAATTTTTGGCAGATTCCGCCATGATCCCCCCTTGAAAAAAGCCGCTGCCGCAGCATGCCTGTATACCTGATTAACGGCGGCTGTCTCCGGGTTTTCCCGTTTGCGTCAATCCAGGCTGTAATTGGGCGCCTCTTTGGTTATGATCACATCGTGGGCATGACTTTCCCGCAACCCGGCCGCACTGATCTTGATAAAACGGGCTTTCTCCCGAAGCTCGTCAATGGTTCGGCACCCCACGTAACCCATACCGGCCTTAAGCCCTCCGATTAACTGGAATATATTTTCAGAAAGGGTTCCCCGGTAAGGCACACGGCCGACAATGCCCTCGGGGACCAGCTTGTCATTGCTTTCCTCTTCGGTCTGGTAATAACGGTCCTTGCTGCCCTGTTTCATGGCTTCCACAGACCCCATTCCCCGATACGCCTTATAACTGCGACCCTGAAAAATGATTTTTTCGCCGGGGCTTTCTTCCGTGCCGGCAAAAAGCCCGCCAATCATAACTGAATTCGCACCCGCCCCAATGGCCTTGGTCAAGTCACCGGAAAACTTTACCCCGCCATCAGCAATCAAGGGAACGCCGGTTTTATTGGCAACCGAGCGGCAATTCATGATTGCGGTAAGCTGGGGAATCCCGATTCCCGCCACCACGCGGGTCGTGCAAATCGATCCCGGCCCGATGCCTACCTTGATCCCGTCGGCACCGGCATTGATGAGCTCCTCCGCCCCCTTGGCAGTGCCCACATTGCCGGCAACGAGCTCAACATCGGGAAAATCGGATTTTAATAATTGAATGGCGTGGATCACATTCGCGGAATGGCCATGCGAGGTATCAATCACGATTACATCCGCGCCCGCCTGGATCAGGGCTTCCGCCCGGGCTTCCATATCAGTGCCCACGCCGATAGCGGCTCCCACGCGCAACCGGCCGAGACTGTCCTTGCAGGCATCGGGATAGCGTCGGATTTTCTCAATATCCTTGATGGTAATCATTCCGGTTAACCGGCCCTCTTTGTTAACCACGAGCAGCTTTTCAATCCGGTGCTCATGCAGCAGCTTCTTGGAGGCCTCCAGGCTGATGCCTTCCTCAACCGTGACCAGGTTCTCCCTGGTCATAACCTCTGAGACCGCCTTTTCCAGATCCGTTTCAAACCGGAGGTCCCGGTTGGTGACAATACCAACGAGCCTGTCCCCTTTCGTGACCGGGACACCCGAGATATGGTAGCGCTCCATGAGTTTTAAAACATTGCTGATGGGAATATCCGGCTCCGTGGTGACCGGATCGATAATCATGCCGCTCTCTGATTTTTTAACATGCTCGACTTCCCGGCATTGACTTTGGATATCCATATTCCGGTGAATAAAGCCCATGCCCCCGGCCCTGGCCATGCTTATGGCGGTGCGCGCCTCTGTAACCGTATCCATCGCCGCGCTGACCAGGGGAATATTCAAGTTAAGATTTCGGGTAAGCCGTGTACGGGTATTGACTTCAGCGGGTAACACGTCCGAATAACTCGGAAGAAGCAGCACATCATCAAATGAATAGGCTTCTTCTGGTGGGATTTTGCTCATAATGCCTCCAAAAAGTTCAGGTTGTCCAAGCAGGGACTCCAAATTGTGCGCTTGACAGGCGGATTGCCGATAGCATAATACAGAACAGATCTACCGGACAACGAAAAATAACAACACGCTGCCGGGCCCCATAAGGACCGGGACGCCAAAGCAGACAAAACTCTCTCTGATTTCCGGGAAAACGCATGCTTATTCATATCAACCCTGAAACCCCGCAGGAACGCCTCATTAAAAGGGCTGTTGAAGTTCTGACCCAGGGCGGGATCATCGCTTACCCGACGGACACCTACTACGGCATCGGCTGCGACATCATGAACAAAAAAGCCATTGAAAAAATTTACTGGCTGAAGCAGCGGGATAAGCGAAAACCCTTCAGCTTTGTTTGCTCGGACCTTAAAAACATCAGCCAGTATGCCAAGGTCACCAACTATGCTTACAAAACCATGAAACGGCTTTTGCCCGGTCCGTACACCTTTATCCTCGAAGGTTCCAAGATGGTCCCGAAAATGATGCTGACCAAGCGCAAAACCGCCGGTATCCGGGTTCCCGACCATAACATAAGCATCCGCCTCGTGGAGGGTTTGGGCCATCCCATTATATCCACCACAGCCACCACGAAGGATGGGAGCATCCTGGATGACCCTTCCCTTATCGAAGAGTATTTTGCCGCCCACCTCGCCCTGGCAATCGATGGCGGCCCTGTTCCCGGCGAGCCTTCCAGCGTTATTTCACTGATTGACGATGTACCGGAAGTTATCCGGGAAGGCCGTGGCGATGTCAGTCTTTTTGAATAAAAAAACCGCTCTATTATCAGAACGGTAGAAAAACAGGCATCCGGCTGCAGGGCAGATCTAACACTTCATCCCCGGCCCCGGCCGGATATCGGCCATTACTTGCCCGGCATATAGATATAGCCCGCTGGTGCGGCGGCGGATTCCGCCAGCAGGGATTTAATCTCGGAGACGGTCATATCCACGAGATAGCGAATAATCGCCGGTTTTTTCTCCGGCGGATACACAGACCGGACCTTCCCATCAATGCCGCCAAGCCTGCCGGCCCATTCAATGGCATCCTCAAGATTGCCCATGCGGTCGACCAGGCCATGGCCCTTGGCAATTTCCCCTGTAAAAATACGGCCGTCAGCGATTCTGCGAACCGTTTCCGGACTCAGGCCCCTGCCAGTGGCTACATCGCTGATAAACTGTGCGTGTACATCGTCCGTAAATTTCTGGAGCACGGCCCGCTCCGCATCCGACATCTCCTTTAACGGAGAGGCCAGATCCTTGTATCTGCCGCTTTTAACAACGACCGGCCGCAGGCCTATTTTTTCAAATAGCTCCTGGAAGTTGGTGTAGCCCAGAATAACACCGATACTGCCGGTTATCGTCCCGGGGTTGGCCATGACACGATCCGCCGCAGAGGCCACGTAATACCCCCCCGAGGCGGCCACCGTCCCCAGGGAGGCCACAACTTTCTTGACTTCCGCGGTTTTGCGCACCTCCCGGTAAATCTCCTGAGTCGGTCCGACAGCCCCGCCCGGGGAATTGACCCTGAGCACGATGGCCTTTATGCCCTCTTTTTCCCGAAAATTTCTGAGATGTTCCAGGACCTGCCGCGAATCGGTGATGACGCCGCCAACCTCAATGACCCCGACTGTTTCGGCGTAACGTGCCTCGCCCCCCTTGTCTGCCACCAGCGATATCAGGGAACTCAGCACCACCGTGACCGCAACAATGGCTGAAAAAACCAGGACAAAAAACAGAAAAGGATGCCTGCGGGAAAACATGAGAATTTCGGCTCTTTTTTCAAGGAATTAATATTTAAATTAGGGTATCGCGCGGGCTTGAATGAAGCGGGGGGCGGATTTAACATCCACCCCCCTGCCTGGCTTTACGTTTTGCGTTGACTGTCCGGGAATAAATTTCCTTGCTGTATCCCCACATTCGAGAACTGGAAAGGGGACCTTATAACTCTTCTTCAGTCCCTGGCTCCGGCTTCAAATCCGACGCCGGTTCAGCACCGACAGAAGCGTCCCCTGAACCGGCTTCAGGTGCGCCCTCTTCCGCGGCTGCGGCTGCAGCGGCTGCCGCCGCCTCCCCCGCCTGCTTTTCACTGGCATTGAACTTTTCCTGGAGGTTTTCCTTTAAAATCTCACCCAGACTGGAAGGCGCCGGCTTCATCTGATTGACGTAATCCTCAAGCACGGATTGGTCGTCCTCCATCTCCAACTGTTTGATGGACAGGCCAATGCGCCGTTCCTCGGTGTTGATATTGATAACCTTGGCGTTGAGGGTATCCCCGACATGATACTGGCCCACCGGGGTTTTTACTTTCTCTTTGCTGATTTCGGAGACATGCACCAAGCCTTCGATTCCTTCTTCCAACTCCACAAAAATCCCGAAATCAGTCACGTTGGTAATGGTGCCGCTGATCTCAGTGCCCACGGGATAGCGGTCGGCAACCGTTTTCCAGGGGTCCTCCTCCAACTGCTTGATCCCCAGGGAAAACCGCTCGTTGTCCTTGTCGATATCAAGAACCTTCGCCTGCACCGTATCGCCCTTTTTATAAATTTCCGTGGGGTGCTTGATCCGCTTGGTCCAGGAAATGTCGGAAATATGAACGAGTCCGTCAATATCATCATCAATTCCGATGAACATGCCAAAATCAGTAATATTCTTTATTTTACCTTCAATGGTGGAACCCACCGGATACTTCTCGCTGATCACTTCCCAGGGGTTGGGGACCGTCTGTTTCATGCCCAGGGATATGCGCCGGCTTTCCGGCTTGATATCCAGAACCACGGCTTCAACCTCCTCGCCCACGCTGACAACCTTGGACGGGTGGCGTACCTTCCGGGTCCAGGACATCTCGGAGACATGAATCAACCCTTCGATACCCTCTTCAACCTCCACAAAAGCCCCGTAGTCGGCAAGGCTGACAACACGGCCGGTGATCTTGGTCCCCACCGGATATTTCTCTTCAGCAAATGACCAGGGATCGGGCACGAGCTGTTTCATTCCCAATGAAACCCGCTCTTTTTCCGCATCGAAGGACAGCACCTTGACGGTTATCTGGTCCCCGATGGCATAGAGCTCAGAGGGATGCTTCACCCGTCCCCAGGAAATATCGGTGATATGGAGCAGCCCGTCAACCCCGCCGAGATCCACGAATATACCGTATTCCGTGATATTCTTGACGACCCCTTCCATGGCCTTGCCTTCCTCGATGGACTCCAGGGTGGCCGAGCGCTTGGCTTCGCGGTCAGCTTCCAGAATGGCGCGGCGGGACAGCACAATATTATTGCGTTTGCGGTTGAACTTAAGAACTTTAAAGGAAAACGTCTGGCCAACCATTTCATCCAGGTTCCGAATCGGCCGCAGATCCGCTTGTGAGCCGGGCAGAAATGCCTGGATGCCGACATCAACGGAAAACCCGCCCTTCACCCGATTGGTGATGACCCCCTCAATGGTGCCGTCAGATTCATAGACTTCCCTGATGGCTTCCCAGACTTTGACTTTGGCGGCTTTTTCTTTTGACAGGATAACCCGTTCTTCTTCTTCATCCCACCATTCCACCATGACCTCGACTTCATCGTTTAACTGAACATCGAGATTGCCCTGGTCGTCCCGGAACTCATGAATAGGTATCTGCCCCTCGGATTTGTATCCGACGTCAACCAGCACATAGTCCTTGTCCATGGAAATGACAATCCCGTTGACCACCTCGCCTTCCTGAAACTGCTTCAGGCTTTCCTCATACATCTCCATGAGCTGGTCCATGCCCACATCGGCGGCGGCACCGGAATTTTCCCCATCACCTTCGAATGCTTCGGATGAAACCTTCGCCAACCGGTCAGCAAGCTCGGTGTCCGGCTGTTCCGTCTGGCTGTTTTGCGAATTGTTCATAATGTTGTCCATTGATGTTTTGTCCCCCTTTGCCATAATCTCGTTCCCGCATTTTAATAGCGGGTTAATAATCCAGGTTGTTTAACAGAGCCAAAATAAAAACTCAATGATTAATTTTGCCGTTTTCCTGAACCGCACCCCGACTCAGGCGATCACAGGAGGGTGCCCCGCGGTTCAAAAACGTTTCGATTCCACCTCTGCCAGCATCCTTGCCACCACCGCGTCCGCTGAAAGTTCCGTGGAATCGACAATAACCGCATCGGCTGCGGGCTTTAAAGGAGCCAGCGCCCTTGATGAATCGTCTGCATCCCGCCTTTTCATGTCAGCGGCCACATTCTCCAGGGTCTGGCCGGATTTTTCTGAAAGCTCCCGGTGGCGCCGTTTTGCCCGTATGATCACATCCGCTGTCAGAAAAAATTTGACGTCAGCCTCCGGGAAAACCACGGTACCCATATCCCGGCCTTCGAAAACCGCGTTCTTTTCCCTGCCCAACCTTCGCTGAATCTCCAAAAGCGCCTGCCGGACCACCGGCCTGGCAGAGACGGCAGAGGCCATCATCGACATTTCCGGTGTCCGTATTTCTTCTGAAATATCCGTATCCCCCCCATACAGCCGGGTCCCGGCGGGTGTTCGAACAAAGCGCAGGTCTATCGCTTGGCAAAGGCGCTCCAGCGACCTGTCATCATCTGCGGCAATATTTCTTTTCCTGGCCTCCCATGCCACCCCGCGGTAAAGGGCGCCGGTGTCCACGTATACGTAGCCCAGCCGGCGGGCCAATTCCCGACTTACGGTGGTCTTGCCGGCACCGGCCGGACCATCGATCGTTATGAGCAGTTTTTTCATAGCCCGGCCCCCGGTTCATCCGAGTTCATCACCTTTTCGAAGGCCCTCAGAAATTGCTGGTTTTCCTCCCGGGTGCCGACATTGATGCGGATGTAGCGGGGATATCCATAAGAGACCATGGAGCGGACAATGACGCCTTCTCTTAGCATTTGTTCAAACACGCGGTCGGCATCCCGCTCGACATCGATCAGGAAAAAATTGGCCTGGGTGGGGAAACAGGTCACCCCCATCCTTTCCAGCGCCTCCTGGAGAAAATCCAGCTCAGTGGCCACAAGCTCCAGGGTCCGGTTTAAAAAGGGCGCGTCGTCAAGTGCGGCAGCGGCTGCCGCCTGGGCAAGGGAACTGGTGTTAAACGGCTGCCTCACCCGGTTAAGGATCTCGGCGAGCTCGCCCGCCATCACCCCATACCCAACGCGGATAC
Organism: uncultured Desulfobacteraceae bacterium; assembly: GCA_964575805.1. GTDB lineage: Bacteria > Desulfobacterota > Desulfobacteria > Desulfobacterales > Desulfosalsimonadaceae > M55B175. The sequence continues at coordinate 11,851 of CAZNSO010000007.1, forward strand.
CGGCCAGTCCATATATCTTTGAAAAAGTGCGCAGCACCGCCAGCCGGGAAGAGGCGGCAGCTTGCGGGATCCCTTTGAAACATGCGGGGTCCCGGGCAAACTCAATATAGGCTTCGTCCAGGACAAGCGTCACCGATGCGGGAATCTTCTCAAGAAACGCCTCAAACGCATCTTTCCGGATAAAGGTGCCGGTCGGGTTGTTCGGGTTGTTTATGAAAATGATCCGGGTCTTTGCGGTCACCGCGGCACACATGGCATCCAGATCAACGGCCAGCCCGCTTAAGGGGACAAATACCGGGGTGGCGCCAACGCTTCGTACCAGGATTTCATACATCAAGAAGGAGGGGGCGGTCATGACGGCTTCGTCCCCGGGCTGAAGCAGGGCGCGGCAGAGCATACCGATCACCTCGTCGGATCCGTTGCCCAGAACGATGTTTTCCGGGCCGACCCCCAGATTGTCGGCAAGCTTGCGGGTAAGATGATAGCCGCTGCCATCCGGATACCGATGGAGGTTCTGCATGGCCGATTTAATGGCCTCAACCGCCCTGGGTGACGGTCCCAATGGATTTTCATTGGAGGCCAGTTTTATGGATCCGGATATTCCATATTCCCGCTCCAGTTCTTCAATCGGTTTTCCCGGTTTATAGGGCTTGATGGACAAAATATATTCCGGAATCATGGATTCACTCATATAAAATTCAATTTCCCATGGCAAAGTTAAAGCGTTCACCCCCCGATCGGCCCGGCTGCCATTGATGCCGCCGTCACCTCGCCTTCCGGTGTCTGCCCGCGGGGCCGGGTTTTCCATCGGCGATGGACCCAGAACCACTGCTCCGGGTACCGTCGAATCATGGATTCAAGCACCTGATTGTACCGGCGGGTGTTGGCTTCGACATCCCTGTCTTTATCGCCTGTAAGGATCAAGGGGACTTCAGGCTGGACAATCATCCGGTAGGCGCTGTCCTCGCGGACCAGAAAAATCGGTACCACCGGCGCTTTCAGTCTCCTGGCGACCAGGGCGAGACCCTTGTTCGTGCATGCCGGCCGCCCGAAAAAATCAACAAACACGCCCGCATGCCGGCCGGCGTTTTGATCGAGCAAAATCCCCACCAGCTCCTTGCGGCCGAGTTTTCGCAGGATTCCCCGCATGGCCTGCGCCTTTGGAAGCAGGTCCGCGCCCTGGCGGCCGCGCAGGCGGCGGAAAAAAAGGTCCAGCGGTTCAAAGTCAAGCGGCCGGTAGACCACATTAACCGGGTAGCCCAAAAGCCCCGCGGCATTGGCCAGCAGTTCCCAGTTTCCCAGGTGGCCGGTCAGAACCAGGACGCCCCGGCCCTTTTGAATGGCCTGTTGGAGATGCGGCAGGCCCTCGAAGCGAATTTTAACAGCCAACGAACCAGGCCGGCTCCGATACAGCCATCCGACTTCGAACAGCACCATGACAATGTTGGCAAAGACCCGCCGCGCCATCCGGCGAATCTCGATCGGACTTTTTTCACATCCGAAAACATAGGTCAAATTATTAATGGCCACGCGTCGATGCCGGCCATCGATGGCAAACCAGAGGCCCGCCAGGCCCCGGCTCCATCGAACGGCCGCATTCCGGGGAACCAGGCCGAGCATCGTAAAAAAAATCGAAATCAAATAAAACAAAGCCCTGTTCATCCCCCACTCTGTGCTTGCCTGCCGCATTCAGCAGCATCCGGACTGGGGCAGCGGTTTCGGGCGGCGCGCCTTGCCATCAAAGATTTCCCGCCAGGACGGCCGCCCCGATCGCCCCGTTAACCTGGGCATATTCCGAAACCCGGATCGTAACCTGGAGGTTGTTCTCAAGCGCCTTGACGGCGCCGTTGTTTTTGGCGACCCCGCCGGTCATCATAACGGGCGGCGTCACCCCCACGCGGCGGGCCATGGCCGATATCCGGGTGGCCACTGATTCATGAATTCCGGCAATAATATTTTCCCGGCGCTCGCCTTTGCTGATCAGCGAGATTACCTCGGATTCGGCAAACACCGTGCATATACTGCTGATTTTGGACGGATTCGGCGCATCGGCGAAGCTGTCCCCGAACTTGTCCAGATCGACCTCCATGGCCCGCGCCATCACCTCGAGAAACCTGCCGGTGCCTGCCGCGCATTTGTCGTTCATGGCAAAATCCAGCACTTTTCCGGCCTCGTTGATCCGAATCACCTTGCTGTCCTGCCCGCCCACATCAATGACAAAGCGAATCTCCGGGTCGATGAAATGGGCCCCCGCCCCGTGGCAGGTGATTTCGGTGACGGCTTTATCGGCATAATCCACGGCATTGCGGCCGTAGCCGGTGGCCACCACGGCATCAACCTCGCCACGGGGCATCCCGAGCAGTTCCAGAAGCGCATCAAAAACCGAATTCCCGGCCTTTTGGGCATTATAGCCCGTGAAGACAACCTTGGCTCCCATCATCCGGTGATCTTTTAAAACAACCGCCTTGGCGGTTATCGATCCGATATCAATCCCTGCGGTAATCATCAGTGACTTGTTACTTTCTGCAAAAAATCCGCTGCGGCGAAAGAAAATGCATTTTACGGTTTCAATGTTTCCATGAACGCATCGATCCGGGTCTCAATCTGGCTTTCCGAAAAACTGCGTTCATCGACCATGTCGGCCTCAAGCATCAGGGTCGGTATTTCAAGCGTTTCCATGACCATCTTCTGAAGATCATACTGCCCGAGGGAATAGGGTTTGCAGCTGCGGTTGGAATGCATTACCAGACCGTCCACATCGTATTTGCGGATCAAGCCCCGCAGGGTCTCGATCATAATGTCGATGGAGACGTTGATATAAACCCGGGAATACGCCAGGCTCATGGATTCCAGAAAATTTTCGGCGTCCATGTATGGCGCCATGCCGCTCCAGGCAGAGGTGTAGGTATCTCCCACCAGGCAGGCGTCGTGGGAGGCAAATTTCTCCGACAGCCACTTGGTGCGGTACCATATGGGCAGATTGTCCCAAAGAAGCCGGTATTTCTCATTCGGAACCATGGCAATCCCCCGCGAAATCCGCTCCTGCATCTCATCCCGGAGCTGCCGGTAATAATCCACAGTGACCTGGGTCCCGCGAAGGGTAACAATCAGGGCCATGTGAAAAAAAGCATCAAAAGCCGTCATCGGGGCGGGCTTGTGGGCGGCGGTATCCAGGACCTCCTGCCAGAGGCGGGCGCCTTCAACGGAAAGCCGCCCGACTTCGGCCATCCGGTCGTAATCCATCTTTTTGCCGCAATGGGTTTCCAGAAAGCCGATATATTCATATATCTGCGCCAATACATACTCGCGGGCGGCCTGCGAAAACTCCCGGTGCGTAAACGGGGTGTCCAGGATAAAAAGCGGCACGTTGTAATGGCGGGAGGCGACCTCATACCACTTCATCACGGTACCGCAGATATTGTTGCAGCAGACCAGAAAATCAGGTTTCGGCAAACCGCCGATGGGGCCGCCGTCTGTGACCGAACAGGCGATATCCGTGCGCGCATAAGAGCAAAGCTCCCGGGGAAACCCCATTTCCTCCGCCTTCTCACAAAGATCCACGCCCATCTTGGAGGCCCCGACCATGGCCCCATGGTTTTCCGGGTAAACGGGGATCACATCCATGGCAATCAAGGGCTCGACCGGCCCGCCGCTGGTGATCCAGGCCACCTTCTTTCCGGCATCGGCCGCCCCCTTGGCCTCGATATAATAATTGGTCATGATCTCTTTCATTTTTTTAACGGATTTGATTTTCCGCTTTTCTGCTTCCGGATCCCTTTCCTGGCCGGTATCTGTCATTTTTCTCTCCATTTTACTAGAGCATATCCACAAAGGTTTCAAACCGGGTGCGCAGCTGCCCTTCGGACGGCAGCTGCTCTTCGACCTCTAACAGCAAAGAGGCCACCCCGGCGCTGTCCATGCATGATTTAAGGTACGGGTAGTCAAAGCCATGGGGATCGCAGAACTTTAAAAAAAGAAAAATCACCCCGTCCACCTGATTTTCCCTGACCAGCCGGGCAAGATGCGCGCCCCGCACCTCCGCCCCCATGTGCTTGGCCGGGCAAACCATTCGGGTCAGGTATCGCTCCGCCAGGGCCTCCACCGGATCCCCTTCCTCCCTTATCCGCCCTTGAAAATACCGGGTACCGGTGCACAGATCGTCCCAAACCACGTCCCCGCCGCTATCTTCGATCAGGTTGTAGATGTCCGGATGATTGCAAACACCCCCGCTCAAAAGGATTCGCTTCCGGCCTTTCGGCGGCTCCGCGGGTGTGGCGCGCATTAAATCGCTCCACAAGGACTCGAGTTCTGCCGACAGCACATCCCGGTCCATTACCATTGCCGCCTTCATCACGTGATACATATCCGAGGCCTTTAATTGATCAGGATACCGGCTTCTAAACGTATAAATCTTTTCGAGGAGTTCCCGGATGCGGTTATGGGTGCTGATTGCCGCACGCAGCCGATCATCCGGGATTGTAATCCCGAACGCGGATTCCATTTCGGCCCGGAATTGCTTGAGCACGGAAATCATGTAGGCCCGGGCGCTGGCTGTTGTCAGTTTCACCGGCAGAACCACATCGAAATGCCGGTTCATGCCCGCATTCAACCGCCAGATATCCGAGAGCCGCTGGATCGAGTCACATGTATGGGGAAAAACCGCTCCTTCGAGGAAACCCAGGCGTCCGGCCAAAGCATCTTCGAGGCCGCCGCGCACCAGTGAGCAGCAATATGACTGAAGATGGGCGTCGGCCAGGGAAATGTCGCTGCGGGTGCCGAAAATCCGGAATGGGACCGCCCCGGCGGCTGTGATTATTTCCTCCGGGGCATACGAACAGAAAAAGCCGAGAAGGGGTTTGCCCCGGGAGGCGTTCACATGTCCGGCGTAGCTGTATGGGTCCAGCGATACAGAGCGAAGCGTATCCAGAGAGGTCATAATGGTATCCTGTATACATCAAAAGTTTACGCAAGGTCGTAAAAAATGGCCGCGAAATGGCAGATGATGCCTTTTTCAAATCGAGATACCGCGGAGGCCGGACAGGTGTCAAGGGAAAAGGAGCGCCTGCTCGGTTTTAGCACGGCCGAATCGATTCCGAAAATTAAATACTTGACAAATAAATTTTGCGTATTACGTATTTAGATAGAATCTTAGATTAAACTAAATATTTTAGTTCGGCTCGATCCGGGAAAAGGGTGAGGGACGGGCCGTTTATTTTATCAATAGCAGGCCGGCGCGGAAGGCAACACCGGGAATCAACCGGTTTCATGGGCCGGACGCGGACCAGTGGCTCAGCTGTCCGCTCCGCAGATCAAAAGCCGGGCCTCCTTCACTGCCTGAAATGCATTGACATCGATAACAAAGGAGAAATAAAAATGAGCACAAACAAAAAGACGAACAGTGAATTAATCATCGACACGCTTCGCACGGGCAAGTCGCTTCGGTCCCCCGATATCACTTCCATGGTGGCCGAAAGCTCCGGCAAGGACATAA
>CAZNSO010000007.1:17441-32257 GCA_964575805.1 uncultured Desulfobacteraceae bacterium
CTTCGGTCCCCCGATATCACTTCCATGGTGGCCGAAAGCTCCGGCAAGGACATAAAGATACAGGATGTGGCCAGCATTCTGGCCAAACTGAGCAACAGCAAAAAATGTGATCTCGGCTACCTTATCAAAAAGCAGAAAACCGACCGCGGCTACGTCTACAGCCTGGTTAAGGAAGCCTTTAACCTCACACCGGAGCAGACCTATGACCTCACCCGGAAAACAGGGAAAAACCGGTTTACCCTGGAGGAGGCGATCCGGAAATATCCTGGCCTGAAAAAATATGTCAAATCCGGCACGCGTACGCGAACCGTTGCCAAAAAGCCGGAAACCCGGTCAACCAAGCGGACCAGCAGCAATGGCGGCACGCACATCCGGGAACTCTCCGGGGATTCGCTGAGCGAACTGGTGGGGGAACTGGTAAAGGAGATCACGGAGCAGGGCGGCTTGAATATTAATGTCAACCTGACCGTCAACTTCAAGGGGCTGACCAGTTGAGCGCTTATGGAAATTCAGCAGTACGCCTTCGGGAAAATAGTAATCGACGGCACGACCTATACGGATGACATCAAAATAATAGGGGAACGGGTGGTACCGCATTGGTTTCGTTCCTCAGGCCACCGGGTGACGCCCGGGGATCTCGACGACGTGCTTGCAGCCCGACCCCGGATCCTTGTCCTGGGAAAAGGCGAGCCCGGCCGCATGGTTTGTTCGCGGGAGCTTGTTGAGCAGATAGACAGGGAAAAAATTGAACTCATTGAAAGGCCCACAAAAGAAGCCGTCTCCATTTTCAATGAACTGTACCGCCAGGGCAAAAATGTCGCTGCCGGCTTCCACCTGACCTGCTAGGAGTCGGCGGCGCCCCCCTCTGAGCTCTTGCCTTTACCCCTTTTCAGATACTTTGAAATGACACGAAAACAGAAAGTTGAATTGCTGGCCCCGGCGGGAAACCTTGAAAAACTGGAAACCGCCCTTCATTACGGGGCGGATGCCGTGTACCTGAGCGGCCGCTCCCACAGCCTCAGGCGTTATGCCGGCAATTTCTCCGGGGATGAAATTCATCATGCCATCCGGCTGGCGCACCTGGCCGGAGCCCGGGTATACGTGGCGGTCAATGCTTTTCCCCGGCCTCATGAAATGAATTCCGTGCGCAGCCACCTGGAGCAACTCCGGGATGCCGGCCCGGACGCCCTGATTATAGCCGATCCGGGAATTATTTGGCTGGCCGGGCAAATCATGCCGCAAATCCCGGTCCATTTGAGCACCCAGGCCAACAGCACCAACCAATACAGCCTCCGATTATGGCAGACCCATGGGATTAAACGCATCAACGCGGCCAGAGAATTAACCCTTGCCGATATTCGGGCTATCAGCAAGGAAGCCGGTTCAATGGAAATCGAGGCATTCGTGCACGGCGCCATGTGCATCGCCTACTCCGGCCGCTGCCTGCTCAGCAGTTATATGGCCCAACGGCACAGCAACCGCGGCCAATGCGCCCATCCCTGCCGGTGGCAATATTCGGTGGTCGAGCAAATGCGGCCGGGCCGATACATGCCGGTTGCAGAAGACGAAGCCGGCACTTACATCTTCAACTCCAAGGATCTTTGCATGATCTCCCATCTGCCGGAAATGATCGCGGCCGGCATCTCCTCATTGAAAATCGAAGGCCGCCAAAAAGGGCTGAATTACCTGGCCGCCGTTGTCAGAACCTACCGGGCCGCCATAGACGCCTTTTACGCGTCCCCGGCCGACTACCGGGTCCGGGAAGCCTGGATGCGGGAGCTCAACCGGGTCAGCCCCAGGCCGTTGGGGACCGGTTTTTACCTCAATGACCCGGAAGCCGTGCTTCCGGACTATGAAGCCCCGCCGCAAAATCCGTCCATCCGTTTTGCCGGCAAGGTAAGGGGGACGCCCGGCAATGGGCGGGCGGTGATTGCGCTGCGAAATAAGGTGACGCGCGGGGACAGGATTGACATCTTAACACGAGATGGGATAGAAGGCACCTGTACCCTCCTGGAGATGCAAACCCTTGACGGGACAAGGGTTGAAACGGCGCAGGCAGGCATGGAGGTGAGGGTCCGCTGCGACCGGCTGCCCCCCTGCCAGGGCAATGATATCGTCAGGACCCTCCATGAAGCCCGGCCCCTTTGACGGGGCCGCAGGTGCAAGCAGGACGGGCGATTATGGAAACCTACAAACTGCAGGATATGAGTGTCACCCTCGAAAAAGAAGGGGCGGATCAATACATCAAAATCAGCTTTCCTCTCAGGTACGGAATTTATCACGAAATCAAAACGCCCGGCTATACGTTTCAGTTCAACCTGAACGGGGAGATCAAAACCATCCAGGGCCGTGGCGAAGGATGGCTGGATGCCTCGGAATGGCTGAAACGAACGGTGGGAAATGATTGGGCCTACTTTTCCGCCGGCGGTTACAGCGGCGCCTTCGATTTTACCGGCGAATATTACGTGCCCTGCCTTTCTTACGACACCAATGCCGTGCTGTTCAGCGACCGGTTCAACAGCCCGGATGTGCAAAAAGCATTTGAGGCCTGGCACGAATTAAGGGCCAGGATCTCGCGCATGGACTTGTCCGAACTGGCACCCCGCCTGCGGGCCTTTCTCCGCCAGGTGGCCGAAATAGGCCCGCAGGCGCTCAAACGCCGGGCGAAGCAATTTCATGGCATTATCGGGGGGGAAGTCTCCGTTCTGCCGCCTGACGCCCGTCACGTGGAATACGATGTGATTCCCGTGATTATAGCGGACGGGTGCCTTTACAACTGCGCTTTCTGCCGGGTTAAATCCGGAAAAACCATCACCTTGCGCTCTGAGCAGCAAATAAGGGAACAGATACAGGCGCTCAAAAATTTTTACGGCCGGGACCGGGTCAACTACAACAGCATTTTTTTGGGCCAGCATGACGGCTTGTTCGCCGGCAGGGAAATAATCGAAATGGCCGCCCGGAGAGCCTACGAGGACCTGGGTATCGAGCAGTCCCGAATGAAGACGCCCCGGCTGTTTCTCTTTGGCAGCGTGGATTCCCTGCTCCGTTCCGACGAAGCGGTCTTCGACATGATTGATCGCCTGCCGTTTACCACCTATATCAACCTGGGGCTCGAATCCGCGGATGCCGAAACCTTTCGGGTGCTTGGCAAGCCCCTTACGCCTCGAAAAGTCAAAAAGGCCTTCAACCGCATGATGGCAATAAACCGCCACTATACCCATATCGAGGTTACGGCCAACTTTGTCCACGGCGCCGGCCTGCCCGAGGGGCATCTGCCCTCGATTATCGATTTGACCCGCTACCAGCTGGATCATTTCCACAGCAAGGGCGCCATCTATATCTCCCCCCTGGAAAATATCGGCTCAAAAGAACAAATGCGGAGCACCTTTGCCGAGCTGAAAAAATGGTGCCGCCTGCCCTGCTATATTTACCTGATCCAGCGGCTTTAGCCCGAACCGGCCAGTCTTCAGGCCGGCCGGTTTTTCAAGGCCGCATCTGCTTTTCTTCACGGCGGTTCATGCCCTGCCTCTCGAGCCCTATTTGGCCGCAGCAATAAGCGCCTTTGCCCTTTCAAATTTTTCATTCATGGCAAGATTCATATCAGCGGCCTCTTCCAGCAGCTCGGCGACGCCATCCATACGGGACTGCTTCGCCCGCTCCGCCCAGTCGTTATAAGTGGCGGCATGGTCCCTGTTGTGCCGGATCCAATGATCCAGGATCTTCAGCATCTTTTCCTCAAACGCCATCTCCCGGTCGGAAGAATGACTGTGAGGATGTTCATGATGGTGGCCATGCTCGTGATCATGCGAGTGAGAATGTGTCATGCGTATCCTTTCCAAGCTTCTCCAAGCTTCGCGATTTGATATCTCACGGGTTTGTGGGTGATATTTGGAATTATTAATATAACACCCGCCGCCGCGCTTGCCAAATCCAAAATCCCGTCCGGCCGCCGGCCCGCCGCAGGAGATTTTTCCACTTGCCGCCTGGGACATACATGATGATAATTAATCAGTTCCCATATAGCCCTTTTCGGGAGGAGGATCGCCAAAAAATCCGGGATTGACCGGTGCCTCCCCCTTAACATACGCATCTTTGCATTCACCCGCGCCAAGGAGAAAAAAATGGAAGCATCCGGCCATGAACACGGATCCGAACAAGCGGAAAAAGAACTCAGGGAAATATTCGGCCAACTTTCCGAGCCCGTTCCCGTTTACCTGTTTGCCGACCCGGAAGGCAGGGAAGTATTTGCCGACACCGCCCGGCAGTTTATCAACTACTTCAACACCATCACCGACAACAGCATTGCCTTCCACGAGTACCCGTTAAATCATGAAATGGGGAAAAAGCTGGGTATCCGCCGCTCGCCAACAATAGTCATTTCCCCGGATAAATACCATATCCGATGGCTGGGCGCCCCCCTGGGAGAGGAGGGCCGCATGTTTGTGGAAGCCATGTTGATGACGGCTTTTTCCCAAACCAACATCAGCCAGCAATCGGCCAATGTTTTGTCCGAAATCACCGAGCCCCGGCACATCAAACTTTTTGTCAGCCATTCCTGCCCGTACTGCCCGCAGCAAGCCCAAAATGCGTTAAAAGCGGCAGTGGAACGGCCGGAGATGATTTCCCTTGAAATCATCGACATCCAGGCCAACCCTGAAATCGCCCGGCAATATGAAGCGGAATCGGTGCCGCAGACCTATGCGAATGAGCGGTTGATCGCCATGGGTGCTCAGCAGGAGGAACTCTTCATGCTCTCCCTGCAGAAGATGGAGGAGCAGACGCTTTTTATACCGGACAGCGATGCCCCGGTGGTCGAATGCGACCTGGTCATTGTGGGCGGCGGGCCTGCGGGGCTGAGCGCGGGGATTTATGCGGCCCGTTCCGGCATGAAAGCCGTGATCGTGGAGCGCGGCTTGCTGGGCGGCCAGGTGGCGACCACCCCGGTAGTGGAAAATTACCCCGGCCTAACCCAGATCGGGGGCAAGCAACTGGTGGATATCATGGCCTCCCATGCCCTCCAGTACGTAAACAATATATTTTTGGGAGAAGATGTTATCGATGTGACTCCCGGCGATCCCATGGAGGTTCTCACTTCCCGGCGGCGTTTTCTGACCCGCGCCCTGCTGCTGGCCACCGGCGCCACTTACCGAAGGCTGGAGGTTCCGGGCGAAAAACGGCTTGCCGGCCACGGCGTCAGTTACTGCAGCACCTGTGACGGCCCCATGTTCAAGGAAAAATCCGTTATCCTGGTGGGCGGGGGAGACAGTGCGGCCACCGAAGCGCTTCATTTGAACAACATAGGGGTCCATGTGACCCTGGTGCACCGGAAAGGCGTTCTGGATGCCCAGGATTTTCTGGCCCGGCAATTGACCGAACTCGCCATACCAATCCTTTATAATACGGAAATAAGAGAAATCCAGGGGCAGAAAAAAGTGGCATCCGTCCGCGTGGAAAACATTGAAACCGGGGAGGAATCAACCATTAACACCGACGGGGTGTTTATCGCCATCGGCTATGTGCCCTCAACGGACCTGGCGCAAAAAATCGGGGTGGCCCTGACGCCTGAGGGCTACATCGAACAAACACAGTATCGAACCAATCTCCCCGGTGTCTATGCCGCCGGTGACGTGACGGGCGGGTACAACCAGATCGTGGCCGCTTCCGGGCACGGGGCGGAGGCGGCATTGAAAATCTTTGAGGACAGCATCAAGCCCTATTGGAGTCCAACCTGAGCCGCCGTGCTTTCAAATTTTTCTCCGGAGCCGGGCCCGGTAGATAATGGCCACCAGGTTCATTCCCAGCACCAGGGCAATCAGCACCAGGGCCGTGCCGTACTGCAGGCTCCGGGTCTGCTCGATGTTGGTGCCGGCTGTGGCGAGCACATAAATGTGGTACGGCAGGGCCATGACCGGATCCAGGACGGAGGAGGGCATCTGGGTGGTGAAATAGACCGCCGCGGTAAACATGATGGCAGCGGTTTCACCGGCTACCCGGCTCAATGCCAGGATGCCGCCGGTGATCATGGAAGGAAGCGCTGCAGGCAGCACAACACGGGATATGGTCTGCCATTTGGTCGCCCCCAGGCCCAGGGAGGCCTCCCGGTAGGTCGCGGGCACCGCGCGCAGGGCCTCTTCCGAGGTGCCGATAATCACGGGCAGGGACAAAATGGCAAGTGTGAGCGAACCCGAGAGGATGCTCACCTCCAGCTTCATCCAGGTCACGAAAAAAGCCAGCCCGAACAGGCCGAAAACAATTGAGGGAACACCCGCCAGGTTGTTAATGCCAAAGCGGATTGTCCGGACCAGCTTCCCTTGAGCGGCATACTCGCTCAAATACACCGCCGAGGCAATGCCCAGGGGGAAAGCAACCACCATGGCCCCGACACTCAGATAAATGGTGCCGACAATTGCCGGGAAAATCCCGCCTTTGGTCATGGAGTCCCTGGGCGCCTGGGTGAGAAAAGTCCAGTTAATGGCCTCCCAGCCGTTTTTTACCAGGAAGAATACAACAACCACCAGGGCCAGGGCGCTGATCAGTGCCGCCCCCCGGAACAGCAGGAAAAAGCCGGACTGGGAGACCTTGCGCCGCCGGGCGGTTTTCCCCGCCATATGAATATGTACGCCTTGTTCATGCATAAGGCTCAAAGCCTGTCTATAATGTTGCCGCCCCCACCTGTCGATGCTTGTGGGAGATATAGTCGGCGACAAAGTTAAACATCAGGGTAAAAACAAATAAAACCAGGCCGATGGCAAAGAGGGCATGGTAATGGTCGCTGCGAAACGGGGCTTCCGCCATTTCTGCGGCTATACTGGCCGGCATGGGCCGGCAGGGATCAAACACGGAACCCGGAATCATGGCCGCCCCGCCGGCCACCATCAAAACGACCATGGTCTCACCGATGGCCCGGGACATGCCCAGGATAACACCCGTGCTCACACCCGAGAGGGATGCGGGCATAATCACCCGCAAAATACTTTCCCAATGGGTGGCCCCCAGGGCAAGGGAGGCCTCCTTCAGCTCAGCGGGAACACTGGAGATGGCATCCTCGGATATGGTGGTAATGGTCGGCACCGACATGAAGGCCAGCATAAGCGAGGCGTTAAAAAGATTCAGGCCCGTCGGGATATTGAAAACATCCTGCAAAAAAGGCGCGACCACAACCATGCCAAAAAACCCGATGACCACCGAAGGCAGCGAAGCCAGCATTTCCACCATGGGCTTGGCGATTTCCTTGACCCGCGGGGAGGCGATTTCAGCCAGGTAAAGCGCGGTCATGACCCCAAGGGGTATGGACACCACTGCCGAGAGACCGGTTACCATTAGAGATGCCATAATCAGGGGCAGTATGCCAAAGTCCGGCGGATCGGATGTCGGATACCAGTACTGGCCGAGAAAAAACTCCTTTACCGAGACTTCCCTGAATATCGGAACGCCCTCGCGCACCAGGAAAAAAAGGATCATTACCAGCACGGCGATGGAGACAAAGGCCATGAGGAAAAAAAAAGACTGAATCCCTCTCTCCTTGATTTGTCGCTTAGATGCCATGGATTTCAACCGATTTTAAAAATTATAAAATAACGACCGGGGCCGGGGAGGCAGCCGCGGCCCTTGCCCGGCGAGCCTCCCGCCCCACAGCCCCGGCTTATTTGAAAAATCAGGGACCGGGTGCGCCCACTGCCTAGTAAAGCGGTATATACCCTTTTCCCGCAACAAGTTTCTGCCCCTTTGCGGGATGCAGCACGTAATTGATGAACTTCAGGGTATTGCCTGTCGGCCAGCCCCGGGTAAACATAAACAGCTCCCGGCTGATCGGGTAGTCAATGGCATTTTCAATTGATCCCGTTTCCCCGTTAACGGTTAACGCCTTTAAATCCTTGTTCATATAACTCAAACCGACATAGCCGATGGCATACTTGTTTTTGGCCACAGACTGGGCGACAGCCCCGTTTGAAGCCTGAAGCTGGGCGCCGGGAAAGACCCGGGCCCCCTCCATCACGATATCCTCCCACACCTCGTAGGTCCCGGAGGAGGTGTCCCGGGAAATGACAACAACCTGAAGGTCCGGTCCGCCGACTTCACTCCAGTTTTTGATTTTCCCCTCGTACATCCGGCGAAGCTGCTTCAGGCTCAGGTCATCCACATTGTTGGAGGGGTGAACCACCGGAACGATGCAGTCCCGGCCAACAGCAAAGGGAACGGGGTACACTCCTTTTTCCACCGCCATCTCCACTTCCTTCTGCTTGATAAAACGGGAACTGTCCGCAATATCGGTGGTGCCGTCGATAATCGCCTTGATCCCGTTTCCGGATCCACCCCCGGAAACCGAGACATTGACGTCCGGGTGGATCTTCATGAACTCCTCCGCGGCTGTCTGGGCGATGGGCAGCACCGTTGTCGAACCTTTGATCTTGAGATTCCCCGCCCATGCAAAGGTGCTGAGGCACAACACCAGGGCCAGGGCGGCACAAATTTTCATACCTGTCATTATTGCCTGCTTTTTCATCTCCGTTTCTCCTTATTTGAATTCGTTTGGAAAAAGTGTCACTGTTTTTACAAATTTTTGCATGAATATAAAGATAATGGCGAGACTGCAAATTCCCAACAATTTGCTCCCACCCGGGAATGAAACTATAATTTGAATTTGACAATCCTGTGACAAATTGATGAAATAACAATGACAATCATTGCACCTTCCTGTCACACAATTGTCACGCCCTGTTCATTAATTTGCAATAATTGGCAATTAGGATGCACCCGGAACACTGCAGAAAAATGCCGGCTTTTGTAACCGGATCTTAACAATCCGTCCAGGCGGCAGCCGGCCCGTTGAAAGCCGGCCTTTATAGCTGCTTTAAGGAGCACCCATGCCCAAATCCATACTGATCGTCGAAGATGAAGCCGACATCATGAATCTGATTGACTGGCATCTGCGCGCCGACGGCCACAACACATTGAAAGCCGGCGACGGATCCAAGGCCCTGGAATTGGCTGAAGAGCACATTCCCGATCTTGTCCTGCTCGACCTGATACTGCCGGCAATGGATGGCCTGGAAGTCTGCAAGGCACTCAAAAAGCATTCAAAAACTGCTGCCATACCCGTAATCATGTTGACAGCCAGGGGAGAGGAGGTGGATCGGATCGTGGGCTTTGAGCTTGGCGCGGATGATTATATTGTCAAACCCTTCAGTCCCCGGGAAATGATTCTGCGGGTCCGGGCCATTCTGCGCCGCTATGACAAGGAACCGGTGGCAGCCAGTATAGTGAAATACGAAGACCTCTACATTGACCTGGACAGCTACCGGGTATGGGTAAAAGATGAGGAGCTCGCCCTTACGGTGACAGAGTTCAATCTCCTGATGGAGCTGATCCAGAACCAGGGAAAAGTCCGGACAAGGGACCAGCTTCTGGACCGGGTCTGGGGTTATCAGTTTGACGGGTATGCCCGCACAGTGGATACCCATATCCGCCGATTACGGCAAAAAATCGGTCCGTACGCCACGGCCATCGAAACGGTTCGCGGCATCGGCTACCGTTTCAGGGAAGTCTAAATGCGCTCCATTCATTTCCGAACCCGGCTGCTTTTGGCCTTCTGGCTCATTTTGATACCCGCTGTCTGCCTTCCCGCATACTATATTTTCAAGACCCTGGAGGCTGAAACCCTTGCGGAGACAAAGTCGAATGCCTTTAATCAGCTGGAATTCACGCACTGGCTGATTCAACAAAAAGCCCCTTTTGACAGCCATCGGGAAATGGACGACTGGATCAGCCGGCTGGGGGAAAAGCTAAATTACCGGATCACCCTCGTCCAGTCCTCCGGCCGGGTGCTCGCCGACTCCGCGGTGGCTTATCCGGAACTTGCAAATATGGACAGCCACATCTACCGCGACGAAATCATAAGTGCCAGAAAAACGGGCATCGGGCAGAGTATCCGCTACAGCACGACCATTCAGCGGAAAATGATCTACACGGCCAGGCCCATCTCGCTGGACAGGCATCCCGCGGCCATTATCCGTGTGGCCATGCCCATGTCCCGTATCGAATCCCGCCTGACGTTTTACGCCAACCGTTTCTGGATGTCCCTGGGCTTGATTTTCATTTTAACCCTGTTGGCCAGCTTTATTCTTTCAAGGCGCATGGAAAAACCGATCAACAAGGTGATCCAGGCTGCCGGAGAAATCGGGGAAGGCAAGCTGGACAAACGCCTGGAGACCGGTCAGGGCCCGGAATTCGACCGCCTCTCCGCCTGTATCAACCAGATGGCGGATAAAATCCAAAACACCATCGAAATGGTTTCTTCCAAAAAACAAGAGCTTGAAGCCGTTCTGGAAGGAATGCGGGAAGGGGTTATGATGCTGGACCCATCCGGGCGTATCAAGACCACCAACCAGGCGCTGACACGGATTGCCCGGTGCGCTCCCTCCTGTATCGGTCACCGGCCCATGGAAGTTTTCTTGAATCCTGAAATCCAGACCTCCTGTGACGACGTCATTGCAGGAAAAAAGACTGAAAGCCTGCGGGTCCCCGTTGACCACGACGTCCTGTATGAACTCAATCTGGTCCGGCTCCCTGATGGCGGCGCCGTCGTTGTCTTCCATGACATCAGCGAACTGGTGCGGCTGGAGAAGGTGCGCCAGGAGTTTGTGGCCAATGTCTCCCATGAATTGCGCACACCGCTGACATCCATCAAGGGTTACGCGGAAACCCTTATGGATAAGGATTTGAGAGCTTCCGAGGATGCGGAGTCATTTGTCCGGACCATACTGAAAAATGCCAACCAGATGTCCAATATCGTCAAGGACCTGCTGGAATTGACCAGACAGCAGCAAAACCGCGAGAGCGCGGTGGAATTGGTGCCTGTTGACGCGGCCGCGTGCTTTTTGTCCGCCTGGGAGACCTGCATGCCCATGGCGGAGGAGAAAAAGATCCATGTGATCAACCAACTGAGCAATCCGCTCATGGTCCTTGCCGAAGCCAGCTCCCTGACCCAGGTCTTTCGCAATCTGTTGGACAATGCCATCCGGCACAACCCGCCGGAAACCGCAGTCACCATATTTTCTATTGACAAATCCGATCATTTTGTCTTCGCTGTTCAGGATGAAGGCCCGGGCATCGCTCTCCGGCATCAAAAAAGGGTGTTTGAAAGGTTTTACCGGGTGGACAAGGAACGCAGCCGGGCATCCGGGGGAACCGGCCTGGGGCTCGCCATCTGCCGCCACGCAATGCTGCGGATGGGCGGCGAAATCTGGGTTGAAAGCCCGCCGGCCGGTCAATCCAGGGGCTCGGTGTTTTGCTTTACTCTGAAACAAGCCAACCCGGCGAAGGGCTAAGTCGCCATATGGGCAAGTTATATGGATAAGCCGAATGGATAAAAGGAACCACAATGGCTGAAACAAACAAAATCACCGCCTCCGGCCTGAATTTCTTTTACGGCGATTTTCAGGCGCTCGAGGATATTTCCATTGGATTTAAAAAAAACCAGATCTCCGCCTTGATCGGACCTTCCGGCTGCGGCAAAAGTACCTTTCTGCGATGCCTGAACCGGATGAACGATCTGATCCCCGGCAGCCGGGTCGGCGGAGAGATCCATATTGACGGGGAGAATATTTACGGCCCGCATATCGATGTGGTCCACCTGCGCCGCCGGGTTGGCATGGTATTTCAAAAACCCAACCCGTTTCCCAAAACCATATTTGACAATGTCGCCTACGGTCTGCGCGTCAACGGGCTCAAGGATAAAAAAACCGTGGTCGAAAACGTGGAGAAAAGCCTCAAACAGGCCGCCTTGTGGGATGAGGTAAAAGATCGCCTCAATGCCTCCGCCCTCGGCCTCTCCGGCGGTCAGCAGCAGCGGCTCTGCATTGCCCGGGCGCTCGCGGTGGAACCGGAGGTCATATTAATGGATGAGCCGGCCTCGGCCCTGGACCCGATTGCCACCCAGAAAATAGAGGATCTGATCCACGAGCTTAAAAAATATTTTACAATCATCATTGTCACGCATAATATGCAACAAGCGGCCCGGGTTTCCGATATCACGGCATTTTTTTACATGGGCAGGCTCATTGAAACCGGCGAGACGGAGGCCATGTTCACCCGACCCCGGCTGCAGCAGACCGAAGACTATATTACAGGGCGTTTCGGCTGAAAGCAGCGTCGCAGAGCAACTTTTCACGGCAAGAAAGCAGAGACGAATTATGGAGCGCCATTTTTTTCGGGAACTTGAAAAACTCAAAATGACCATCCTCAACATGGCCGCACTCACCCAGCGTGCGCTTGAAAACGCCACGACCGCCTATCTGGAAAGGGATGAGAAGCTGGCCCAGACGGTTATTGAAGGCGACAGGGAAATCAATAACCTGGAGGTTCAGGTGGACCAATACACGGTGCGGCTGCTGGCACTGGAGCAACCCATGGCCAGGGACCTGAGAACGATCATCGGGACGGCCAAAATCAGCAATGAACTGGAACGTATGGCTGACCAGGCCGTCAACATCAGCCAGCGCAGCCAGTTTCTCTGCAAATACCCGCCCCTTGAACCGATCCCGGAAATGGAGCAGTTAATCGACGTGAGCCTCGCCATGGTGAAAAAAGCCGTGGCCTGTTTTGTCAACGATGATATCAAGGCGGCCTACGAGGTCTGCCGAATGGACGATCAGGCGGATCAGTACACGCTTGAGGTGCTTCACACCCTGGTTGAGTACATGGTGAAAGACACCCCCGCTGCCGAGCGGCGGCGGATAGACACCCGGCGCTCGATTCAGACCATTATCATATCCCGATGCCTGGAGCGGGTCGGCGACCTGGCGACCAACATCGGGGAGCATGTGGCCTTTATCATTGAAGGGGTCAATATCAAGCACCAGATGAACGATTCCGGCACCTGAAGCCACCCTGAAGGCTAAAGGCCGCAGGAACTTTTCAGTTTCGCAACTTCATCACCGGTTAAATACCGCCACTGGCCGGATGCCAGCCCGCCCAGTTCGAGGGTGGCCATGCGGACGCGGTGCAGCGCCGCCACCTCACCGCCAGCGGCTTCGACCATCCGCCGGATCTGCCGATTTCTGCCCTCTTTCAAGACAATTGTAAATTCATCTTCTGCCCTGCGATGGATCTCGGCCGGCCGCGTGAGCCTGCCCTCAAGCGGAACTCCGTCAGCCATGGACTTGAGCGCCGCATCGGTGAGAGGCGAGCGCGTCTTTACCCGGTACTCTTTTTCATGATCAAAGGATGGGTGGGTGAGGCGGTAATGAAGCCGCCCATTGTTGGTCAGCAGGAGAAGGCCGGTGGAATCCCGGTCCAGGCGCCCGGCGGGATAGACGCGGTGGCCGGTGTCCACCAGATCCAGCACGATTTTCCGCCCGGAATGACGGCAGCTGCTGATATAGCCCGCCGGCTTGTTCAGCATGATATTGACCTCCGGGACGGCCGGGGCCACGACCCGGCCGAGTACCTCCACCTCATCCGCTTCGGGGTTGATCTGAACCCCCATCTGGTCCACTATGCGGCCGTTTACCCTTACCCGGCCCTCCCGGATCAGCACTTCCGCCCGTCGCCTGGAGCAGACACCGGCGCCGGCAATAAATTTCTGCAGCCGCATCAGGGTCATTGGCGGGCTCTCCGGCTAGCTCCGATAATCGGCATTGATTTTGACATAATCAACAGAGAAATCACAGGTCCAGACAGCAGCCGAGTGGCTGCCCGCGTTCAGGTCAATCGTAATCGTGAACTCCGGCTGCCGCATGACCCCGGTTGCCCGGACCTCGGCATCCCCCCCGGCATCCCGGCCGCCAGCCACCATTTGGACCGCGTCAAAATAAACATCAATATGCTCGGGCCTTACCGAAACGCCGGAGCGGCCGACAGCGGCAAGAATGCGCCCCCAGTTGGCATCCTCTCCGAACAGCGCCGTCTTGACCAGGTTGGAATGCGCCACCGTATCCGCCACCGTCCGTGCGGCCGCAGGGGAATCAGCGCCTCTCACAACGACTTCCACCAGCTTCGTGGCCCCTTCGCCGTCTTTTACGATCATTCTGGCAAGCTCTGCCAGCATTTCGTTTAAGACCTCCTGAAACCGGTCAATTTCTTCCTGATGCAAGATCTGGGCCCCGGAGGCCCCGCCGGCCATCAGCAAAACGGTGTCGTTGGTGCTGGTATCGCCGTCTATGGTAATCCGGTTGAAAGACTGGTCCGTGGCCGTTTGCAGCATCTGCTGAAGGATTTCAGGGGCGGCTGCCGCATCAGTTGCCACAAAGCAGAGCATGGTGGCCATATCCGGCCGAATCATGCCGGCGCCCTTGGCCACCCCGGTGATTGTGCACGCCGTGTTCCCGATGGACACCGAGCGGCTCAGCATTTTGGGAACCGTATCCGTGGTCATGATGGCACCCGCCAGGCTCATCCACCCCTGCTCGGACAAGCTGCGGCTTAATTCGGGAATCGCGGCAGCCACGCCTTCCATGGCCATGGGCCGGCCGATGACCCCGGTGGAGGCCACAAGGACGGATTCTTCCGGAATAGCCAGCGCTTTTGCGGCCATTTGCGCCATGGCCCTGGCGTCGGTCATCCCCTTTTCCCCGTTGCAGCAGTTGGCATTGCCGCTGTTGACCAGCACCGCCCGGCAATGACCGCTCCGGACCCGTTCCCGGCTGATGAGGACCGGGGCCGCCTGGACCTGGTTGGTGGTAAAAACCCCGGCAACCGCAGCGGGGGTTTCCGAATAGATCAGGCCAAGGTCCGGCTCCCCTGATTGTTTAAGCCCCGAGGCCACGGCACCGCACTTAAATCCGTTTACCTTTCCGGCTTGCATACCGGCTTCCATT
>CAZNSO010000007.1:32357-75492 GCA_964575805.1 uncultured Desulfobacteraceae bacterium
TCCATTTCCATATTGAATTTATCCTTTTATTTTGGCATAGCAGGGGCATCTGACGGACCCCCGCAAAAAGCACGATATATTTCTTTTCCCGGTCCATCAAACCAGGAACCCGGCGATGAAACATGCATAACTATAAACTGACCATCGAATACGACGGCAGTCGTTATCACGGCTGGCAGAAACAGAAAAACGCCCGGACCATCCAGGAAACGGTTGAAAATGCGATTGCCGTGATGGTCAAAGCCCCCGTGCGCCTGATCGGCTCCGGCCGAACGGACGCGGGCGTGCATGCCCTGGGCCAGGTGGCCAACTTCCGGTGCCGGCCCGACATCCCGGCCCGGGCCTTTGTGGCGGGCCTGAACAGCCTGCTCCCGGATGATATTGTCATCCGCTCCTGCGAAGCAGTGGATATGGGCTTTCATTCCCAATACGATGCCAGGTGCAAAACCTACCGCTACCGGATCTTCAACAGTCCCGTTCCCTCTGCCATCTGCCGGCAGTATGCCTGGTTCGTCCCCCGGGAGTTGGATGTCAGCGCCATGCAGGCGGCAGCCAGCCACCTTGTCGGAACCCATGATTTCAAATCCTTTGAAGGAAGCGGCAGCCCCAGGTCCCACACCATCCGGACGGTGAACGCGGCCCGGGTCTACCAGCGCCGGCCGGACGATATCTGGTTTGAGATAGCCGCCAGCGGCTTTCTGCGATTCATGGTACGAAACATCGTCGGCACCCTTGCCGACGCCGGCAGGGGAAAGATCAACCCGGATGATTTCAAGCAAATCCTTTTATCCGGAAACCGCAGCTGCGCCGGCGACACCGCACCGCCGCAGGGCTTGTTCCTGCTGCGGGTCACCTACGCCGAAGAGGCCGTGGAGCCTTTAAGCCGCTGAACCTGGCGGTTATAGAAAGCAATCACGTCACGCCGGTTCAACATGCCCAGCAGCACCCCGAGATCATCTTCGGCCACCACCGGCAGGCTGTCAATATTCTTGGTCGTAAACTTCTGAAGCAATGCGTTGAGATCCTCTGATGCGGTTGTTGCCACCACGTCGGTGGTGGCGATATCCTTCATCACCACCAGATGCTCGATTTCCTCCGAAAAAAGCACGCCCCGCACATCGGTGCTCGAAAAAATGCCCACCATGCGGTCATTTTCATCCATCACGGGGAAATAGTGCTGCTTGGTCTTTGAAAAGAACTTTTTAAACTCCGAAAACGGCATGTCCTGGGGAATGCTCTCCACCTTCTGCACCAGGTGCATCAGATCGCTCACTTTCATCATCTGAAGCACATCCACCATAAATTCGCCGGCATGCGCCGGGGAGGCCACCCGGTTGTCCACCTGCTTGGCATAAATCCCCCAGTTGCGCGCGGCCATATACGTTATGGAACAGACGAACAGGCTCGGCAGCAGCAGCTGGTAGGAATTGGTCATTTCACTGACAAAAATGATGGTCGAAATCGGGGCGTTGGATACCGCCGTAAAGAAACCGGCCATGCCCACCACCACGAACGAACTCGGATGGGCGACCACCGTGGGCATGATTTCATTGAACAGCTTGCCGACCGCGCCGCCCATAGCGCCCCCGATTACCACGGATGGCCCGAATACCCCGCCGGAGCCGCCGGAGCCGATGGAGAATGAGGTGGTAAATATCTTGCCAATGGCAATATACAAGAGAATCAGCACAGGCAGTTCATTATACAGCGCCTGCTGGGCGAACCCATAGCCAAACGCCAGGGTCTGGGGCAGATAAAAACCGATCATGCCGGTCAGCAGGCCCCCGATGGCCGGCTTGATATGATTGGGAACCGGGATGGCCTTAAAAATGGTGGCGGTTCCGTAAAAGGCCTTGACATACAAAAAGCTCAATGCCACCAGCGCCAGGGACAGGACCGCGTAAGGCCCGAGCTCCAGGGGATTTTGAAACATCACATCAGGAGAATCAAACAGCGAGCCCCAGCCGAAAACCAGGCAGAAGAGGCAGTAGGCCACCACCGAGGATATTCCCGCGGGGATGATCACTTCGGATTCAAACTCCGGATCCCGGTACAGGACCTCGGAGGCGAAAAGCGCGCCGGCCAGGGGCGCCCGGAAGATACTGCCGACACCGGCGCCGATGCCGGCGGCCAGCATGATCCGCCGCTCCCGTTCCGAGAGGTTCAGACGGGTGGCCAGAAACGAGCCGAAGCCGGCGCCGATCTGGGCGATGGGCCCTTCCCGGCCGCCTGATCCGCCTGTGGTAAGGGTAATCGCAGAAGCGATGGTCTTGATGATGGGGATCCGCCCCCGCATGTAGCCGCCCTTGTTGTGATAGGCTTCAATGGCGGCATCCGTTCCGTGGCCCTCGGCTTCCGGGGCGAATGTGTAAACCAGCCAGCCGCTGAGGATTCCGCCGAATGCCGGCAGAAAAAGCAGTATCCAGCGGTTGTAGACAGTGGCGCTGGGGGAAAAGAGGTGCTGCTCGCCCGCCGGGGCCGGCGGCCGGTACCCGGCAATCATGTCCATGAAAAAATGACTGCCCGCCTGGCAGAGATAATGGAAAATAATGGAGCCCGTACCGGCAATGAGACCGATCATGATGAAAAAAAACATCCATTTGCCGGCTCGGATAACCTTGAGCGGGTTAAAACGCGCTTTTAAAAAACCAAGGGTTTTTTGTACGGGCCTGGATGATTTCATAAATATTGCCGGTGATAAACGGCCCCGGGTTTATGCCCGGGCGCTCAGATCATGAACTGCCTGCAGCATGTCATCAAACAGGACGGCGACCTCCGATTCCTCCAGACAGGAAAAAGCGATTCGGATATCGGTGTCGCCCAGGGCGATCACTCCCACGCCGTATTGCTCCAACAGGTGACGGCGAAGTTTTTCAGCATTCACCGTTTTCAGCCGGACACACATGAAATACCCCGAATTAAAGGGGTAGACGCTCCAGGCATCCGCATACCCGGGATTCTTGAGAACCTCCTTGACCGTCTCCGCGCGGGATTTGAGAATTTTGAATTTCTCCGCCTTCTCCCGGGCGTAAGCCTGGCTTTTCATGGACTTTAAGACAATGGACTGGCTGACATGGGAGGCATTGGAGATATTGCCCCGCACGCATCCGGCGGTTTTTCTTTCCAGGGCATCATAGGCATCTGTCGAATCCCCCTCAATTCCGGCCCCGTAGGTAATAAACCCGACCCGAAGCCCCCACACATAGTTTTCCTTGGTGGCCCCGTCGAGCTTGACGGCCAGAATGCGGGGATGGATACCGCTTAGACGGGCAAAAACCGATTCCTTGAGCGCGGATGCTTCATAAAAAAGACCGAAATAGGCGTCGTCGCAAACCGCTATCACATGGGTACCGGCGTCCGCCACCTGTCTGAGCGCATCCACAATACGACCGGCCTCGGCTTCGCTGACGGTATAGCCGGTGGGGTTATGAGGAAAATTCAACAATACCGTAATTTTATCCCGGTTCTCAGCGGCCTGTTTCACCGTTTCGGCAAAGGCTTCCGTGTTGTAGCCGCCGGACTCGGTAAATATCGGGTAGTGCATGATCTGTGCTTTTTTGCGCACACTCAGGATCATATTGTAATTGCCCCACATCATATCCGGCAGAATAACCACGTCCCCCGGGTCCAGCCACACGTCGGCGAACACGCTGATGGCGTTGGTAATGCCGTTGGCTGCAACCGGCAGGCTGATCGGTTTGCCCGCAAGGGATGGATTTTTCTCATATATTGCCTGCTGCCAGACTTTTCGAAGCTCCGGGAGGCCAAAGGAGGGCGCATACGTCAGGGCCTCTTCCGGCTCCAGCCCGTCCATCAGGGCCATGACCGATGGCAGCGCCATGGGGCGCCCCCCTTCCCTGGCGATGCCGATGGTGGCATTGAGTTTGCCTGCCTTTTCTTTTGCTTCTGCGCTCTGCGTTAAAATGCCTTTTGGAAAAAACAGGTTTTTTCCGATATCTGAGAGCATTTGAAATATATCCGGGCTGGCCTTGTAGATAATTTCATTTAATTGTTCGGCAATCGGGTTCATGGGTCCATCCTTCTGATCCGGCAAAATAGAAAATTTTAATTTAAGCTTGACATTTGGAAACCATAATTGGAGAAATGTATCTTTTTTAACGTTTGAATGCAAGTATAATTCCGATATTATATAATCGACAGCGGGCCTGGAACCAGACTGAACACCTAACCATTAATTGCCGGACATCGACTCATGTTACCGTATGTGCGGGTACTGACATATACCCTGATTCTTCTGCTGCCTGTCCTGGCCAACCTTGTCGAGCACGCGGGCAGCATAATTTTCTGCGTGCTGGCCCTGTTCGGCCTCGGCGCCTGGATGGCACGCAAGACACTCCCGGTTTTCAGCCGCCCGGAAAAGATCCTGATGGCCACATTTGCCGGTTATTTCCTTTTCTGCTTTGCCGCCTATCTGCTAAATGGCCTGTTCAATCCCCGGGCCGACCTGGACTGGAATCTGGATCACGAAATCCGTTTTTTGGGTTTTATCCCGATCTACTATCTCCTTGCCCGCTGGAGCGGCATAAAAGAAGGCGTATTGCGCTACGGCGTCGTCATGGGCGCTTTGGGCTCAATGGCCTATGCCCTGTGGCTGGCCTGGACGGTTCAGCCCGGACGGGTCGCGGGGCCCTACAATCCCATCGCCTTCGGGAACCTGGCCCTTGTTTACGGATTTATGGCCCTGTCCGGCATCCGATATTTTTACCAGCGCCATCCGCTGCAGGTCGGCCTCCCCGTGATGGCTGCCATTGGCGGCCTGCTGACAGCTTTTTTATCCGGCACATTGAGCGCCGTGCTGGCGGCGCCGCTGTTGAGCCTTTTGTTTCTTGTTCAGCTGGGCGGTTTTTCAAGACCCTGGACTTACCGCTGCTTGATGATACTCGTGCTGGGCCTGGCCTTTGTTTGCTACTATCAATTCTCCTCCGCCCCCATTCAGAATCGCCTGCATTCGGAATTAAATGAAGCCCGGCTGTTTTTTGACGGCGGCGAGGATAAGCTCCAGGGAGAACAGGCCTACCGCTTAAGGGTCTGGAAGGCCGCCTGGCGGGTTTTCCAAGCCAATCCCCTGCTGGGCGTCGGCAAGGAGCAGTACCGGGAGGAGATCGGCCGGGAAGCTCGCATTGATGCGCCGCATCTTCACAATATGTTTCTCGATCACCTGGTCAACTATGGGATCTTCGGCGTCTTGCTGTTTTCCATATATGCTGTGCCCATGGGCCTTCTGCTTCGCGTCACCGCCAGGTCCCGGTCCCCTGGGGGCAGAGACATGGCCTACACCGGGCTGACCCTGGTTGTCGGCTTAACCCTGTTCTCCCTTACCGAATGCATTTTTTTCCGCAATGTGTTCATTTCGACTTATATTATCCTGCTTGCCGCCATTTTTGTGCTTGTGAACGATTATGAAACCGAGTCCCGGCCGATTGAAGACCCGTCGAACGGGCAATAAGAAAAAAACAAATTGAAATTTGAATGGCTTCGTTCAAATTCAAGCGAGCGCGAAGAGAGTTGAAAAAATGTTAAACGCTGCTCGAAAAAAAACAGCTCACCTGTCAAAACATTTCAAGCCGCAGGCCTATATCGTGTCCTACCCCAAAAGCGGAAGGACCTGGCTGCGGCTTTTAATCGGTAAAAGCCTCTGCGAGAAGCACCGGATTCCGGAAGACCGAATGCTGCGGACGCGCTATGTAACCAGTGCCGCGGGCATATTGCGCACCCGGTTTATCCATGACGGCTCCGCCACTTTTGCGAACAGGCCCTACACTGCGCTTTGTCCCGACAAGTCCGAATACAAAAAGACAAAAGTTGTTCTCTTGGTCCGAAATATCAAGGACACCCTGGTTTCGGCTTACTTTCAGGCAAGCCGGCGAACCGGCATATTTGAAGGCTCCCTGTCGGATTTTATCCGGAGCGATAATTTCGGCGCCATCAAAATACTCACATTTTACCGGCACTGGCATGAACAACGGCATATCCCCGCTGACTTTTTATTGCTGCGCTACGAAGATTTGCATAAAACCCCGGGAAAAACACTCGAAGCCGGATTGCGTTTCCTGGGGGCAAAAGCGATGGCCCCGGAAATCATCCGAACAGCCGTTGATTATTGCCGGTTCGACAACCTGCGAAAATTTGAGGCCGAAAAAAAATTCAAAAGCGGCATTTTATCCCCGAAAGATCCTAATGACCCCGAGAGTTTCAAAACCCGAAAAGGCCTGGTGGGCAATTATACGCAATACCTTTCCGCATCGGATATCCGCTACATTGATGAGCAGATTGCCAGGCATGGATGCGAATTCACCGATTATTCCTGACGGACGCCACTGATGCGCTACCGTGTGCTTTGCCTGACGGACTGCAGCGATCTGCCGGAAACCGAGCTGTTTATCCGCCTGAAAAATGCCGGGGTGGATATCACGGTGGCCTGCAACCCCATGGGGCCGAACTTCGACCGACTCGCGGCTTCAACGGTGCCTGTTCATCAACTGATCATCAAGAGCCGGTTTTCGCCAGGAGCCATCCGCGGCATCCGCCGCATCCTGAAGGCCGGGCAATTCGACATCCTTTTCTCCTTTAACAACAAAGCCGCATCCAATGCCCTGCTGGCAGCCCGGGACAAAAACATCCGGATCGTCACCTATCGGGGCACGGTGGGCAATATCAATTTTCTTTCCCCGGCTTCCTGGACCACGCACCTGCACCCCCGGGTCAAACGGATCGTCTGCGTCTCCCGGGCCGTAAGAGATCATCTGCTGGCCATGCGCTTTCTGTGCTGGCACATATCACCGGAGCGGGCAGTGGCCATTTACAAGGGGCACGACCCGGCCTGGTACCAGGACCGGCCCGCGGACCTGGCCGCTGAATTCAACATTCCGAAGGATGCTTTTGTTGTGGGGTTTGCCGGACGCAACCGGGCGCACAAAGGCATCCCGTATCTCATTGAGGCCGCCCGCTACCTCCCGGCTGACGCGCCCATCCACTTCCTTCTGCTCGGCCGGCTGGATACGGATCGCACCCTCAAACAACAGATTGCCCAAAGCCCTTATCATGACCGCATCCACCTGGCCGGGTTTCGAAACAATGCCCCCGCCATTTTCGCCGCCTGCGATACGTTTGTCATGCCCTCAACAAAGCGGGAAGGATTGTCCCGGGCGGTGATCGAATCCATGGCCTACGCCACGCCGCCCATTGTCACCAACGTTGGCGGACTTCCCGAGCTGGTAGTCGATGGAGAGAGTGGATACGTGGTTCCGCCGGCAGACGCCGGGGCCATTGGCCGGGCCGTTGGCCGGCTTGCCAAAGACCCTGCAGCAGCCCGGCAAATGGGTCAAAACGCAAAAGCACGGATCCGGACGAGATTCCACATAGATCACACGGTGGAACAGTTCCGGGCCCTGTTTGCGGACTTGATGACGCAATAGCCTCAAAACCGCGATTTAACGCAGATGATAGTATCCCAGCTTTCTCCGGACTTTGGCTTTCCTTAGAAGATTCAACGGTTTTTTCTTTAAATGCCCAGTACCCTGCACCGCCAGTTTCTCTGCCGCGTCAATCACCCTTTCGCTGGCGCGGCCGTCCCTGTACCCGTTAAACTGGATGATAAATTCCCTCATGGCCCGCATAAGCGCGGCGGGGCGCTCCAAAGCCCGCTCGATGGCGGGTTCAATCTCCTTCTCATCGCGGACATCCATCAGATATGGACCCGGCCGCATGGTCCGGAAGGTCACCAGGGGCTTATCGAGCAGCATGAATTCCATCATAATCGATGACGTATCACACAGCATAACGTCCGCTGTCTGCAGCAAGGGGAGAACATCCTGGTGACTTTCAAAAAAAGTCAGATTGGGTCCTGCCAGCTGCCTGTATTGATTGACCACCGCCTCCGGCATTTTCGGGTGAAGGGTGAGCAGCCAGTGATATCGGCCTTTTTTCGACAAATCCCGGATTACGGGAAAAATGCGGGGGGCGGAAGTCATTGAGGGGCTGAAAGTGGATGCATAAAAAACGATTGGCCTGGTGATGCCGAGATCATGGCGCAAATCTTTTACTTCCCCCCGAAACAACGGGTCCAGCTTGGGCCAGCCTGTCTCAGTCACATCGAAATGGCCGTATTTCCGCGCCATTTCCTTGAAGATGCGCGTTTCTTCAGATGCGCGGGTGCAATACAAATCAAAAAAGCCCCTTATCCGGTAATGCCCTTTTTTCCCGACAAAATCATTTGCCAATCCATGAAAAACCTGCACTTTTATCCCCGGAAAAAAATCCGGCACAATGTCACCCGGGGCCAATACCACGTGGGGATCGTATCCTTTCACCGCTGCCACGGTTTCATAAAAAACCTCCCCTTTTTCCCGAAACCGCTCAAAGTCGGCATCCCTGTCAAAAAACCAGGCAGCCTCACCGCCCCGCGCCCGGATCTCTTTCTGCAAGGGCCGCAAAACCGAAAGACAATACAGCTGACTGCAATAGAATAAAAACCGCTTCATGCCATGTCCCTAAGATTGCCGCACGTTTTTCTGCCGGCCGTCCATTCCCGCCCCTGCCTTCCTGCCGCCGCATTCCGCTTCACGGTACAATGCCCACAAACCGGCATATTTGTTAAAGGCGACCTGGCTGTACAACACCGCCATTAAAAAACCGGCCGGGCCGTCAAGAAAACCGCCCCTCAGAAAATAGACCTGAAAAAAAACCAGAATGCCCCGCAGGGAGGCCCCTATCAGACCGTAGCCCTGTTTTCTTTCGCGATACCGGCGCCGGGCCCCCAACCATGCGTAATCCGCATTCTTGTACAATGCATGGCCGAAATCCCGGTGGGTGTAATGCATCAACCGCCCCTTCATCCTTCCGATTTTTCCGGGGGGCGGGATCACCCTTTCATGGACAATATCATTGGAGAATCCGGCGCCTCCCCGCCTGAAAAGCCGAAGGGGGGCGCGGGCGCTTCGGCCGTGCTTCAGGGTGGTACCGAATACATGCACCGCCCATGGCAGCCTAAACCCGACAGCATCCGTTGCGCCCTGCACCGCCGAGCGAATCTCTTCGCGGAGCCGGGGGGTCAGCGCCTCATCCGCATCAATGGACAACACCCATTCGCCTTGTGCCTTTTCAAGGGCCCGCTGCTTTTGCGGGCCATAGCCCGGCCAGTCGGTCAGATAAACCCGGTCCGTATACCGCCGGCATATCTCCGGGGTCCCGTCGGTACTGCCGCTGTCGAGCACAATTATCTCATCGGCAACGGGAACAACCGAATTCAGGCATTGCTCGATCCGGTCGGCTTCATCCCTGGCGATAATGATAACCGACAACCGGACAGGATCCACAGTCGTCTGATGGCTCTGGTGCGTCATTGCTGGTCCTTTAAGAGATGGGGGGTCTTGAAAAAAGGTTAGTAAACGGTGTACTGCTTTTCCTCGATCAGTTCCGAGCCCAGGCGCAGATTGATCTTGCGTTTTACCGCCGCACGCCGGTCATTTTCCAGGTATACGCTGCGGGCCAGGGAAATGAACCGCTCGTCAAAAATTCCGGCTGCCTCATGGGCCCGTATCTGATCCTCTATCTCCCACAGCCGCATATTGATGGCAAACAGCTCCTGATATTCCGACGATTGCGCACTCATTCCGGCCGCCGCCATTTCCCGGTACAGGAGATCGTATTCCCTGCGGATGTTGGCAAGCTTTTCCGGGTCCTTTATTTTTTCCAGCTTGATGGCCAGGATAGTCAGTTTGTCCACCAATTCCCCCGCAGAAACCTCTATTTTCATTATTCCGGCGCCTTTTCTATCATGAATGGGACGATTTTCAAGTCTTCCGAAAGCAGAAGAAAGTTGAAAGCCTAAGGTGATGGTTCCCTCAAAACACAGCTCGATGCATATTTCAAGAAAATATCCCTGAATCGACCGGTTTTCAAACTTGCCGCAGATTCAAGGCCAAAAACAGGTTGACGCTTTTTCAATAATAGTGAACCAAAGGGATAAAAAGTTTGAGACACTGCGTTCAGGCATCCCGAACCCCCGGCAGCAGCGCCCGGAAAACCGACAAATCAATTGATTTTAACCCTTAAAGCACTTAAGGTACCATTTAAACTGGAAACAAAACCAGCTAAAACCGCAACAAAAGATTAGATTGACATGACCCGGATTTGCACTGATAAAATTTGCCTGCTCCGAACCTCGGCCATCGGTGACACCGTCCACGCCCTGGCGCTGGTGAACGCCATCCGAACAGGGTTCCCCAATTCCCACCTCACCTGGGTGCTGCAGACACTGCCTTTTGAAATGGTTCGCCAGCAGCCGGGAATTGACCGGTTTATCCCGTTTGACCGCAAAGGCGGCTTAAAAGAATGGCATGCCCTGAGCCGCCGGCTGCGGCGGGAGCGCTTCGACCTGCTCATCGTCCCGCAGGCCAGCCTCAAGGTCAGCCTGCTGACCCTTCTTACCCGGGCCCAAATCAAACTGGGGTTCGACTGGCACCGCTCGCGCGACCTTCTCTACCTGGCAACCAACCGGCACATCCCGGCCCGCCCCAGGAAGCACGTGCAGGACCAGTTCTTCGAGTTTGCAGAGTTTTTGGGGATTCAAAACTATCCGGTGAGATGGGATTTTCAGTTCAGCGATACGGAGCGAGCCTGGCAGCAGGCTTTTTTTGCAAAATCCGACCGGCCGGTGATCGGCTTTGTGATCGCCTCGGCCCACCCGGAAAAAGACTGGGCCCCGCCCTTTTATGCCCGGGTCATGGACTATGTGGACAAAGAACTTCATTTCCAGCCCATGATACTAGGCGGCCCCGGCGGCCGTGAAAAACGGATTGCCGGGCAGATCCGTTCCCTCTGCCGCTGTGAGCCCGTGATCGCCCTGGAGAAACCCATCCGCCGCACCATGCTTCAACTGGACGCCTGCCGGCTGGTGGTGGCCCCGGACACGGGCCCCCTTCACATAGCCGTCGCCCTTCAGACGCCCACGATCGGTCTTTACGGATACTCCAACCCGAGACGATGCGGGCCCTACCAATACCGTGACCTGATAATAGACAAGTACAATGAAGATGAAGCGGAAAACGCCCCCATCACCCGCAGAACCAAGCCCGGCCGGATGAAATGGATCCAGCCGGAAGAAGTGATGGAAAAAATCAGAAAGGGGCTGGCCGCCTACCCGGACGAAAAAGCTTTGGAAATGCGCTCAAAATGACGGAGCTTCAGATTTACGGACAATATCGCATCGGCTCAACCGCCGGATTGACGGCGGGCCAAATGGATTTGCTGATTGAAGCTTTCCGCGCAGCCGGCGAAAAGCCCGGGGGCATATTGACCGGGCGCACGCAAATACAGGCCAAAGAATTGCCCGGCGCCGGCAGGGTGGTCATCAAGGCCTACCACCGCGGGGGGGCGCTTCGCCGCATCAACCGTCGAACTTACCTGGGCCCGGGAAAGCCGCGCAGCCAGGCGGAATTCGAGCGTCTTCAGCAGGTGCGGCGGATCGGCGTCAACGCGCCGGAACCGCTGGCTTTTGCCGTAAGGGGAAGGCTGCTGTACCATGCCTGGCTCATCACAAAAGAACTCCCGGATGTCCGGCCTCTCTCCGCCATCAGCCTGGATGCCCCCCCGGCTGCGGCGGCAGCCATGCCGGCGCTAACCGAACAGGTGCAGCGATTGATTCGCAGCCGCATCCATCACGTGGACCTGCATCCGGGAAACGTGCTGCTGGACGCACAAAGCCGGGTTTATCTCATTGATTTCGATCAATCCCGGATAAGCCGGAGCTCCGCTCAAAAACTGGCCCGCCGGTACTGCCGCAGATGGCAGCGGGCGGTTTTAAAATACAGTCTGCCAAGGGAGTTGGACGAGAGTTTCCAGGAAGGCCTCGGATGTCATGCGGCAGGTGGCGGGTAAAGCCGCCGGCGGCCGGAAGCCGGCCGCCGGTATAGGAGAGCCCGAACGATTACTTCATCCGCTTGGAAGCTTTGATCGGATTGACTTTTTGCGTTTTTTCAGTTGACTCGGCGGCCACATGGGTCGCCAGATTGCAGTTGCCATTCTTCCACTTGATGGACGGATCCGGCGCTGCCGAACAATACCAACCACCTTCAAAAGACTGGCTGCGGCCGCATCCATTGCAGGCTTCCAGAATTTCATAGCAGGAGCCGCCGTTGAAGGAACATCCCTTGGCGGTCATGAAGGTGCATTCCACACCCTTTTTAACTGTTGTGCATTTCATTGTTCTACCCCCTTCAAGAGCTTAATAATAAATGACGGCGCCGGAAAGAAAAAACCTTACCGGCGCCGCCAATCTCGCAAAACTAAAAAGACGCAAGCATATCAGCAAGCACTTGTCTTAGTTTTTTAAAAAAGTTATAATAAATCAATTTCAATCAACTGTCAATCTTTTTTTGACATTTTTTTGCCGGCTTGTTTTCCTTGTATCCGGAGGCCAATGCGTGTAGAAATTAAGCGCACCTTCGTTGAGGCAATAAAAAAAATTTCGGGAAAAACCGGAGAAAGCACATATGACAGTGATAGAGGAAGCCAGGGACGTCCTGAAAATCGAAGCAGAGGGCATTGTCAGACTGGCCGGCCGAATTGACGAGAATTTCAGCCGGCTGGTGGAAATGATTTTTCAATCCCGGGGCCGGGTCATTTTCGCCGGGATCGGAAAATCCGGTATAATCGGCCGTAAAATCGTTGCCACCCTGAACAGCACCGGCACCCGCGCCATTTTCCTTCATCCGGTGGAGGCCATGCACGGCGACCTGGGGATGGTCTCCGGTGACGACATCTTTATCGCGCTCTCAAACAGCGGGGAAACCGATGAGTTAAACATCCTCATCCCCAGCATCCGAAGTGCCGGCTGCCCTGTCATCGCTTTCACCGGGGGGCCCCATTCCACTTTGGCCAGGGAAAGCGACATGGTCATCGACGTCGGCGTCGAGGCGGAAGCCTGCCCCCTCAACATGGCCCCCACGGCCAGCACCACCGCCCAACTCGCCATGGGCGACGCGCTTGCCGTGGTCCTGATCAACAAGCGGAAATTCACCACCCGGGACTTTCAAAAATTCCATCCCGGCGGCACCCTGGGCAAACGCCTCACGCTTCAGGTGGCGGATATCATGCTTACCGGCGATGCCGTCCCCCTGGTGCACGAGGGAACGGACATACACGCCGCGCTGAATGTGCTGGATCGCAAGCGTCTGGGGGTGGTTATCATTGCAAACGATCGGGATGAACTTACCGGCATCATCACGGACGGCGATGTCCGCCGGATGGTGGTCAAACATGCGGCTATTGACAATCACAAGGTTGAGGCGTTAATGGTCAGGGACCCGAAATCGGTGACCCGTCAAACGCAGTTGTATGATGCCTTGAATATGATGGAAATCAATCAGATCACCGTTCTGCCGGTTCTTGAGCGAAACGGTCGCGTGGCCGGCATCCTGCACCTCCATGATATCCTGGGCAAGGGTTCGATCCGGTTCAACGGCAGTTGATAAGGCGCCCGGCCTTTGCAAATTTAATTCAAACCACCTATATTAATCAAAAGCAGGCGGGAACAATCCCCGCCGCAACCCCCAAGCAAACAGGACCGCTTATGTCTAAATTCAGCGATGTCAACACCGAAATCGCCAGTCTCGGCGAGGCCAAAATCACTTCACCCATATTGAGCGAAACCGACGGCACCAGCCCCAAAATTTTTCGAACAGAGGCGGACCGGATCCTGATCGATGTCAACGCCCCGGATATCAGCCGGCTTTTCAATGACGGGAAAATTCCGCCCGCATTCGAGCTGGCCGGGCCCCGGGAAAAAATATTCTTTGACCCGAGCAAGCTCAAGTGCGCCCTGGTAACCTGCGGCGGCCTTTGCCCCGGCTTGAACAACGTGATCCGGGCAATTGTGCTCGAGCTCTATTACCGCTACCGCGTCCGGCACATTTACGGCATCCGCTATGGGCTGCAGGGTTTTATTCCGGAATACGCCCATGAGCTGGTTGAATTGTCGCCCGATGAAGTGGTCAACATCCATGAAATGGGCGGCTCCATGCTGGGTTCATCCCGGGGGCCGCAGGACATCGAGGCAGTGGTGGACTGCCTGGAACGGCTCAATATCGGCATCCTTTTCATGATCGGCGGGGACGGCACGTTGAAGGCTGCCGCCCGGATTGTCGAGGAGATCGAAAAAAGAGGAACCAAAATCGGGGTGATCGGCATCCCCAAAACCATTGACAATGACATCCACATGGTATCCAAGTCGTTCGGGTTTGACACGGCCGTGGATATCGCCACCGAGGCGATCAAGGGGGCCCACAAGGAAGCCGAGGGCTACCCCAACGGCATCGGGCTGATCAAGCTGATGGGAAGGCATTCCGGTTTTATCGCGGCCAATGCCGCTCTTGCCCAGCAGGATGTTAACTTTGTGCTGATCCCCGAGATCCATTTCGACCTGGAAGGCAGAAACGGACTTCTGGCAAGACTCGAGGAGCGGCTCAAACATCGCAGGCACGCGGTGATTCTCGTGGCCGAAGGCGCCGGCCAGGACTTCTTTGACAGCACGGAGCCCCAATACGACCCCTCGGGCAATATGAAACTGTATGATATCGGACTTTACCTGAAAGAACGCATTCAGGATTACTTCAAGGAACGTGGCAAGGAGATATCCCTCAAATATATTGATCCCAGCTATATGGTCCGCAGCCTGCCGGCCAACGCCAACGACCACATTTACTGCAGCTTCCTGGGCCGGGATGCTGTCCATGCCGGCATGGCAGGAAAAACCAACATGATTGTCGGCTACTGGAACAACTTTTTCGTCAATGTTCCCATACCGCTGACCGTGGGCGAACGCAAACGCGTGGACCCGGATGGCAAAATTTGGCAGACCGTGCTGGAATCCACCGGCCAGGGGTCCCTGATAAAGGAGAAGTAATTCATTCCCGGGGCTAAAAAACCGTTTTTCTGCGGGTATCAGCTTTTCTGCGGGTATCAGCCATCCCCCGCCGCCACAAAGCGCCCCCCGGAAACTTTCAACAGATAAAGCTCCTTTACCACCTCGCCGTTCGCGTCAAACCAGGTTCTGCCGGTCACCCCATGGTGGGCGGGCATTAGCGTCAACTGCTCGCGGATATAGCTCCGGCCTAAATATTTGGATCGACGCATCAGCTCAATCACCATCCGGGCAGTGTCAAAGCTGACAGCTTCAATAAATTCCGGCTCCCTGCCATAGAGGCTTTTGTACTCTCTCACAAACTCCACCACCGGCTCGGCCTGGCTGCCTGCAAAAAAACCGGCGGGAAACACCGCCCCCTGCAGGTAGCGCCGCGCCATTTCAATCAAGCGCTCGGAATGCCAAAGGTTGGTGCCCAGGCAATAAACATCGTCAACATCGTAATAGGCAAACTGCGGGAGGATCAGTCCGACTTTTTCCGGGGAGTCGGGGATAAAAACGGCGCCGAAATCCACAACCGGCTGGGGCTCCTCCGCCAACGCATCCGGGGCATTTTCAACCAGGCTTTGCAAAAGAGGGCTTAACCCGGCCGCCCCACCGCTGTCAGAGCGCGGATGTGCCTGTCCGTTCAGCCCCCACAAATCGCCAAAGGGGGAGTTTCTTTGTTTGAACGGACCCGGCTGCTGCGCCTCAACAGCGATATCCTCCGGCACCTCATAATAAAGCCCCACGAGTTTTTTAATGGGATCCGAAAAATCCGTGTGCGCGGGGTCATACTTTTCAAGGCCCACAACCGCCGCATCCCGTGCCAGCAGTTCATCCCAGAAAAGGTTCATGAAGGTTTCCCCGTAAGATTCATCCGGATAAAGCACGGCAAATCGTTCAACGTCGAGGTTTTTCGAGGCGTGGTCCACCAGGGTTTTCACCTGCATTCCGGGCGTAATGAAATTGCGGAACACATACTTGCCGATTTCCGGGATCCCGGCCGCCTGGGTAAGCGTTATGATCGGGATACCAAGGGATTGAGCCTGCTGCGCTGCGTTTTGCACGTTGGTAAGCGGGCCGAGGATAACCGTAACCCGCTGCTCATTGAGTTCCTGAACAGCTGCGGCGGCCTTTTCCGGATCCGAGCCCGTATCCGCGACCACCAGCTGGACGGGGGGGGCAGCCTCCCCCCCGGCAGCATCCTCGCCTGCGGATATGGCCAGCTCCATACCATTTAACGCCCGCTGCCCGAAGGCTTCATACTTACCGGTAAGGGGGAGCAGGCAGCCGATGACAATCTTTTCGCCATAGCCTTCGGATTTTAATTCCGCAATCCGCTCCCGGGCGGTTTCCGCCAGTTCGTGCGAGGGGTGACTGTCCACAAAATCAGACAATACGGCGAGGGCATCTCCAAAGTTGCCGGCAGCCTCGAAATTAACCCCCAGATGATACAGCAGCCAGCTGCTGGGGAAATCCCCGTCCAGGCGGGCCAACTCCTCCTGGATAAGCTCCTGGGGAAGCAGGTTGATCGCAGCCTTGAGCCGCGGCAGCACGGTCTCCTGCCTGTCCTTGCGCCCGGCCCGCTGATAAACGCGCAAAAAGGCATGATAGGCACCCCGGCCGATATTCAAGGCCATATAAGCATCCCCGGCAATCCGGCCGGCACGGACAAATTGCGCATCGGGCAACTTGCGGTCAAAAACATCAGCCGCCTGCAGGATCACTTTTTGAAAATTTCCCGCATCATACATGACGGACAGGCGCTCCACCAAAGCCTGTCGGGCATCCTGACTTTCGGGGGAGGAATGGATGACCTGTTCCAGGTAGGCAAGCGCCTGGGCGTGCTTGCCCTGGCGAGCCCGGATGATGCCCATCTGGAGCAGCGCATCCGGGACCCGGGAGGCGTCGGCATACTTTTGCACATACTCCTGGAAAAGTGTGAAGGCCTTATCGTATTGCCCCGAATCCACGGCGGATTGCGCCGAGCGAAAAAGCCTGGCCTCCGGCTTTTCTTCAAAAAGCCCGCCGGGCCCTCTGGGCGCACACGCCGCAGCGCCCAGCAAGCAACAAACCATCAACAGCAAAAATAATCGCTTCATTCTTTAAAAACCCGCATTCTTCAAAATTTTCAGTGCGCCTCAGTGCCGGAAGTCATCGGCAATACTCGGGGGCACCCCATGCCTGCCACCTCTTGCATACCATCTTTTTGCCCATTATTGAACCCGCCGATTTCAATCAAGCTGCTTGACGCCCGGGATAAGAATCGATATATATTGCATATAGGAAATATTCGGGTGTGAAGCCCACCAGCCGGCTCCATGAACCCTTTTTCCAACTCCGACCCCCCCCCCAAAGGAGGTGAGACCCATGTTTAAACCAACAGTTTTGGCTGTGGCAGCTGCGTTCCTTTTTTTATGCACCGGCGCCGCACAGGCGGAACTCTACCAGTACGTCGATCAAAACGGCGTTGTCCACTATACAGATAATTACGCCGCGATTCCAGAGCAATATCGCCCCCAGGCCACCGTCAGCCCGGAAGCGCCAGCTGAACCGCAGGATCGGCAGGCGGCCGGTTCCACCCCCACGCCTGATGATCCGGGCCGGGTCACAGATGAGACCGGCGGCAAGGAACAAACGGAGGCTTCGGATAAAAACAGGAATGCGCGCCAGCAGGAATGGGAACAGTTGGTGGAGCGGAAAAAACAACTGGACCAGACCTACGAAAGCCTTCTGGAAGAAAAAGCAGCTCTTGACGCCCGGTCAAAAAAAATTTCGAAAGAAGATGAAATAAAGGCCTACAATCAGGAAGTAAAGCAGGTGAACGAAAAAATAAGGCAGTACCGGGAAAAAGAAAAGGCCCTGAGATCAGATATCGACCAATACAATGAACGGATCCGGCAGGAATAGCAAAACGTGCCTATAACGGCACGACCATGTCGGCTTCCACCTCCACTGAAACCGACTGCATAATGCTGGAAACAGAGAGGACCAGCCGGAAATGCCGGTCTTTGCGAACGACCACCCCTTCCACGTCCTTTAACGGCCCGGTTTTGATCCGCACCCGCCGGCCGGGGGTCAGATAATCGATGGGAAATACGGGCAAATTGCCGGACAGGGCCTTGCGGATATTTTGAAGTTCGGAAACAAGGGTTTCCGGGTCACGCACGTCAATGACCCGGGCGATGTGATTGGTCCGCATGGCCGTGTACCGTTCACAGTCATCGGCCTTGAAAAAAATGTAGCCGCCAAAAAGCGGCACCAGGCTGTAGCGCACCCGGTTGCGGGAAGCCTGCCGCCTGGCTGTCAAAGGCAGGTAATAGCCCATGCCCTGGCGCGCCATAAAATCCGCCAGGGCTTTCTCCCGCCGGCTTTTGACATGGGCAATACGCCAGGGTTTGCTGTACGGGTCATTCGTCAGCAGATCGTCGGGGTAAAGGGACGCCGGGTTCTGCTCAGGTGCAAGGGTCATCGATGGGCTCCATCCGTTTCTAATAACGTGTTCCAATGATCCGCCAAAAAGAGGCTTTCCAGGGCGAAAAAATTTCCGCCCCCGCTCACTCGCCGCATTCAGTCCATACCCTCATTGAGGCCGCCTTGCCAGGCGATGTTCGCACGAAAACCGCTTTTTTGCCTGCGGCTTTTCCTGTCCGGTTTATATATTCAAAAACCATTACATGTCAAACCCTTATCAGAAGAAGAAACCTGGAAGGGCCACATTCCGGCAGCGCCCGTTTCCTGACCCAAAAAACCATCTCCTTAAGCTGCATGCCTATTGATGAAATGCCATCCGGATGTTACTTAAACCCAAATTGAGCGTTCCAAAGTTTTTAATTGTTTTAAAACACCATTTTAAGGAAAGAGCTTATGGGAAAATCCGGCCTGCCGCGATGGTTTTTTGTTTTCGGGCTATGCCTGACGCTTGTTTTCACAGCTGCTGCTGCAGCGGATTCACCCGAAGGCACGCCTTCGAAGAATCAATCCCGGGCGGCGGTCACGGAGCAGTCCGGAAACAGCAGCGGACTGCTAGCAGCAGCCTCCCAATACATGGGGGAGGCGACCCGGCAGATCAGCGAGGCGGGTAAGGGTCTGCTGGCAATCCCGGACCTGTTAAAGCAATTGTTTGAAAAAGCGCAGAACCCGACTTTGATGGGACTCTGGGCGGCAATGGCCGGCAGGATTCTGCTGGTATTGCTTGCGGGCTTCCTGGCCGAATGGATCACCCGGCGCATTTTAAAAAAACGATGCCGTTCCGTTGAAAACCGGTATACAGACAGCATGGCATGGCGGGGCCTGCTTTCCGGAGCCCGCATTGTGCTCGAGATCATCCCCATTGCCGCCTTTGCGGCAGCCGCATACGGCACCCTGCCATTTACGGGCATGATAGCCGAATCCCGGCTTATCGCATTGACGCTCATCAACGCCAGCGCCCTGGCAAGAACCGTCCTTGCCGCATGCCGCATTTTTCTGGTGCCGGCTGCCCCCTCCCTTCGCCTGCTCCCGGTCGGCCAGGAATCGGCTCACTATCTCTACATCTGGGTTCGACGCCTTGTCGGGCTTGGCGTTTACGGCTACTTTTTCCTTGAAGCGGCTTTGCTCGCCGGAATGCCGGCAGACCTCCATGTTTTTCTGGCCAAATTCACAGGGCTTGCCATAACCGCCATGCTGGTGGTCCTGGTGCTGCAAAACAAAAACGAGGTTGCCGGATGGCTTCACCGCGGCCATGCCGCAGACGAGACAGGGGCGGAAACAGCGGACAAGCAGGGAGCCATGCATACCCTGCTCACCCTGCGCAGCCGCATGGCCGACTTCTGGCACCTTGCAGCCATTCTTGCGATTGTCGGACTTTTTGTCACCTGGGCGTCAGAAATCGAAGGCGGCCTGTACTTTCTGGCCTCCGGTCTGCTCATGACCGGTGCGGTGGTGGCTTTTTCCGCCCTGCTGCTGCGACTGATACATAAGGGTGTCGACCGGATGTTCCAGATCAGCGAAGAGCTCAAAACCGCTTACCCCGACCTGGAAAGCAGGGCAAACCGCTACCAGCCTGTTGTTCGCAATGCCCTGAAGGGAGTTGTCCACCTGGTCGCCATATTCGCCGTACTTGATGTATGGGGCCTGGGGACGCTGGGCTGGTTGTTCTCTTCGGCTGGAAGGCTGGTCGTCGGCGACTTGCTCGCGCTTGCCCTGATTATCGCGGGCGCTTTCCTGGTGTGGGAAATTGTCACCGCCATGATCGGGCGCACGCTTGCCCGGGAATCGACCGCAAACGGGGCCAGCACCCGCAAACTGACGCTTTTGCCGCTGTTGAAAAACGTGATTCGCATCACCCTGGTGCTCATTGCCGCAATGCTGGTTTTGTCTCAACTCGGAATCAATATCGCTCCGCTTATCGCAGGCGCCGGCATTCTCGGGCTGGCCATCGGCTTCGGTGCGCAGACCCTGGTCAAGGACGTGATCACCGGCGCTTTCATACTCCTTGAAGACGCCATTTCCGTGGGGGATTGGGTGGATGCCGGAGGCCACACGGGCACGGTTGAACGCCTTACCATCCGGACGCTCTCCCTGCGGGATCTTTGGGGGACCCTTCACGTGGTGCCTTTTGGCGACGTAACCACCGTGAGCAACTACAACCGTGATTACGGCTATGCGCTCATGGATGTGGGGGTGGCATACCGGGAAAGCTACGGCGAGGTGCTCCAGGCGCTTCAGGATGTTACCGTTGAACTTCGCGGGGAGGAACCGTGGGACACCTATATGACAGGAGACCTGGAGGTGTTCGGCCTGAACAAGTTGAGTGATTCCGCAGTGGAAATCCGTGTGCGGATAAAAACCCTTCCCATGCGACACTTCTCTGTAAGGCGGGCATTTCTGGAACGGATGAAGCGGGTCTTTGACGAGAGAGGCATCGAAATCCCCTTTCCCCACCGCACCATCTGGTTCGGCGTGGACAAGGAAGGCGCGGCGCCTCCCCTGTACATTGCCGGCAAAGGCCCGAAGTCCGCTGCCTCTGAACAGGCCCCGACTGAGGCACCGAAGGTTCAGATAAGCTCCGAGCTGAGTGCCGCCAGGGATGTGATGGAAGAAGCCGAGCATCCCAAGCAGGGGAGCCAATCGGAGGAAAAGCCCGGGAAGCCGGAGAAACCGAATCAATAAAAAAAGTTCCCCCACCCACCATACGCCTGAGGTGCCACCAAACGGGGATAAAACAGAGAGGGAGGCAAGCTGCATGAATCGGAGACAATTTTTAGGCACCACGATTTCCGCCGGCCTGATAGCGGCGACCGGCATCGGGTTCTCAGGCTGCGGGGGCATCACCCGGGGCGATCTGCCCCGCTCCACGGCCGGGCCGAAAACAGCGGGCCCACTGGATGAACGCAGGAGAGAGATTCTTCGCTACGCATCACTCGCCCCCAGCGGCCACAACACCCAGCCCTGGATCGTCCGCCCCGAGAGTTTGAACGAATGGACCCTCATGGCCGACCCGGAGCGGCTCCTGCCACAGGTGGACCCGGAAAATACGGAGACACTTCTGTCGCTGGGGGCGTTTGCCGAAAACCTTTCCCTCGCCGCCGGCGCCCTGGGCTTGTCGGCAGAAGTCGAAGTCCTGGCGCGGAGCGCCCATGACCCGGAAGTCATGCGGGTTCACTTAAAAGAAGCCACTCCCACGGATTATCCGCTGGAACGCCTGGAAAAGCGCATGACGGTCAAGAAGGGCCATCTGGACCGCGAGCTGTCAACCGCAGACATAAAGGCCCTGTCCCAGCCCCTGGGCGGCATGCTGCATTATTTTCCAAGGGGAACCGATCACGCCCGCTGCATCGCGGAAGGGGCGGTGGAGACCTTCCGCCGGCAGTCCCGGCGCGATGCGGCCCAGGAGGAATTGACGGCCTGGCTGAGGCTGAGCAGAGAGGCCGCCCGACGGCACCGGGACGGCCTGACAACAGCCGGAATGGGGATCACCGGGCTAAAGGGCTGGTTCGTAAGAACTTTCGTCTCTCCCAAGGATTTTCTGAAGGAATCCTTCCGGGAGCAGGGGGTGGAACAAACGGCCGGGCTGGCAGCCCAGGGGGGCGGCTGGATCGTCATCAGCGGCTCGGGCCGTACACCGGAAGATATCATCGATTCAGGCCGGCGCTTTGAAAGAATGGCACTTATGGCCCGGGAGCGCCATATCGCCTTGCATCCCATGACACAGTGGCTGGAAGAAAAATGGGGTCTGGACAAACTGGCCGCCAACCATTCCACCGACATGATTCCCCGGTTCGTCCTGCGCGTCGGCTACCTGGCCGGCTACCCCGATCCGGTCAGCCTCCGCCGGCCGGTGGACTGGTTCCTCAAATCCGGCTGAAAAGGCTTCGGGCGCGTAGCCGAACCGATCCAGAAAGCACCAAAAAAGTGAAAAAGCGCGGTTAATCTTTGCCGGGCGGCTCCACTTTGTCCAGGTTCGCATCATACAACCCGGTCAGCAGCAGCTCCCCGTCCTTGTCCACGCGAAACCGACCGTATTGGGCGAATTCATAGCACCCCCCCCTGATTAATGCCTGGGCGGGCCTAAAAGTGTATTCGATGATTCCACAAAAAAAGGTTGAGCGGAACTATTACTTAGAAGAAGTGTTGCCACAATACTCGGGCATATCGACACCATCATTGCGGTCGTGTGCAGCCACACTCCCCGCCTTTTTTGTCCATTAAAAAAGCCCCCAAATAGGCTCAATTATTCTGAAAATCCAATATAACCTTTCAATTTATTTCGAATATTTCATGATGTTTTTGGCTCATACATTCTAATTCCTTAAAAGTTATCCATTATCGGTCTAAAAGATCTCTTATCGTTGTGGCCACCGTTTGTATGTCAACAGGCTTGTCAAGATATTCAATATTAGAATTGGTTTCCAAAAGAATTTCCGCATTTTTTGGCCTGCTTCCTGAACAAACGATAATTTTTATATCAGGTCGGATTTCCAAGGCTTTTTTACAAAGCGTTTCTCCGCTGATCTTCGGCATG
Organism: uncultured Desulfobacteraceae bacterium; assembly: GCA_964575805.1. Lineage (GTDB taxonomy): Bacteria > Desulfobacterota > Desulfobacteria > Desulfobacterales > Desulfosalsimonadaceae > M55B175. Next base: position 55,286 of record CAZNSO010000007.1, read on the forward strand.
GAAATATTGGAGATAATGAGATCAAACTGTTCCGGGTCGGTAACATAAAGATCCAGCGCACGTTTCGGATCAGTTTCGCCTTTTATTCGATAACCAAGCTTTTCCAGGCGAATTTGATTTAACTCCACTGCGGTTTTCTCATCGTCTATGAAGAGAATGGATTCATTCCCGTGGGGCAAGGGCTGCTGCCTACTGTTTCTTCTCTTTTTTGAGTCATTTGGGCCTTTCAGTGCAATCGGAAAATATAGATCAAAAGTCGCCCCTTCCCCAACCCTGGAGGAGACTTTAATATGTCCTGCATGGTTCTCCACTATCCGCTGAACCATGGAAAGTCCCAAGCCTGTGCCTTCATCCATTTGCTTCGTTGTGAAATAAGGGTCAAATATGCGGTCCTGATGTTCGGGGGGAATTCCTGGACCCGTGTCACTAACGGTGAGTTTAACAAAGCTTTCTCCGGAAAGCATTTGATCCAAGCCCGCCCTCCTCTCTTGGTCTGACAAAGTAACATGTTCCAGTTTGATCGACAAAGTGCCTCCCTTATCGCCCATTGCATCAATGCCATTTTTACATAGATTGACTACTATTTGACAAATTTGGGCGAGATCCGCCTCGACCATTGGCAAGTCCGGGGCAATGGACTTTTGAATTTCAATGCATGCAGATGTAGTGGAGCGAACCATTTTAAGTATTTCTTTTACAGGCAATCCGAGTTCTTGAGGAATTTTTCGTTCTTCTTCTTTTCTGCCGAACAGAAGCAGTTGACGTATGACGTCCCTAGCGCGATAGCTTGCCTCCTTGATTCTGCGCAATCCCTTTTGATGTATTTGCTCTTCGTATGGGCCCGCTTCTATAAGTTCAGCATAACCTGTTATTATATTCAATATATTATTAAAATCATGAGCCACCCCACTCGCCATCGTGCCAATCGTCTCCATTTTTTGAGCATGCATTAGCTGAGATTCCAGATTTTTCCATTTGCTCAGATCTCTCAGGATTATTAACAAATATGTATGAAAATCTCGAAAAACGGGAATTATCTTGAAAGTTACCGACTTGTTATTGAGATTGAGGGGTCTATTGATTGAGACTTCCTGCTTGGCCCTTTTGGCTTCTGTTATCCGCTCCTGAATCATTTGCTGATCCGCTTTGGGAAACAAGTCCGGGAAGCTAATGGACAACAACTCTTCTTCCCCACGCCCGGTGATGACGAGCGCTGCAGGATTTATATCAACTATTCTTAAATCCTTTTCCAATTCCACCAGACCTTCGGACATGTTTTGCAATATCGCTCTATAATGCTTTTGAGCGTCCATCAACTCCCTGGTAATTGACCGTTCGTACACCTGATCTGCAGCGATTGTCCTGCCCTTCAGGCTCTCCGCCCCTCCTTGCTCATAATCGTATAATATCGAATCGATATTTCTCGACAATTTTTTGAAATGCTGCTTGGCAAGAACAATATCGGCGCCATATTTTTCAGGGGAAGGCTTCTCCTCTGCCGCAACAGCCGTAATCATTACGAGCAAACAGTTGGATAGAGCAGGTCGACTCCGAATGATGTGGCAAACCTTATCACCGTTGATATTGGGCATTACAAGATCTATAAAAATAACATCCGGGGTCTGTGTGGACAATATTTCCAATGCAGAGAGACCGTCATTGGCGGTAATGACCTGGCATTCTCTTTTCTGGAGATGGTTTGCCATCAAGGCCCGCATGACTGGATCATTGTCCACCACCATTATTTTATTTGTTCGCAACTGTCTATCCTTTGGGCATGATAGTTTCGCTTCAAAGGGCAGAGCGGTTGGCGCTCAATCGCCTTTGATGACTTCTCGATTGAATTTCAGAGGCAACGAATTTTATAATCTTATCACGCAAGGCCCCGGAAAGGTTTCGGTACTCACAGCCAAAAGCGACATGAGTAAGGAGTTCGGCCTCTAAAACCCATAGGATCTCAAGTTCAACTCCGATACAGAAAGAAAGTTTTTCATTTTCTAACAGTTTCTTAAACGAAATGCGGTCGCCGATTTTAACTGCCCTGCCATCCTCTTTTTTGACGGCCAAGCGCATCCCTCCTCCGCTTATATCCAGGATACGTGCATGAAAGCGGCTGATTTCCCTTCCAGAGACAACAAGAAGACTGAAAAGGCCTGTGCTGTTTTCTCCATAGGACAAAGCAAGCCTTTCAAAATGTCTTTTCCCCTGTGGTTGTGTTTCCATCATTAATAACTTGCTCCTGTATAGCGAAAGATCATAATGAAGTCTCCTTATCAGATTTGGGATACTGTTTTCTTAACTGGGATAGCCCGAATTGGATCATCGGTTCCTTATGTTTTTGCCCCAGCAGTGTGGCATCGTAAACATATCCCGTCTTGCTGGGCAGAGCCTCCGTGATGACGGATTTGCCAAAGGCTTTACGTAAAAACACATAGCGTGAGGAAAAAAACAATGCATTTAAATCCGGACAATAGTGAACTGAAATCGGGTTATCGTATTTCAATAGAAAAAGCATATGAGGCAGGGTCTTGTTAAAAAACAGGGTAGTATAAGAGCCCACCAGTAACGAGGCCACTGTTTTGATTCCATTGGCCCATTTTTCAAAAGGTTTCATGAGGTCCACATCATCCATTAGCGCAAAAATTGCCTCACTGTCTACAGAACCGATGCGTTTCCTTTTTTTGTCCTGCCTCTTTTCCATGGAAAGGAAAATTTCATCGTCATTTGTAATGGTGCCGTTATGGATACCCACGATATCGCCAACCATAATCGGATGGTTGTTGTCATTCTCCAAAGGGCTGCCTTTTGTTGGTCTTCGGGTATGGCCAAGCAAGACCGAGATTTCATTGTTTTCGAGATTTTTCATAAATGCGCTGTATGACCCTGTTTTTACAAATTGCGAGGCCGGCTGCGGCCCCTTCTTAACCCGGACCGCGCCGTATCTGTCTATTGAGGCAACGCCTGTCGCGTCTCTGCCGCGCTCTTCATTGGCCAAAAGACTCGCGGTAAAAAGCTCGCCTATTTCCTTCATCCCTGCTTGTCGAGGATTCTTTCCTACTAGGACTCCCGCAAGACCGCACATTATCTAAAAAAAACCATCCTTCCTAATTCAGGTGCCCAGACAGGGTCCCGTCTTTTGTATCCGGCAATTCGGGATCGGACATTTTCCCTTGAAATGTTTGCCTGAATCGCCGTCATGGTCAGCCATTCCTCAAAATTTGGCATGTTTTCTACGAGACCAAGCTCTATGATTTTGATGAGTCGATAATCGACTTGATCGAAAGTTTTCTCGGCTTCAAATAACCGACTCAGATTCCTGTCAATTTTTTTCCAGTCATCGGATTCAATCCTTCTCAGGGAGATGGGTTTTTCAGCCAAGGCCTGTAGCAAGACCTCCGAGGGGTTGTCCAGAAGAATAAATATGCTCTTTAAAAATTTAAGCAGATCCCCGGCATTTTTTCGGTATTCCTCGAGCCTGTCCAATGCTTGCGATGTATCGCTGGTGGCCATAGCCCCCTCGTTGTTGCTAATCAAATCCATCAGGTCTTTATTCCGGTTCCAATCACGGATCTTTCCCACGTGAAGAAGCCCGAACTTGGATATTTCAACAGCCTTCAACAGCATTGCCAAATACAGGAAGGTTTTAGACGTAATTGAAACCGGTGAGAGATCGCCGTCCGGAAAGCGAAATTCTATATGAAACTGCTTGATGCCGCCATCCCGATCAAAGCCCAGATGTTCCAGGTTAAAAAAGTTCTGATGCTCCGGAACTTCAAGACTGTTTTTCAAGCGCTGCTGTATTTCACGCATACTCATGGACATCGGGGACTGCCGCAAAAATTCCTGATGGGCATTGTTCTGTCTTCGCCGGCAGAGCCCCTCCCATGTATTGCCTCCGGAAGTAAGAAATTTTAAACCCGGGGCGTACTTTCTGGCCATGTTCCACAAATTCGCCAGAATAATTTCGGGAATATTTTCAGCAAGACCGATTGCGATCAAATGAAAGTGAAGACCGCAGGTTGGCCGCATGCGAATGCCCTGCTGCAGCAAGGGCTGCACAATTTGGTGATACTGATCCAAAAGAGAATCCCAGTGGGGGTGCCGGCCGATGACCTGGACTTCCACGCCGCAATGCTCTTTGACGACATCAAAAACCCCCAGTTCTCCCAGACGATTCATGTCCCTTGATGGCGTCAACAGTTTCTCAATTTCCGGCTGAAAATCCTGCCGCGTCACCCCCTTGGGCAGCGCAAATTCCAATTCAGTCCCGATCTTTACGGTTCTATAAAGCAAATCCTGATAATAACTTGCTTCAGAGAGCGCTAACCTGTCGCCGCGTTGCACAAAAATCGGGGGTTCATCCATGGAATAAATAGCAGACATAATTGCAATATCAACCTGTTATCCCTTACTGTTCCATTGTAAAAACAATTCTGCTGCCCTTGACATCTTCTCTGGGCTCGACTCGTTTATGAACCGGTATCCCCAAGCGCATGAGGGCAGCCTGCCCCACATTCATGATAGGGCAGGTAAACGGGACTTCCACTCCGGTTTTCATGATTGCCTGGGTCAAATTCCAGCCCATGCATTTATCTACGTACAAGGAGATTTCATTGCCGTCTTCCTCGACCTGGAAGGATTCGATATACCCGAATTCATCGACCATGATCCTTCCGACCTCAGTCATTACATCCTTCGGTTTCTCTCCGGCTATCTCCAAGCCCATTTCTTTCTCCATGATTCCCAGAATGTCTTTTCCCACCTCTATCATGGTTGCATTAGCGCTTTCCCCGAAAAGATCCCACAAAGCCTTGGCCATTCCCTCAATCATAAGATTTTTCATTCTTATCAGATTCTGTTTTTTCTGTTCTTCGCTTGCCATTTTATGCCTCCCTATTGCTTCGTCTGGTTTTTGTCCTGTGTGGAAAAAAATAAGGCAGAAAAAAAATCTATTTATAGACCCAGTTCCGACCTTAACTTGCTTTCGAATTTTTTCGCCACCATCCGTACCATTCCCAAGGTTCCCTCTTTGCTTATGGCGATGGCAAGGTAGTAGCTTTTCCCGAGCATTTGTGTGTAAATAAACATGTTCTGCGACTGCATGATGTTTTCTTCCAAACCGCCCATTTTTTCGCTTTCTTGGGTAATTTTTTGCTCCATCTTCATGAGCATGGCAAATCTGGCACCAAAAAATTCAGTTTGGGCGCCTCCGGGGTTCACCTGGCCGAGAAGGACACCATCCAACCCGGAAATAGCCACAACGACCAGTCCGTCAATTTCCTGGGACATTTCTTCTAATACATTTTTGACTGCCATTTGAATTCCTCCTTTTGGTTTTTCTGTGTCTGATGCTTCCGGCGCAGCCTCAGGCGTGCTGCCGGAATGTTTTTTCTTGATAGTGCTACTGGGCTCATTTTTTTGTGGCGAATTTAGTTCTACGGTAGAGTGGGTGGCAGCGGCTGCTTTCTCGTTCAAAGGCTCAGGAGAATTCTCCTTTTCATCTGCGGCATCCTCATCATAACCGTCATCATCCTCATCATAATCATCACCCAATGACAACTCTTCCTCATCTAATTCAAGGTCTTCAGCATCCAATACAAGGTCTTCCTCCAAGAGTGTAAAATCTTCTGAAACAGACTTCCTGGAGTTCCCGTTTGCCTGCGAATCAGTCCCCTCCCCTCCCTGTTTGTCTTCTGCTTCGTCTCTCAATCTTGTGGCCTCCATTAAAATCGACATTAGTGGTTTTTCTATGCGTCTTTTCACTTTCCTACCGGGTGACAGTTTCTTGAAGCGGATTTGCACATCTTTTAGACCAATGATTTTATGGGCTGCCTTTTCTCCTTTAAGTTCTCCCCAAGCCGCGTCATAGAGTTCCCCATCAGCAAAAAGCAGCAGGCACCTCTCCATGTCCTCCCCCTTGCGTTGCACCTCAAGAAGACATGTTTTTTGTTCCATCTCTATAAGCTGGATAAAACTGTCCAGTGAGACCCCCGTCAGCACACCCTCTTCGGCTCCGGTTTCAAGTCCTTCAATGATGGACTCGGCCAAAGCACCGAGCTCAAAGGGCTTTTCAATCATAGTTAGGATACCCGTAGCTCTCAGCTGCCTTTCTACTTCCGGGGCCATGAATCCGGTCATGACTATGACAGGGATGGTGGCAAAGTTTGAGGCAATAAATGCCAGTAGTTCAAATCCATCCATCTCTGGCATCTTGAGGTCTGTCACAACTAGATCCACAAAGGAAGATTGCAGAATCTCTGCAGCCTGTTTGCCGTTCTTAGCGGTAAGGACGGTGAAATAATCTTTGTACTCTGCCAGCCCTGTTTCAATATGTGAAAGGAAGATCTCCTCATCGTCGACGATAAGGACAGTATTCATCGCTTGCCTTACCTCCTTTGTGTTTTCAAAGGAATAGGCAATGACCGTGCCATACTTGTACATATAACGCTTTTCAGTTAATATATCGATACGTTAAATACTTGCGACAAAATCACCTCTCCCGAATTCATCTGAAATGAGTGAGTCGTTTTGAGGCAGTGTGCCGTTTTAAAACAGTTTGCTACAGGTTATAGGCTTTGATTTTTCTAAGAAGGGTAGCTCGGGCGATACCGAGGGATTGCGCGGCTTGACTCCGGTTGCCGGAACAGGCCTGGAGCGTGCGATGGATATGATGTTTCTCCATTTCCGGGAGAGTGACAAGCGATGCCCTTTCGGTCTCATCGCCAAGACCGGCTGGAGATGTGCCCTCGGAAACAGGAATTCCTGATTTGCTGCTATTTTGGGTAGTTTCAAGCAGTTTCGAAGGATGCAATTTATTGGTTTTACGAAGGATAAAGGCCCGTTCAATAATGTTTTGCAATTCTCGGACATTTCCCGGCCAGGAGTAATTCTTCAACTTTTCGACCTCGTCTTCCAGCAACACAATGCGAGAATCATTGGAGATATGCCGAACAAAATGGTGGCATAACTCCGGGATATCATCAATGCGATCTCTCAAGGGAGGAACATGTATGCGCAGGACATTGAGACGGAAATAAAGGTCCTCTCTGAAGGTCTGGTTTTTTACAGCCTCTTCAACATCCATATTGGTGGCCGCGATAATTCGAACGTCAACAGGTTTGGAGGATTCGCCGCCGACTCGCCGAATCTCTTTGGCATCCAGCACACCCAGAAGTTTAGACTGTAGATAGAGGGGCAGGGTCCCAATTTCATCCAAAAAAAGCGTGCCGTCTTCTGCCATTTCAAAAACGCCCTTTTTGGCCTCCTGGGCTCCCGTGAAAGCACCCTTTTCATGGCCAAACAATTCCGATTCGATGAGATTTTCAGATAGGGCTGCACAATTAACGCTTATAAACGGTCCGTGTTGATATCGCCCTGAAAAATGTATCGATTTTGCCACCAGGCCTTTGCCCGAGCCCGTTTCGCCAGTGATCAGCACAGGTGTACTAAAAGATGCGGCAACATCAATAAATTCCTGGACCCCGGCAAGCCCCTTGTGCCTTCCGATCAATACTGTTTCCTGGCTTTCCCGCAAGGATTGGTACTGCTGAATTTGCTCAACCTGCTCCAGGGACAGAGCACGTAAGGCTCGATCCAGAACCAGGTCTAGTTCCTCCAACTCAAAGGGTTTGGAAAGATAGTCGTAGGCCCCTTCTTTTATTGCGGCTACGGCATTGTCGAAACTGGGATAAGCTGTAATAAAAATAATTTTGCATTGGTCATTGTGGGCGATAAAAGATTTACAAAGCTCTACACCTTTTTTATCGGGCAGGCGCTGATCTAACAGAACCAGATCCACCCAGTGACGAGAGCATAAATCCAAGGCCTCCCTGCCTGTATGGGCAATAAGAATTTTCAGGCCATTCTTGGAAAGATATCTGGAAATATATTTGCGGAAAACCGGATCATCGTCTACAATCAAAAGTGTTTTTCCGGTTCCGGATGTCTTCAATTCAGGCCTCCGGAATGCTTATGATGACCGTGGTGCCAAAACCCTCACGGCTTGAGACTTGAATTAAACAATTCATTTTGGACAGCATTTTATTGACCATTACCAGCCCGAGACCGGTCCCCTTTGGCTTTGTTGTATGGAATGGTTTAAAAAGATCAGCTTGCTCCTGCTCAGACATCCCATGACCATTATCGCTGAATTCCACATGAATCAGACGAAACCCTTTTCGCACGCTGATGACAAGCCGGGGGTGGTCGGTTCTCTCAGTGGCATCCACGGCATTGGCGAGCAGGTTAAGCAGGACATGATGCAGGGCCCTGGAATCGATCCAGCCGAGGCACGGTTCTGACGGGATTTCCATTTCAAACGCGATTGCCTTTCTGTCCAGGTCTTCTTTGATAAGCGGTTGAAACATTTGCATGAACTCCACCAGGTCAACTCTTTCGATTTGGGGGTGCTCGAAAAAGCTGAAGTTCTTTAAAGAGTTCAGCAAATATTCCACTCGGGCATTTTCTGCCGTAGCATCCCGGACAAGCTCCCGGACTTTTTCTGTTGAAAGTGAATCTATTTGTTTTTCTAAGAGACTCAGACAGGTTTTCAAAGAATTAATCGGATTTCCGATTTCATGGCGAATGCCTGAAAAAATGTACCCAATGTTATCCATCAGATTTTGCGCTGCAGCAATAGATTCCAGCCTCTTGCGCTCGCTGATATCCAGGGAATAAAAGATAACCTGAGTCAACTCGCCCTTTTCGCCAAAAATCGGATAGCCATGAACCTCAACAACCGAGGCTTTCCCGTTTGCATCATAATGCAGATGCTCTACTGTAGCAGATTTGCAGGTGTTTTTTATCTCTTGTATGATGCAATAGTGTTCACGGCTGTCGCAAGGATCTGCTCTTCCATGGATTAATTCATAACAGGTCGATTTATTGGTTATACCGCCAAAGTTTGCCGCTGAATTGGCAATGCTGATGGTAAAATCATTAACGTCTACCACATAAAAGGGATGAGAAAGCGATTCCAATATGTTTTCAAGAAATTCTTTCTGGCGGCGCATACGATGAGTTCTCTCCTCAACCAAAAACTCAAGGCTTTTTTGATACTTCAGGTTTTCCTCTTCCAGTCGGTTTTTTTCTTGTCTGAGTTTTTTAGTTTCGACTGCGCGCTTGGCGGTCTTGAGAAAAACTGTTCGCTCAACGGGCTTGGAAAGATAATCAAATGCTCCAACTCGAAGGGCTTCAGCGGCAGTCTTTACAGATGGCTTTCCGGTAAACATAATTGCTGGCGTTTCGGGTTGAACTGCTCTTACCTCCTTTAATAATTCTATGCCGCTGGTACCGGGCAGTACGATATCTATAAAGACAGCATCATATCTCTTTGCCCTGAGCAATCTGTATCCCTCCGTAGCGTCCCGGGCAATATCTACGGCGAAATCTGAAAAAATTAAAACGTCTTGAAGCATCTCTAACAACTCTTTGTCATCATCCACCAGCAAAACCTTGGGCCCGATTTCACCCCTGACACCTCTGCCCATTAGAAACTCCAGTCCCACTTTTTTCTTTCATAACAGACGGGTTATAAGAGAATATGCTGCATTCAAGATCCCAAAAAAAGCAGTTTAGTTTGCTTGTAAAGCGAAAAGAATTTTGTGAAACTGTCTCAAAATGCTAAACAATTATAAGAATACAAAAAACACCCCTTTTGATAATCGAGCATTGACTTATTCTGGATAAGCATGACGTTAAACTCAATATATAGCCTGAATTGATTGGCTGTTTCCGTACCGGCCCATCCAGGATTACTGCCAGTGCAATTTATCGCAAAAATATTACAAAAGTGTTTCGAAGCTATGTAAAAGAACAATTATTTTTTACTGATTTAACATTCATAATGAATATTATTTGGTTACGGTAACTTTGAATTTTGAATATCTGTCTTATTTAACCTGAAAATAGCTGTCAACATAAAAGTTACAAATAGAATATAGACTGCCTATCCTGCAGAGTAGGCTGAGATGAACTACAATATGGATGCTCATTTTTGACAGCTATGAGCAGGTTCTGGAGTTCATCTTTCCCGCATCGAAAAATCCCCGGCAACATAGCCACTCCCTGCTTTAAAAACCAAAACTGTCAAGAAAAATACAGGTCTGCACCATTGAACAAAATGGCTGTAAATGTTAAATTTTTTTAATCTTTGATATACAGCGGAGGGGAAATATGGACTGGACGGCGGATCTGGATCATTTCGAAAACGATGGGAACCCATGGCAGCATGAAGGCACCAATATTGCCCTGGATTTCCCTGGGGACCCGGTACGGGCGGATAAGACCTCGGCTGTCTATGAAAAGCACGGGCTGGTGCCCATCAGGGCATTGGCTTGATTTTTATTTTTTTATGGATAGTTTAATAAAAAAATCGACGTTGTGACCAACCCCCTCCCTTAGCGGGAAAAATTTAAGGGATACCCCGTGCCATGGAAAACAAGCAAATCCCGACAGTCCCTTTCGGAACAACCGGACGAATGGTCACCCGCGTGGGATTGGGCGGCGAAGGCGTTCTCCGAACCACCGGGAAAACCCAAGCTGCGCATCGGGTCATCCGTTCGGCTATCGCCGAGGGCATCACCTATTATGACAGCGCCCGCGTTTATTCGGACAGCGAGGTTTATTACGGCGGAATTTGGAAGCGTGATCCGGAAGAAAGGGGCCGTGTTTTTCAAACCAGCAAATCAGCAAGCAGGGACAAAAATGGTGCCCGCAAAGACCTCGAAGAAACCCTGCAGCGGCTTAACCTCGCTTATCTTGATCTCTGGCAGATCCATGACGTTCGAACCCTTGAGGAATTGTCCGTGATATCGGGCCCCGGCGGAGCGCTTGAAGCCTTTGTGGAGGCTCAAGCAGAAGGCAAAGTCCGCTTTATCGGGGTTACCGGACACCACGACCCCGGCGTTCTTGCCCAGGCGGTCAAATCGCTGCCCGTGGATTCTGTCATGATTCCGGTCAATCCCGTTGAGGAGTTGCTGGGCGGTTTTCTGACCAGAACGCTCCCGGCAGCCCTGGATAAAGGAATCGCTGTCATCGGCATGAAAATTTTCGGGGCTGGCCATTACATTGCGCCGCATCTCGGAGTGACCCCTGATCTGCTGTTGCGTTATGCCTTAAGCAAACCGATAACCGTTGCTATCGCGGGCTGTTCAAAAGCTTCCGAAGTGGAAGCCCTTGCTGCCGCGGGGCGCAGCGAACAGCCGCTTGACAAGGCAGAATTTCAAAAGCTTATCGGGCCCTTCAAGGAAAATTTTCGGCAGCTGGCGTTTTACCGCGGGGTTATTTAGCGCCTGGCAGGATTGCCTCCCTTCACCCGGAGAAAAACAGTGAAACCTATCTCATGCGCCAGGTGCACCAGGCGGGTGCCCGAAAACCCGCAGCATCGAAAAGGACTATTTTGCAAACTTCGAGGACTTTTTCAACGCATACCTTGAACAGCCGCGGGAATAGTGGAATTGGCAGCACTCATGGCTGTGCCGGTCTTGTTTTGCGGTAAATCTATTCCCCGTTAATCGCCTCGCGTACCTTTACTGCGAGATTCTGAATGGAAAAAGGCTTTTGAATGAAATGCACGCCTTCGTCGAGCACACCATGGTGGGCAATCACATCCCGGGTATATCCCGACATGTAAAGGGTCCTGAGGCCAGGGAACCTGCCTGAGAGCTTGGAGGCAAGCTCACGGCCGTTCATCTCCGGCATGATCACATCGGTTATGAGCAGGTGAATCCGGGGGCCATGTTCTTTGGCAAGTTGTAATGCGTCCTCCGGCTTTTCAGCGGCCAGCACCGTGTAGCCCAGCTTTTCAAGCATCTCCCGGCCCATCCGTAAAATCGCCGGTTCATCCTCCACCAGCAGGATGGTTTCATCTCCAGAAGGCATTTTCCTTGCGGATTCCTTTGCATTCGGCGTGGCAACCGCCTGCTGCGCTTCATGGGGAGGCAGATATACCTTGAAAACCGTCCCCTGACCGGGCTCGCTGTAGACATTTATAAACCCGTTGTTCTGCTTGACGATGCCGTATATCGTGGACAAACCCAAACCTGTTCCCTTCCCGATTCCCTTGGTCGTAAAAAACGGCTCAAACAGGTTGTCCTGAACCTCCTTTTCCATGCCGCAGCCGGTATCACTGACGCTCAGCATGACGTATTTTCCCGGTACAAAATAGGAGTACCGCCTGCAATACGCTTCATCAAGCACGACGTTTTTTGTCTCTATGATCAATCTGCCCACATTTGAAATGGCATCTCCGGCATTGACTGCAAAATTGGCCATGATCTGATCGACCTGCGAGGGGTCAATTTTCACCTGCCACAGATTGCTGCCGGGATGCCAGACCAGATCAATATTTTCACCGATCAAACGCTGAAGCATCTTCAGCATATTGGAAATCGTGTCGTTTAAATCCAGCGGCACCGGATTGATTGTCTGTCGTCGCGCAAATGCCAGCAGTTGCCGGACAAGCCCCTCTGAACGCTTGCCGGCGTTTAATATTTCCCAGATATTTTTATAAAGCGGAACCGCAGGGTCAAGCATTTCTATGGAAATTTGCGCATAACCATTAATGATGGTGAGCATATTGTTGAAATCATGGGCCACTCCGCCTGCCAGCCGACCGACCGATTCCATTTTCTGGGCCTGGGTCAACTGGGCTTGCAGCTTTTTTTGTTCTTTTTCGGCCTGCTTTCGCTCGCTGATATCCATCATGATCACCAGCGCCATGTTTTCCCCTTGGAATGTAATAGGCGTCGTTGAGACCAGGAGTGTCAGCTCTCGCGCCTGGCCTCCCGAAGAGAAGTTGAACGAGGCCTCGGCCTGCAGATGCGCCACACCGTTTTCAAGGGTTTCAAGCACTTTGTTGCGGATGGTGCAATCCTTGCAAAATCTCCCGAAACCACAACCCCGGGGATCATCCAGCGCATGGAGGCAGCGCAGCGCCTCTCCGCCTCGCAGGTCCAGCATCTCTTCCACAGTCCGTCCGGCGAACTGCGCGGCAAAACCATTGACCTGCCGCAGACGACGGGTGCTGTCCACGACCATCATCATAAGCGGTGCGTTTCTGTAAATAGCCCTGATCAGGGCATGCTGCTCAGCGCGCTCCGCTTCTATCCGCTTGCGCTCGGTGATGTCAAAAGCCACGGGCAGAATGACGGGTTCTCCGGCCAGCAGAATGCCGTTCAGATGGATTTCAGCAGGATACCGCGTGCCGTCCTTCCTTATGTGAAAGGATTCAATAGGCGCTGACTGTCCGGTTTCCAGCTCGTGCCACAACTCTTTTTGGACCTTGGGATCGGCGGCGTTGGGATCAATTTCCCAGACGGGCATATGTAACAATTCATCCCGTGAATAGCCGGTGTTTTTGCATGCCCTGTCATTAACAAGGAATATTCGTCCGTTCAGATCATGGGCAAAGATTCCCCCCGGCAGGTTTTCAACCATGGTCCGGAACCGCATTTCGCTTTCACTTAGTGCCTGTTCGCTTCTTTTTCTGTCGCTGATGTCGGTTCGGGTCCCGATCATTCGAAAAGGCCTCCCGAATTCATCCCATTCTATAACTTTGGCCCGATCCATCACCCATACCCAGGAGCCGTCCTTGTGCCGTACCCTGGCTTCCCATTCGAAATTGACAGATTCTTTTTCAAGGCATTTCTCCAATAATGCATAGGCGTGCCCCAAATCCTCCGGATGGCATAAATCCTTCCATGTCTGAATGGTCAGCGGCCTGAGCTCATCAAGCGAATAACCGGCCATGGCTGCCCATTGCGCGTTAAATACGACATCTCCGGTCTGCATATTCCAATCCCACAGCCCCGTATTGGTCGCTTGCAGGGCGAAATCGAAACGTTGCTGGATCCTGAAATTTTTTTCCTCCGCGTGCTTGCGCTCTGTTATATCCTTTGTGCTGAAGATGACCTCCTCCGGGTTGCCGGACGCGTCACCAATCACTTTCCCGATGGTTTCCAGCCACAAGTATTCGCCGTCTGCTTTTTTATACCTGTATTCAGCCTTACCCGACTTTTCGCCTTTTTGCAGGCCCTCCGCAAAAACCGTCGACAGGGTGTGAATATCCTCGGGATGAATAAATTCCAGAAAATTTTTCCCTGTAAGGGTGCCTGGGTCATAACCCAGGAGATTACGGGAAGAGCCGATATATTTATAATTGCCTTCCAGATCGGCGATAGAAATCAGATCGAACATGTTATCGGATATTTTACGAAAGAATTCCGTTTGCTCTCTGAGAGCCTCTTCTGCCCGCTTGCGCTCGGTGATTTCCCTTGTAGTGAATACCAGTCCCTGCGAATGATGGTGCTCTTCTTTATGAATGGCCCCTCTTGTTTCAACCCACAGGTAAGAACCATCCCTGCACCGGAGTCGGTACTCGAGCCTGCCAGGGTTGCCCGAGGCAACCAGTTCGTTATGTGCCGCCAAAACATGCGGGAAGTCTTCGGGATGCACAAAATCCATCACGTTTTTTCCGAGCAGAAAAGCCGGGGCATAGCCGCATACTTTGACGGAGTCGCCGATAAATCGGATTGTTCCTTCAGTGTCTGTCAAAGTGACAATGTCGCGCATATTTTCGGTGAGGATCGAAAAAAGTTCAACCTGGCCATTGTAAGTTCCAAGCACGTCAAGTAAACGTTCATTTTGCAGTTCCGCCTCGAGCCGCTTTACCTGTATTTCATGTATCACCTGCCGAATTTCTTCGAGTGACATGGATTCCAGCTCCGGAAGGGGGATGGCCTGGGCTTTTTGCTCTGCTTCCACCCGGAATTGCCGAGTTTCCGCGAATGGGGCCGTATTGGATGGCGAGCGGGGCTTTTCTTTGTTTTCCTCTGTCATCTTTCATCCTCCCGGCCTTATAAAAAAGGCCGATGTTATTTCGGCGCCTTTTCTGGTTTTTTCACGCTGCCGCAATGGCCTGACATGCTTTTCGGATCTTCTCATAGAAAATAAAGCGCGCAATCATGGCAATCATGGGCCAGGCGCCGAGGTGGAACGAACTGCCCGCAGCAAAACGGAATAACTGCTTTTAAAAAAAATTTTGAAATCCGGCTGAAACTATTCTTCCGAAGCTGGTGCGTGCAGCACTTCTTTTATCTTCCCAATCAACCCCCCGCGACTAAAGGGTTTTTCTATAAAATGCATATGCCGCTTCAGGATGCCGTGGTGGAGAATAACATTTTCCGTATAACCGGACATGTATAGAACCCGAAGACCAGCCCAGAGGCCGACGAGCCGCTGAAACAGCTCCCTGCCGTTTCCATCCGGAAGGATCACATCCGTCAGCAGCAGGTCCACGGGGCCTCCGTGAAAGTTCAGGGCGGATATGGCCGTCGCTATGCTTTCTCCTGCCAGCACTTCGTATCCATTGTTTTTCAGCATCGTTGTAATGAGCTGGCGGACAATGGCTTCGTCCTCAACCACTAAAATGGTTGTCGCGTGCCGCGGGCCGGGCAAGAGGTCCTCCGACTGCATTTCTACCGTTTTTGGCGGGGGCAATGCCGCCTTGCCGGCTGCAGCTGCAGCTGCAGGCAAATAAACCTTGACCACAGAGCCGAGGCCCGGTTCACTGTAGGCCCAGATATTGCCCCCATGCTGCTTGATGATACCATAGGCCGTGGTCAGCCCAAGGCCGGAATACTGATCCCTCTGCTTGCTTGTGTAGAAAGGCTCGAAGATACGGTTGAGCGTCTCTGCATCCATGCCTATGCCTGTGTCACTGACGCAGAGGAGAACGTAGTTTCCGGGCATAACGCCGTGCTTTCGCAAGGCGTAGGTTTCATCGAGTTCGACGGCGGCAGTCTGGATTTCAAGCTTGCCGCCATTGGGCATGGCGTCCTGGGCATTGACGACCAGGTTGAGGACAACCTGTTCAAGCTGTCCCTTATCACCGCTTGTATCGGGCAGCCCGGCCGCCAGATCCATAAAAAAATCAATTCCGCTTCCAAGACCGGACCGCAAGCGCTGCTCCATGTTTTGTAGCAACCGGGTCAGGTTTACCCGGGAGAATTGGGGCAATCGCTGACGGCTGAAGGCAAGAAGCTGGCGCGCAAGAGCCCTTATCCCTCTGCCCGCATCAAGAATGCGGTTAATCTGTTCTTTGAGGGGCTCATTGTCCCCGGCACCTGCAAGAGCCATTTCTCCATAGCCGAAAACAGGGGACAGGAAGTTGTTCAGGTCATGCGCAATACCGCTTGCCAGCCAATCGATGGCCTCCATTTTCCAGCTCTGTGGTATCGGCGGCCGTAACTGCGTGCCTTCAAGGCCGCGCCACATCCACACCGCGCGGCCCACCACAAGCGCATTCCACCTGAGTTGGCTCATTTCAGGCCGATACTGCTGGTTTTCACTGACAAGGACAAAACCGCGGTAACTGGCCTGTTCAAGCCTTCTCACGCAGCGGAGAACGGCGATTGGCGGATCGGAAAAGGGATGACGGACCACATAAATGGCATTGTCCACAAACCGCCGGTCATCCAAATCCAGAAAAACAACAGCGCCCGCTGGGACACGCGGCCACATCGAATCTTCAGTGATCCGCAAGGCCCTTAAATCATGAGCCGACCGGTCCTCAAGCTCCGGCCGACCGATAATTATGGACCGGCGCCCGCCTCCAGGGTTGCTGAAAGAAAGACGGCCATCAATGCCGCTTACCAGGTCCGTCGCCTCATGCAGCGGAATGCTCCGATAATTCTCGATGCCCTCTTCAAGGTCTTTTGCAGCGGCATTGTCAAAGACTTCGATGATGATATTCGTGGCCGGTTTCCCGCCGGGGCTGCCTTCCACCCCGATTAACTGCTGGTATTCCAAACCCAACTGGTCAGCAGCCCATCTTCGCCAGGATTCGGTTCCGACCCGGCGTCCCTGTTTTATATTGGCCAGTTGCTGTGCGCTAATACCCAATTTTTCTGCGAGCTTATACTCCTTCCGGGGATAGTTCTCCTCAACAAAAGCTTTAAAGTTGCGACAAAAATTTTGTTCGATATCATAGTTCATCCCGTACTTCCCCACATGCCGAGCAGATTATATTCTTTTTGAAATTTTTTATTGACACAGGACTTCTTTTTGAATAGTTAATCAAACAAATATTCAAAATATAAACTTAGATTCACATAATATTCAAATTGAATGTTACGTCAACAAAAAAAATTATACTTAATTTTTCAAGCCTCCCTTGAAAGGCTCTCTTTTTTCCCGGATTGGAATTTATCCAAAGGAAAAGGCGTTGAAAAACAGGCTGATGCATCAAAAGGCGGTTGCGCGCCTCCCCGACACCTTGCATTGAAAGCAGAACCAATCCACCAAAAGGCCTTCGCATATGGATACCGAAACCGTCGCCGTCCCTGATACGGTCCTGGTGCTTGTAGTGGATGATGAACCCGCCATCGCCGACATGATCTCCATGAACCTCGAGGGGCAGGGCTATACCTGCCTTACTGCCCAAAATGGCGACGCGGCATTGGATCTATTGGACAAAAAGCTGTTCGATGTAGTTATCACGGACATCAAAATGCCGGGGATCAGCGGCATCGAGTTGCTGCAGAAAATCAAGGAAAAACACGATTCGCACGTCATTGTCATGACGGGTTTTACAGAGGAATACGACTACGTTTCCATCATTAAAGCCGGCGCCAGCGAGTTTATCCAAAAACCCGTGGACCTGAAATCGCTTTCGGTACGCCTGAAAAATGTGCTCCATTTTAGATATCTTTTACTCGAGCGAGACATTACAAACAGGCAATTCCAGAAAAATGTGAATCTGATTCTCAACTATTCCAAAATCTTAAAACTTTCCGGCAAGGAAGCCCCCCCTTCCTGCGGCAACGCACCGGATCAGCCATCTGAAGCAGCCGGCCATTTAAAAGATTCCAGTGGTATGGACAGTGAAGCATCGGCCCCCGGGGAAAATGAAGGGGGTCCCGGCCAGGGTTGTGCGCCCATTTTTCAAATAAACGATACCGGACCGGAGGGGGCCGGCATTACCATGGATGCCGGCTTGCTTCAAAAAATGGTAGACAGCATGTTCGGACTGGTTTCAATAACCGACATGGCAGGCAATATTCAATTTACAAATGCATCCCATGCAATTTTGGGCTATGAACCGGAGGCCCTGGCCGGGAAAAATATATTTGACTTTGTCCACCCGGAAGATATGGCCCATGTTAAGTCCGTTTTCACGGAATCTGTGAACAGTCTGGATAGTCGAAAAACAAGGTATCGCTACCGGGACGCCCGGGAGGCGTATCGCTGGTTTGAGACAAAAGGAGAGTTTCTCCTGGACCGGCACGGCAATCCGGAAGCCATTATTTTTTACACCAACGATATTACCGAACACGCAAACTATCGGGAAGCACTGCACGAAAGTGAGGCGAACTATCGCTTATTGCTGGAAAACCTTAATGAAGGGGTCTTGAAGCTAGATCCGGACGGCACTATCACCTTCGCCAATGACCGGATTACGGATATTGCCGGCTATACCCCCGATGAAATGCCGGGAAAGCACATTACCGAATTTCTGGACCCACCGTCCGCCGGGGAGGCCCGGAAATGCCTGCAGAAATGTGAAAACGGGGACCGGTCTGAGTTTGAGGCGGCCTCCATTCGGAAAGATGAGACAAAGGCAGACATCATTCTCGCGGCCAACCCAATTTTCGGGGCCCACAATCGTTACGCCGGCGCAATGGTCAACGTGCGGGATATCACGAAACAGAAACAGGCCGAAAAAAAGCTTCAAAAATCCCAGGAGCGGCTGTTGACATTTATGAACGCCATTGAGGCCATAGTATATGTTGCTGACATGGAGACCTATGAAATATTGTTTGTAAATGATTATGGACGCAACATATGGGGGACTGATATCGTCGGGAAAAAATGCTGGCAGGCCATTCAAAAAAATCAGGAAGGACCGTGCCCCTTCTGCACGAACGACAAATTACTGAACGCGGACGGAAACCCCGCGGGCGGATATAAGTGGGAATTCCGGAACACCTTGAACGGGCGGCGGTATGAGTGCCATGATTACGCGATTCAATGGATAGACGGCCGCCGGGCAAGAATGGAAATAGCAACCGATATCACTGGAAACAAGGGGAGACCGGATCAAAAAAAAGATTCGGAAAAGCGGTTTTCCCAGGCGAAAAAGCTGGAATCCATATGCCAGATGGCCAACGGCGCGGGCTACGGTTTACGCCAAATGCAAAATACGATTTTAGAGCACGTGGAAAGATCCCTTGAGACAGTTCATCCCTCCAAGCCGCTTCACTGGAATCTGAAAAAAATCAAAAACGCCGCGCTGCGCTCCATCGAAATTACGGAAGACCTGACGGGATGCGCACCCAATAAGGCCGCCACGCCCCGGAAAATCAACCTGAACCGGGGCATTGAAAGATCTCTGACAATGATGCAGCATCATATAGGCGAAAACATTGTCCTTGACTGGCAGCCGGGAAATGGCGATTGGACAATCGAGATGGATCCATTGCAACTGAATCAACTGCTGACTCACCTGGCTGTAAATGCAAAGGATGCCATTGGCGGCAGCGGCACCATTACCATTGAAACAGAATCCTTTAATCTATACGGGGCCTGCCCGGGCAATCAGGCCGGATCAGACGGAAGCAGAGAGTTTGTGGTGCTTTGCGTAAAAGATGACGGCTGCGGCATGGACAGGCAGACTTTGGATAAAATTCTGGAGCCCTCTTTCACTACGAAAAGTGACGGAACAGGGATGGGACTGCCAGAGGTCTACGACATTCTAAGCCAGAACAACGGGTTTCTTCACGTTTCGAGCAAACCGGGAAAAGGCTCGGCCTTCAAAATCCACCTTCCCTGCTGCGAAGAAAAACCATCGGAAAAACTTTCGAACCACCCGCAGGCAGCAGGGGAGTTGCCAGGATGGGAACGCGCCTGCCCATAAAGCCTGCCCGAATCCAGCGCACTCCAATTTCGCCAGCAATACCAGGGAACAGCAGCCCTAAACAGATATTGGCCAAAAAGACGGTTTTCGTTCAGGCACAAAATATGTATTCGGATCGTGTACCCCAGCTGGTGCCGGTATTCCTTCTCAAGCCCATCGCCTGAGGCTAACGCTCCGGTACTGATGACTTGAATTCAAACGGCCCATCCAGAATTTCTGCCACATCCGCTTTGCAACTCCGGCAGCGCTGGGCACCCCTGAACAGGGGGTAACCGCATTCCGGGCAATGGTA
>CAZNSO010000008.1:0-37823 GCA_964575805.1 uncultured Desulfobacteraceae bacterium
TTGCTGCTCTGGTTACGATGGTGCCCTGTCGGGGTTGGTATTATTACTTAAAATTGATTGTCGCAGTGATAGTGGCCCTGATCTCCGGGTTGTTTATAGGATCCGGGCTGCCAGCTATGATCACTGATCTTTTGTTAACTTATAAATGATATCAATCAGGTGCATTGACACCTCCCGCTTGAAACATCAAAAAGAGAGCCGACTGGTGAAGTTTTCAGCTTATTTTTTTATGCTTAAAAAGTTTTTTTTAAGCAATAGTAATTTTATCGTGATTTTTTATGTCCTGTGTTTCGCAGCAAATTGTAACATATCGGATTTATATTTATTTTTTTGTTTAGGCTTGCTGTCTGTCATTGTAACCGGTATCTCCAATAAGATGATTCTGCATTACCTGTTTTCCGGGGAAAAGGTTTCTGATGTTAGCTATGAATTTTGGAAGATTGTTCTTCTGATTGTTTTGATAACCGCCCTGGGGGTTCATTTTTTTCGTTCGAGCGAAGGAAATGAAACGTTTTTCCTGTTAGTTATTTTTTTCCTGGTTTTTCTTCTGGATAAAAACGAATTTGAGTTTTTTGCTAAATTGCGGAAACTCTACATTAATTACTTTTTCCTGGATGCCGATGAAATCGACCGGGTTCAGTTAAGCGATGGAAAGGTTTTTACGCGGATGGATGTTTTTATGGATAAGGGATTTGTTTTGAGATTCAAGCTGTTTAAGCACAACAGCGGAAAAGTCGCGCAGAAACTGCAGCATTTTGAAATAAAGGTAAATGCAATTGCTTGATTGTTTTATCGGGGCTGCGTCCGGTTTTTACCATCTTGGCAGGATCGCGTCGTTTCGGGGGCGTATTCGGCTTGTTTATCAGAGAATGAATTGGAGCGGGCAAAAAAGACGGGTTGTGGTATGCGGCCGGTGATGTTTGTATCGATGGTTTCGCTGCTTCTGTTCCCGGTGTGTGGTGCGGCAGGTGAAGGGGAGACTGAAAGGCCGGGTTTTCTTTCCTTGTATGACCTGGCTGTTGAACATGATGCGGAACTTGCGGCAGCCCGGAAAAGGCGGGATGCGGCTTTGGAAAAGCGCCTGCAGGCAAGGGCCGCACTGTTGCCAGCCCTTAACTTGTCGGCTGAGCAGGCTTTTGAGCAGCGCTGGGCCGAAGAACCCGATTCCGGCGGCAATATGGAGCGTGCGCGCAGCCGGTTGGATCAACGCCTCTGCCAATTATCCCTTTCCCAGCCCGTGATCCACCTTGAACGGTGGTACGCCTACCAGGAAGCCAGGGCAGCGGCATCCGAGGCCAAGCTGGAGTTCCGGCAGGCGCTGCAGGGGTTCAACCGGGAGTTCATGAACACCTACCTGCACGTACTGCGGGCTGAAGTCCAAAAACAGACAGTGATGTCAAGACTTCAGGCTGTGAAGGCCCAGGAGCGGCAGGCGCAGTCGCGGCTGAAGGCGGGACTCACCTCCCGGATAGACGTACAGGAGGCCCGGGCCGAAGCCAGCCGCGCCCGCGTGGCCCTGATTCGGGCCCGGTCGGATCTGGAAGCGCGGTTCAAGGAACTGGAGGGGATTACCGGGACGGGGCTTGACGGTATCCTGGCCCTGGGGGTCCATTTTGATCCAAGGGAACATGAACTGTCGCCGGTGAATGATTTTCTGGAATGGGGGCTTGAGGAAAATCCTCGTCTGCGAAAGCTCAAATCGGCCGAAAAGCGCGCCGGCTACCGGTTAAAAACGGTTGACGGCACGTTTTGGCCTGATGTGGACCTCAGTGTTACAGCCACCCGGGATACACTGGATTATCACCGGGCCGCAGAACTGCCGCCGATGCCCGGCAGTGAAACGGACAACCTGAGGTTCGCCTTTCAGTTTTCCATGCCGCTTTTCAGCGGCGGGGCCACCGTCTCCAAACACAGGGAAGCCAGGCATCTGCTGGGTGCGACGAAAGAGCGGCGGCGTGCCGCGCTCATTGACAATCGGCGCAACATTGAAATCAGCTACCAGAACCTGTTGAGTCTGCAAGAGGCCATGACAGCCTCGAAGTTGTCTGTCAGGACCCAGGAAGAAACATTGGCCGCAACCCGGCGCAGCTATGAAGCCGGCTTAAGGGATACCGTGGATGTTGTACGAGCTCAGCGGGCGCTTTTTGACGCCCGCCAGACCTACGAGACAACCCGGCTGGATTATCTGGCGGAGTTGGCCGGTCTCCATGAGCAGGCCGGGCGCCTTACCCGCCCCTTTCTGCAAACGGTTAACCGCTGGCTGGAGGGGAAATGACGGGTTCGCTGTTTCGAAGGGAAGTCATCGATCACCAGCGCGAGCGCCTCTGGGGAGAGGTGGTGCTGACCCAGCCCTTGAATTTAAAGTTTCTCAGTCTCCTGGTGGCTACTGTCCTGGTCTGTTTGATCGTTTATCTGGTCTTCGGCACCTACACGCGCAAGGAAAGGGTCTCCGGCTACCTCGGTGCCGCGGAAGGGCTGGTTCAGGTTCACGCCACCCGGACGGGAACAGTGAGCGAGCTGCCTGTCCAGCCGGGCGAACACGTATCAAAGGGCGACGTTCTGGTAAAAGTCCGGACGGATAAGGTTCTGGCGGATGGCTTGACCATGAATTCGCTTGTCGTGGACCTTCTGGAGCAGCAGAAACGCCGGCTCCGGCATCGGATTGAACGCCGTGAAAAGCGGGAGGCGGCAAGGCGCCAATACCTGAAAAGAAAAATAAAAAACCATGAACTCAAAATTGAGCAGCTTCGGCGGCAGCGGGACTTGCAGAAAAAACGCCTGTCCCTGGCGGATTCCAGGTACCGGGCCCTGGAAGGGCTTCACCGGGATGCACTGATCTCAGACGAGGACTATGAATCCCGCTACCAGGCCCTGCTGGATGAACAGCAGCGGATGGAGCAACTGGCCCAATCACTGACTTCCGAGGCTGCCCGGCTGGATGAGGCGTGTTTCGAGCTGGATTCCCTGGAAAACGACACTCAGGAAGCGGTGGATCAACTGAACTCGGAAATATCCCGGATTGATCAGCAGCGGCTGCAGCACCAGGGAGAGCAGGCCTTCTCCATAAAAGCGCCGCTCAACGGCCGGGTCACGAGCCTTCAGGCAGTTGTCGGGCAAATGGTGGAGCCGCAATGTCCGCTGTTGGCCATTGTTCCTGAAGACACGCGTCTTCAGGCGGAACTTTTTGTCCCGACCCGCGCCATTGGGTTTATCAAGCCGGAACTCCCGGTCCGGCTGCGCTATGATGCATTCCCCTATGAGCGTTTCGGCATTCATGAAAGCCGCATCCAGCGGATCGCCAAAACCATCCTGGCGCCGCGGGAGGTGTCGGCGCCCATCCGGCCGGATCGGCCGGTTTACCGTGTTACCGCCGGGCTGAACCGCCAGACGGTGTCGGCATACGGCCGGGAGATGCCGCTGCAGGCAGGGATGACACTTGAAGCCGATATTCTTCTGGATGAACGTCCGCTATACCAGTGGATTTTGCGGCCCCTCTACAGTCTGAAGGGCACCCTGTAAATGGCCGAGCCCGCTTCTCTGCTCAAGTTTTCGGGAAGAAAACAGGTCCCGGTGATTCATCAGACAGCTCTTGCCGAATGCGGCCTGGCTTGCCTGGCAATGGTTGCGGCTTACCACGGATTTCAAACGGATTTGAACAGCCTTCGCCGGCGGTTTCCGGTTTCCCTGAAAGGCGCGACCTTAAAAGGACTGATGGAGACCGCGGATCGTCTCAATCTGGCATCCCGCCCCCTGAAACTGGAACTGGAGCAAATCCGGGAATTGGAAACCCCGGCCATTCTGCACTGGGACATGCATCATTTTGTCGTATTGGCGGGATTCCGGGGAAAAAATGCCGTTATACACGACCCGGCGCGCGGTCGGCGCTTTGTTGATATGGAAGAATTGTCCGGGCATTTCACGGGGATCGCCCTGGAGTTGACCCCCGCCCCGGGATTTGTGGAAAAAGACGAGCGGCGTTCCATGAAATTGAGCGGATTCTGGAGCCGGATCACCGGTTTCAAGGCCGCCATCATTCAGATTCTTATCCTTTCGCTGGCATTGCAGGTATTTGCCCTGGGCGGGCCATTCTTCATGCAGCTCGTGGTGGATGAGGCGCTGGTCAGTCATGACGAGAATCTTTTGAGTGTTTTGGCCATCGGGTTTCTCCTGCTGGCGCTCATCGAAGCGGCCACGGGGATGCTGCGCTCCTGGGTGGTGCTGATGATCGGCAGCCTTTTGAATATCCAGATGGCCAGCAATCTGTTGCGCCACCTGCTTCGGCTTCCCCTTTCGTATTTCGAAAACCGGCACATCGGGGACACGGTTTCGCGTTTCGGTTCCATGCACCAGATCCGGCAGATGTTTACCACAGGTTTTGTTGGCGCCCTGGTCGATGGTCTGATGGCGATCATTCTCGTCGTTTTGTTGTTTTTATATAGCCCGAAGCTCGCATTCATCGTTATGGGCTCCATTCTGCTTTTTCTTACCCTGCGGCTGGCGTTGTTTGCTCCTTACCGCAACCTTACCGAGGAAAATATTGTTGCCGGGGCCAATGAACAGTCCAATTTTATGGAAACGGTTCGGGGGATTCAGTCTATCAAGCTATTCGGGAAGGAAGTCGACCGGCAGAGCTTGTGGCAGAATCGTTACGCCGATCTGGTGAATACCGACATTCGGCTGGGGCGGTTTGAGATCGCCTTCAGCACGGGAAACAAGATCCTTTTCGGAATTGAAAATATCCTTGTAATCTATATCGGGGCCAGCCTGGTCCTGGATTCCCACAGCGCTTTCACTGTGGGGATGCTTTATGCCTTTGTTTCCTATAAACGGCAGTTAACCGACAAGGCGGACGCACTGATCGGCAAGGCGATTGAATTCAAAATGCTGCGCCTCCATCTGGAGCGCATTGCCGACATCGCCAAATCCGAGCCGGAAAAACACCTGGAGGCCCAGGGAGCCGGCGACCGCCGGCTGGGGGGCGACATGCGCCTGGTTAGGGTCAGCTACCGGTATACCGAAGCGGATCCGTTTCTTTTCCAAAACCTTGAACTGGAAATCGCGCCCGGTGAGGTCGTTGCCATTGTGGGGCCTTCCGGAAGCGGTAAAACCACCCTGTTAAAGCTCATGGTGGGCCTGCTCGAGCCATCGGAAGGCGATGTGCTGGCGGGCCTGGTCCCGGAAAATGAAAAGGTGAGGGACGGAACCCGTGAAAAACAGCAGAAACGGCTGCGGCATGTGCCGACCACGGAGCTGTCCTTTTTTACCCGGCATGGAATCCTGTCCCCCGGTGAACAGAAGCATTTGTTGCAAATACAGCCCGCCCATCCAGCGGTGACGGAGAGCAGCGTCCAGGTGGATATCCGCTCGATGGGATTGCGCTGCTTCAGGAGCCAGGTGGCTGCTGTTATGCAGGAAGACCAGCTTTTATCCGGCACCATCTCAGACAATATCAGTTTTTTCGACAGTGATCCGGATCACGGCCTCATCCGGGAATGTGCGCAGTTGGCATGCCTGCATGAGGATATCGAGGCCATGCCCATGGGATATAACAGCCTGGTGGGGGATATGGGGACCACTCTCTCCGGCGGGCAAAAGCAGCGGCTCCTGATCGCCCGCGCATTGTACCGGCGGCCACGCATCCTTTTTCTGGATGAGGCGACCAGCCACCTGGACGTGGCCACCGAACAGCGCATTAATGCCCATCTCAAAAACCTCTCCATTACCCGGATCATGATTGCCCACCGCCAGGCGACAATTGACATGGCAGACCGGGTTTGGGCCCTTGCAGGAAGCGGGATTCAGGCGATAGGCAGGCCGGGGTGACAGCACGCAAAATGGCAATACCTCCTTGATATCCCGTGCCCGGGGTGTTATCCCATGAAAAGCAATTCAATTTTATTGACAGTTTAATCTAAACCGGGAATCCCTGCGGGTTTTGGTTTTTAATGCCAATAACGGGTCGCTGCCTATAAAAATTATAAAATCAGGATTTCAAAAATTCAGCTTATGTTAAAGATTTCCAATCAAGTCGCCATACCCGCCCATGAAATTGAATTTCAGGCGATCCGGGCCCAGGGGGCGGGCGGTCAGCATGTCAACAAGGTTTCAACCGCGGTTCATCTGCGCTTTGACATCAACGCATCCTCCCTGCCTGATGAATATAAGGAAAAGCTGTTAAAAAGCAGTGATCAAAGGATTTCCAAGGAAGGGGTCGTCATTATCAAGGCCCAGGCCTATCGGAGCCAGGAAAAAAACAAGGAGGATGCGCTCAAACGGCTTCGTCTGTTGATCAAAAGGGCTGTTGTGCAGCAAAAAAAGCGGCGGCCGACCCGGCCGAGCAAAAGTTCGCAGAAAAAGCGCCTGGAGCGAAAGACGCAAAGGGGGCGGAAAAAAGCCCTGAGGGGCAAAGTTGACTGGTAAATCGGCTATTTGGTTTAAAGGGGGCGATTCATCATGACACAGAACGTGGTATACGGGCCGGTGCCATCCCGGCGCCTGGGCAGGTCCCTGGGCGTTGACCTGGTGCCTTACAAAATCTGTTCCTACGACTGCATTTATTGCCAGATCGGCAGGACACCCAGGCCGACCATGGAGCGAAAACCCTATGTCCCGGTTGCGAAAGTGGTCCGGGAGGTTCTGGAAAAACTGGAGCAGGGGGTGGCGGCGGATTACATCACCCTGGGCGGGTCCGGCGAGCCCACCTTAAACAGCGATATCGGGGAAATCATCGCCCGCATTCAGGCGGCCACCCCGGTACCCGTGGCCGTTTTGACCAACGGCTCCATGTTAATGCAGGCGGATGTCCGGCAGGCCCTGAAAGCCGCCGATGCGGTGCTTCCCTCATTTGATGCCCCGGACGCCGACATCTTTCAACGGATCAACCGGCCATGCCCGGGGATCGGATTCGCGGCGATGGCCGAAGGGCTGGTCCGGTTCCGGCAGGAATATGCGGGGCCCATATGGCTTGAAATTTTCCTGATCGACGGGATCAACACGTCCGAGGCGGCAATTAAGGGATTCAAGCACTGGATGACGCGGATTCGGCCGGACAGGATTCACCTGAATACGGCCGTGCGGCCGACCGCGGAATCCGGGGTCCTGCGGCCGCCTGATGAGCAGTTAATGCGGGTCCGGGACATCCTGGGGGAACGCGCGGAAATCGTGGTCGCCTACCAGGGGGAATCGCGCGTTACCGGCGGAAGGAAGCGCTTGCAGGCGGACCTGCTGGACCTTTTGTCGCGGCGCCCCTGCACGCTCTCAGATATAGCCGATGGTTTGGACACGCATCCGCACGAGATTTTAAAATACCTGGAGCCCCTTGTCGCTTCGGGCGAGATCGAAATGGTGCGCAAGGAAGACGGGACTTATTATCAAAAAAATATTTGATGGGAAGTCAGTTTGAGATGGCAATGTAAAAAGTTTAAGATCAAGGCGTCGCAAATCCTGAGGAATGCAGCGTACATAGGAGTACGTGAAATTCCGAAGGATGCAGCGCAACGCAGATATTGGACTTTTTACATTGCCATCTAGTTTAATATTTCGACAGTTACATGCTGCCGCCCCCATTCCAGGGCCTCGGAATGGGATTTGTAATACAGGTCCAGCCGCGTGGGGCCCTTGATGGCGCCGCCGCGGTCTTCCACCACCCCGTAGCCGTAACCGGGCACGTACATGCGGGTGCCAAAGCTGTGATAGCGGGTGTCTGCAGCGATGGTTCCGTCTTTGGGGAGCCAGAGCCAGGGAAATACCAGTCTGAACGGGATCATCCAGGGATGGGTGATGCTGTCAACGGAAAGCAGGCCCGGCTGGGGTTCCTGAGGTTTGGTGCCGCTGGCGGTCAGGCCGGAGTATGATTTCCCAGCGTATTTACCCTCGCTGATATAGCGGTTCCACACGTCGAGTTTCAGGCATTTCCAGCTGCCCCGCTCCCAACTGCAGCATTGACCGCAGCCGCAGTAAGCGGTTACCTCCATCTTACGAACAACTTTTTTCTGGTGGCCGCAGGCGGAGAACCCCGCCATGGCGCCTATCAGGAAGATTATGGCTATCCATTGCAGTTTTCGTTTCACTTTGCCCCACTTTTTTTCTTTGCTCCTGTAAAGCCGGGGGGTCTGTACCAGCGCCCCTCCGGAAAGAACCCGGTGGAAAGGATCAGCTCCAGATTAGCTCAAAAAATTCCTTCCGGCAAGCATTTCTATGTCCAGACCCCTGGAATGCGGGTGTCGCAGTACTTGCACTGATCCGCATTGAGGTTGTATTCCGGGAGGTGGTATCCGGTGCGCTTGATTAAAAGCTCGCCGCAATGATGGCAATAGGTGTGGCTGCCCTCATGGCCGGGAACGTTGCCCACATACACGTAGCGGATGCCTTCCGCCATTGCCGCCTCCCGCAGCCGGGTCAGTCTGGCCACCGGGGTCGGCGGCAGCCGGTCCAGCTTGTAACGGGGGAAAAAGCGCAGCAAATGAAGCGGGTGGTCCGGGCCCAGGTTGTCCAGTATCCAGCGGCACATGGATCGGATCATTTCCGGATCATCCACGTAGCCCGGCACGATCAGCGTGGTCATCTCAAAATGAACGCCTTGCCGGTGCAGGGTCTTGAAAGTCTCCAGCACCGGCTGGAGGCGGCCGCCGTTTAATTTGCGGTAGAGTGCGTCACTGAAGGATTTCAGGTTCACGTTGGCCGCATCCAGCACCCCGCAAAGTTCATCCAGGGGCTTCTCATTAATGAACCCGTTGGAAATCCACAAATTATGGATACCGTTCTCCCTGGCCAGTCTGGCGGTATCAAGCATGTATTCATAATAAGTGGTGGGTTCGGAATAGGTGTAGGCAATGGCCGATGCGCTGTTTTCCTTTGCTTTACGGATGACGGCTTCCGGAAACAGGTCCTGGTGGCTGACAGATTCCGGCTTGACCTGGGAAATCTGCCAGTTCTGGCAGTTGAGGCAGCGGAAATTGCAGCCCGTGGCGGCAATCGAGAGCGCCCGGGATTGGGGATGAAAGTGAAACAGGGGTTTTTTCTCAATCGGATCCAGGTGAACCGCACATGGGTTGCCGTAAGCGAGGGTGTA
This sequence comes from uncultured Desulfobacteraceae bacterium, assembly GCA_964575805.1. Taxonomy (GTDB): domain Bacteria; phylum Desulfobacterota; class Desulfobacteria; order Desulfobacterales; family Desulfosalsimonadaceae; genus M55B175. Next base: position 9,071 of record CAZNSO010000008.1, read on the forward strand.
GAGCTTGCCGTCGATGTTTACGCGGGATCGGCAGACGCTTCGGTCTCTGTTGTCTAAAACGCAGCTGTTGGGGCAGATGCCGCAGGTCAGTTTTCCGTCCGGCAGTTTTTGATAAAAATCCGCTTCCCGTGACCATTTCCAGAGCGTATCCGGCGCATCGTGGTTAAATATATCACCGGAAATATCCTTTTTCAACTCCGGCCGTCTGGCTTGTCCGGCCAATGCCGGCATCACGCTGCCGGACAGCAGCGCCGCTGCGCAGCCCAGGGCGCCGGTGGACAAAAATTTACGCCGGGAAATACATGTCATGACCGCTCCTTGTTAAAACCAGGCTTACGGTTTTTATGCCTGCCAGGGCAAAGGCCGTCCACAGAATGCCGGCATAAGGAATCAGTACCACGCTGGTCACCAGGGTCCCCCCCGCAGCGCCGATTAAATCGGCCGAAAACGATTGAACGGCAGCTTTTTGCCCGCTCCCGCGAAGGTACAGGGCCACCGGGAACTGGCATCCGCAGGTCGCGGATACGGCAAATCCGAAAACAAGAAAAGCCTCCGGCGGCAGGCGGTCGCCGAGGGTGTAGACGGCGGCAATGAAGCCCAGAAGCAAAACGATAAGGATGCCATCCGTGGCTAAAAGCACCTGCCGCCCCTGCTTGCGCAGGCGTTCGCCAAAAAAGGCCCCGGGAAGCAGGCCTGCCAGAAAAACCGTTACGATCAGGCCGATCTGATAATAAATGTAGCCGAAAAAAATCTGGAACGCAAATATCACCAGGATTTCAGTGCCCATGGTGAGGCATCCCGTGGAGAACAACACAAACTCCTCCCGGGTGATCAGGATGAAGTAGACGGCGCCCAGCACCATGATCAGGCCGATTAAAAGAACAGGGGAACTGGCATACCGGGTGAACCACTCGGAGAACATGATGCGGATCATCTTCGGGGCATAATCCCGGTTGATGGGGGCGTCCGCCAGTATTTCGTTGTTGATCCGCTTGATCCGGGTTTCCGTGAGGTTGCCGTAATAATACCCCTTGATGTAGGCGGTCTCGATCCCTTTATTTTGGAGAAGTGCGGGGATATCGGTATTAATGGGATTGTCACGGCACAAAAAGAAAGTCCGTCCCCCCGGCAGCATCCGGACGTGGCTGAAATGCCGCCCGGCTGTCCGGTAGAGCGAGGAGATTTTCTCCTGCTGGGTACGGGACAGGTAGTTGTCAATGCCGTCAACCGAGAAAGACAGGATGCCGCCGGAGTTTAACCGGTTTTTGGCCAGTTCGAAAAAACGCTGGGTGTAAAACCGGTTCAGCTGGAAGGTGTCCGGCTCCGGAAGGTTCAGGATGATGGCGTCGTAGGTTTTCTCCGTCTGCTTGAGGTAGGCCCGGCCATCCTGGTGAATGATATGGAGCCCCGGGATTTTCTCAAGCAGGCCAAAGCGGAACTGCACATCCGTGAGCCGGGGGTCGATCTCCACGTAATCGACCGCCTTGGGCTGATATTTGGCAATTTCTTTCATGATCCCGCTTTCTGCGGAAATCACGAGCAGATGATCGGGCTTGTCGAGCTGGGAGAGGGGGTAATGGATGGTTTCTTCGGCCAGCATGACATTCTGGCTGCTGAAAAGCGGCACCCCGTCCAGAAAAAGCGTGTGCTGTCCCTCTGCCTGCACCACTTCAATCCGGCCGTAGCGGGATTCCTCGTAATAAGCCAGTTCCCCTTCCACCGGGGCAAGTGTGGGCCGCTCCATGAGCAGGCCGAAGGTCAAAACCCCCAGGCATGCGGCCATGGCTGCGAGAAAAGCGGGTCTTAGCCGCCTGCCGGCCGGCATCAGAATAAATGCGGCGGCTATGAGGGGGGCATTGCCGATAACAATCGCCTGGAACGGACTGAAAAAGGCGACCAGTACAAATGAGAACAGGGCGCCGCCGGCCACATCGCCGATGTTGTCGGTTATGTAGATCCGAACGCCCGGGTAATCCGGAATCAGCCTTGCGGCCGTGCTCAGGCTGTAGGGAAGGGCAAAGCCCAGCGCCAGGCAATAGGGGGCAATCGTTAAAAGGGTATAGGCAAAGGTGGGGAAAAAACCGAGCGAAGTGCCGTGGATGAAAAAGATTTCCCTTAATTCACGGATCGCGTAGAGTTCCAGCGGGGACAGAACCGCAAGCAGGAGCGAAAGGCCGGCCAGTCGGGCTCTGCTGGCCCCTTTGCCCGCCATTGCGGCCAGCAGGGTGCCGACGCCCCCCAGCAGGAGCCAGTTGAAAAGGATCAGGGCGACAACGAATTCATTGCCCCTGAACTGGGAAAGAAATTCGCGAATGAGCACGAGCTGGGTCACCACCGAGGAAACCCCGGTGGCGATGACAATCAGTGCGATCAGGCGCTCATTCGCGGTCTTCAAAATACTGCACCTGGTAGGTCAGGATTTCCAGATCCCCTTTTTTCCAGGCATCTCCGGGCAGACCGGCTTTAAGGCAAAGGTGGGAGAGAAACATCTCTTTGTCCGGCAGCTGTTCCCACACCTGGGGCAGAAAGGTGGCGCTCTGCGCGCCTTTGCGTAAAATAACCCCGTCCACATGGGGCCGCAGTCGGGCCAGAAGGTCGTCGGCGTCTTTGTAATCCAGGGGCCGGGGTTCGCTCAGCAGGCTTATTTCGATATGGACCTGATCGAACTCATCCCTTGACAGGGCAGGAAACCGCGGATCATGGAAAGCCGCATTGATCGCGTTTTCCTCAACTCCGTCCCTGACGGGTTTGTCCGGTGCCAGATTGCCGATACATCCCCGCAGCTGATTGTTTTTGGTGAGCGTCACAAAAGTGCCGCGGCAGGCCTGGAAAACATCATCGGCCAGTTGGGGTTCCAGGTCTTCGCGGCTGCCGGTGTCGGCCCCAAGGCGTCTGGCAATGGTTCGCCTGGCCAGTTCCACCAGCAGTTTGCCGTTTTCCTCGCTCATTTGGCTGGGTTGTGTCATAAGCTCCTCTCCGTAAAAGGCTATGGCCGCATAGCCAACCACCTGCCTGCGGGGGCCGGCGGTATCCCCGCTGTTTTCATAATGCAGCAGGACGGGCTGCCAGCGGCGGCGCTGCGCCATTTTCAAAAGGACCTGAATGGGGACGGCGCCACAGGCGCGGTTGTCCTCGGCGGCCAATGCCTCGGCATTTAAGTTCAATATCATTTCAATGGTTTGCCGGTCCCGCTGCTTTGCTTTTTCATAAGAAAGATAATGCGACAAATCCGAGCTGACAACCAGGAGGGTATGTTTGTCATAGATGGTTTCAATGGCGGAAGTATAAGCCGGGGCATTGCCGCGTCCCAGAACCACGGGCACCATTTGAAAACCCGTGAGGCTGTACTGCAGAAAAGGAAGGATGACTTCGATGCAATGCTCCTGCTTATCCGATGCCTTTACACTGCGGAAGCGGTCGAAGCGTTTGCGCAGCCGGACGGCATCCTTGTGGAGCGGAACCTCGCCCAGGGGCGTCTCATAGGCATCGACATCGCTGACAGCGGCGTTGGCAAAGCCCACGCGGTGGTCCGGGCCGACAATGACGACCTTGGAGAAGGCGCCCTGGGTTAAGACGCGGCAGGCATGGGCGGCGGTGGGACCGGAATAGGCATAGCCGGCATGGGGCAGGATCAATGCTTTCAGTGCCTGGCCTTCAGGTATGGCCATGTCGGTTTGCCCCGCTGCCCGGCTGAATCGGCGGATCTGCTGTTTCAGCGCGCGCGGTTCGGATGGGTAGAATTTTCCGGCAAATACCGCCTCCCGAATATGGTGCCGGGCATTATGCCGGGTATTATGCCGAATATCTTCCCCGGCATTTTGGGCAAAAACCGGGGGAGCCGCCCGGCTGAGGCTTAACAAGAAGCTAAGGCTTAACAACAGGACCAGGAAACGTTTAAAAATGTTCATAAATCATCATGCTGCCCTCGGGCGCGTCTGTATGAGCGGCCACCACCGGGCATTTTACCTTGAATATAAAGAAAATGTGCTTTTTGATATCCGACAGGGATTCAAAATTGCCCTGGCCCTTGGCCACCACCAGGTCGGCGTCATAAAACGCCTGTCTGAAATCCCTGCTGCACTGATCGAGAATGGTGCCGGGCGCATCCGATCCGTTGTCCATGACATTCACAAGCCCGGAGATTCCCGCAGCCTCCGCATCCGCCCGGGTGGCGTCATTGATTACCGCTGCGCCGCGAACCACGTAAGTGATCCTGTTTCGGGGGAGGTTCTCAATCAGCAGCCGGTCAAAGACAATCTCGCCGGCATTGTCGCCCAGAAAAAGAATGTCCCGGGCATTTGCCAGGGCGGCCTGAAAAGCGCCCGCGTCGCCCACGAGTTCCTGTGTCAGGGATTGCTCCAGCACGGCGGACACCTCCTGCTGGTCAACTGACCGGGCAAGACCGAAATCGATGATATTGCCGGCGATGGAGAGACGAATGGCGGTTTCCAGGGGATTCTTCGACTGGGAAACGGTCTCCTTCAAGCGGGGGTAAAGGGAGAGGGCAAAGGCGTTGTAGTGGTTTTTCACCTCCAGGTAGGGGTCGGGGCTGCCGGCGGCCTCCCGGATGATGCGATGAATCCGCTGGCCCATCATCGGCGGCGGCTGATTGAGCGGCATCTCCGCGGTATCTTTGAGCACCCGGCGCAGCACCTGTTCGTGAACCGCGGTGTCGGATGTGGCCAGCCTGGCGGCATTCAATGCCTGCTTTAAAAAACAGGGGATGCATTCATGATAGGTCTGCATGCGGGCGTCTGACTTTCTTTACTCATTATTAAAGAAACAGGTATACAGCAGACTAAGGTGTACAGGCCATTTTGAAGGCGGACACGCTGCGCTTGGTCCGCCCTACGAGAGTTACAAGGGTTACGAGAGCCTTGCGGAGCCCTGCACGCTTTGTCTGCCATGGAGATTGGAAATATGTCTATAGAATGATGCAAACATTGGTAAAAGGTATTAGAGGCGGTTTCGGTATTCCCGGAACCGCTCCCGAACGGTGGCCATGGCGTCCGCGTCCGGGTATTTTTCAAGTGATTGGTAGCATTTTTCCAGCCGGGTCTCAAGCGGCGGATGTGTTGAAAACCAGGACCCTTTTTTGGTGGCCGAATCCCGGTTGGCTTTTAGGGCTTCCAGCACCCGTGGCATGCCGGCCGGGTCATATCCGGTACGGTAAGCGCCTTCCATGCCGGCCTGATCCGCTTCGAATTCCATGTTTTTATCGAGGCCCTTGTCAAAAAGCACGCCTTGCAGGTCACCGATCATGGAGCGGTATTTCTCGCCCTTTTCCCCATCCATGTTGATCGTTCCGATTTTGCCGACGCCTTCAAGGAATTTGGCTCGCCGGAGGGACTGGAGGGCATGCTTGTGGGCGACATGACCGACCTCGTGGGCCAGCACGCAGGCCAGTTCCGCTTCATCCCCCATGGACCGGACCAGCTGGGAGCTGAGAAAGATAATGCCGCCGGGGCAGGCAAATGCATTGTACAGCGGGCTTTTCACAACCACAAAGAAGTATGGAATGTCCGGGCGGATGCCATTTTTCGCCACTGCCCGGCCGAGGGTGTTGACATAGTCCTGCAGGCCCGTGTCGTCCACGGGCAACCCGTAGCGCTGAAAACCCTCCAGGGCCAGGCTTTCCCCAATGGCGAATTCGGTTTCATAGTCGACACCCGTGGCGCTTTGGGCGATGCTGCCCAGCCCCTCGGCAGCCTGCCGGGCTTTCTGAATATCCTCGTTTTTACCTTCCGGGTCGAGGATCTTAAACAGGTCAATGGCATGTGCCGGTGCGGCAACGCCAAGGAGCAGGGGGGGGAGCAGCTTCAAAAACTGCCGGCGTGTTTTGTTTTTCAACTCTTTTGAATTGCTTGTCATGATGGAAGACCTTTTAATGGGCGATTGGTTATTCGGCATACTCGCCGACATTGCCGGATTTTAAAAGTGCCGTGATTTCCGCTTCCGTGATAGAGCGGGATAGAACCTGATCCAGGGCCTGCCGGCTTTGCTCGGGCGTGCCGGTTTTGTCCGCATAAGCCTTGGCCTCAGGGGAGAGCCCCCGTATGCTTCGGGCGCTGTCCGCGGCATCGGCTTCAACGCTGCTGCCGCTCAGGCCGCCGAGCAGGCCGCCCAATCCGCCGCCTTCCCCTTTTTGGGAATCCGCCATCTCCGGCTTTTCTTCAGAGACCTTGCCGCGGTAAACCCAGCCGACCTGCTCATCTGCTGTTCTCACCTGGTACCACCTGGATTCATAAGCTTCAACCGTCAATCGGGTGCCGCGTTCCAGCTCTGCTATGGTTTCCGAGGATATGGACCGGCCGGATTTTAGATCCGCACTTTCCGATGTGACCCAAAGGTTTTCCGCGGCTAGGCAGAGGCTTGCGGCCGCCAGGGCAGCCACGGCCATATACAGGATAAGTTGGAGACCCCTTTTCATTTCATGCACCCCGCACGTCTGTTAGTGTTTGCACTCCTGTCCACCATACCTTCACATGCCCCTCGTGTTCAACAATAATTTGCGGCCCGGGGCGGGCCTTGGCGAAGTAATCAGGGGCGAAGTAATCAGGAGGAATTTTTGAGAACTTTTTTTTTGAGAAATTGTGCAAAATCATATAGTATCGGGAATAGTAGGGCGGTAAATGATACCAGAAGAATTCGGGAATTGCTTCAGGCGCAATGGACGCAGAGGTGCCGTATGCCCAGCTTTTCCCATACCCGATACCTGAAGCGGGTTCCGGGTGTTGCTGAGTCAAAGGAGAATCTTTCCGCATGAATCCTATCGGCAGTTATCAGTTATTGGAGACCCTCCACCAGACCCGTCATTCGGTTGTATACAGGGGGCGCCGGGAGGGTGATGCCCACACCGTCATCATCAAATACATGCGGGCCAAATATCCTTCCAGTTATGAAATGTTTCGTTTTCAGCAGGAATACGAGATCATCCGGAGCCTGGATATCGAGGGGGTCATCAGGACTTATGAAATCATCAATTACGATGCGGGCATCGCGTTGGTGCTGGAGGATTTTGATGCGGTTTCCCTCAAAGAGCTGATCCGTGAGAAGCCGGTGGAGCTGGACCGGTTTTTTCCGATCGGGATAAAGATAGCGCAGATATTGGGCGCCCTGCACAAAAAGGGGGTGGTTCACAGAGATATCAAGCCGGGCAATATCCTGCTCAGCAAAGACTATCAGCAGGTAAAGGTCACGGATTTCGGCATTTCGCAGATTGTGACCTATGCGGACGAGGAGATATACAACCCGGAGGTGATAGAGGGTACGCTCAAATATATGTCCCCGGAGCAGACCGGCCGGATGAACCGGGCCATTGATTATCGAACGGACCTGTATTCGCTGGGGGTGACGTTCTATGAGATGCTGACCGGGACCACGCCTTTTAATTATAATGATCCCCTTGAGATCATCCACGCCCATATTGCAAGAGAAGTGCCCCCGCCGGATCAGGCCGCTGCAGGCATTCCCAAAATCATATCCGACATTATCCACAAGCTTTTGATCAAGCCGGCGGAAGAGCGGTACCAGAATGCATTCGGTCTTGCCCATGACTTGACCCTGGCCTGGCAGCAGTGGCGGGAGAAGGGGGAAGTCGGGGATTTTGAGCTTGCAAGCAACGATATTTCGCTTAAGTTCAACATTCCCCAGCAGCTGGTGGGCCGGGAAAATGAGACGCGGCTTCTGCTGGAGGCTTTCGAGCGCGTGGGCGAGGGGGGGATACCGGAAATCCTGTTTGTAACCGGTCACCCGGGCGTGGGCAAATCCTTTCTGGTGGATGAGCTTTACAAGCCGATATTGGCGCGAAAGGGCTATTTTGTTTCCGGGAAATTTGAGCAGTTCCGCAAGGATGTGCCGTACAGCGCCATTATTCAGGCTTTTATCAAGCTGGTGAACCAGATCCTGGTGGAAAGCAATGAGCGGATTGAAGCCTGGAAAAAGCGGCTGCAGACGGCCCTTGGAGACAACGCGAAGGTGATCACCGATATTCTGCCGCAGCTAAAGGCAATTATCGGGGAGCCGGCGGATGTTCCGGAGCTCGGCCCGGAGGAGTCGGAAAACCGGTTTCATTACGTTTTCAAAAATTTCCTGCAGGTGTTTGCCGCGTTCGAGCATCCCCTCGTGCTTGTCCTGGATGATCTGCAATGGGCGGACATGGCCAGCCTGAATTTAATTCAGCAGGTTTTCCCGGTTCCGGATAACGGGCATTTCTTTTTTATCGGGATATACCGGGACAACGAGGTAAATGAGACCCACGCCCTGACGCGGGTGATTGGGGAAATCCGGGCCTCGCGCATTCGCATGGAAAGTGTTTTCATCCGGCCCCTGGACGAGGACAGCGTCAGGCGGCTGTTGGGAAAATTTTTACGGCAGAAAAGTTCTGATGTCGCTTCCCTGGCCGGCATTATTTACACCAAGACCCATGGAAATCCCTTCTTCATCAATCAATTCGTGAAGCGGCTCTACGAGAAGAACATACTGGAAATCGATTCATCGGGGAAGTGGCAATGGGATGATCAGATTGTCCATGATATGGAGGTTACGGACAACGTCGTGGACCTGATGGTGCAGAAGATCCGGGAGATTTCCCCGGATGCCCAGGAAGTGCTCAAGGTGGCCAGCTGCATCGGCAACCGGTTTGATTTGAAGACCATGTGCATTGTCCAGGACAAGACCCCGAATCAGATTCTTGGCGACATGGCCGAGGCCCTGGAGGGGGGGCTTGTTTTTTTTCGCCATGACATGTGCCACTTTCTTCATGACCGGATACAGGAGGCCGCCTACTCGCTCATTGCCGAGGCCGACCGATCCAGGCTGCACTACAAAATCGGGATCTATCTTTACCGCAACACGGATGAGCAGGATCTTCGCGAGAAGGTTTTTTATATCGTCAATCAACTGGATGCCGGGGCCTCCTGGATCAGGGACCGGGAAGAAGCTCTCGAGGTTGCCCGCCTGAATCTTCTGGCCGGCAAAAAAGCCAAAGATTCGGCTGCATACCAGTCCGCGCAGACTTATTTCCATGCCGGAATCGGTCTTCTCAAGAACTCCGACTGGCAGGAAAACTACACCCTGACCTATGAACTCTACCTCTATGCGGCAGAGACCGGCTACCTCAATGCCGATTTTTCCGGGATGGAAGATTATTTGCAGGCGGTGCAGGAAAACTGCCGGACGCTCCTGGACCAGGCCAAGGCCTATGAAATCCGAATTCAGGCTTATACCGCCCAAAACCGCTTAAAGGACGCCGTACAGGCAACAAAAAACATACTGTCTTTACTGGGATTGAATTTTCCGCGAAAAATCGACAAGAAACGAATCGCCATAGAATTGTACAAGACCAAGTGGTGTCTCCGAAACATGGCAAGAGAGGACTTTGAGTCTCATCCTCTGATGCAGGACCCTTACTCCCTAACCATCATCCGCATCGCGGCCAGTGCGAACGCGGCTTTCTATGCCGGCGGCTATGTTGGGGAGGTAACGTTTGTGGTGCTCAAAATGATACGCCTGACCATACGCCGGGGAATTGCGCCGCAGAGCCCTTTCTACTTTTCCAGTTTGGCAATGATTCTGCACCCCCTGAATCAACTGGAAGAGGCTTTCCAATATGCCGATCTGGCCCTGGCTTTAAGGGAAAAATTATCACTGTCCGAAATCCGAACCAAATTTATTGTTTACTGTTATATGCTGCACTGGCGGGAACATGTCCGAAACATATTGAACCTGCAGATGGAGATTTATCATGCCGGCTTTGAAGTGGGAAATGTGGCGTATAGTTTGTTGACCGCCAGTCAGTACAGTTGTTTTTTGTTCAATTGCGGAAAGGAATTAACTCTCGTTGAGCAGGAGATAGACCATATCAATGGCATAACCAGGCAGTATCAGATGGAAACGGCCTGGAACTATAACGCCATCATACACCAGGTGGTGCACAATTTATTGGGCCATGCTGAGGACCCCCGGATAATTTCCGGGGAAAAATGTAATATCTCTGATTTGGCCCGGCGCTATGAGGATGTCAATGACCGGCTGGGCTTGTTCTTTCTTCATTTGTATTCCGCTCAGCTGTGTTATGTATTTGGTGATCCGGAGGGGGCTAAAAAGGAAATAGACGGGACAAGAAAATATTTGGATGCCGGTTCCGGAGGCTTGTATCATTTTTCTCTGTATTACTTTTATCGCGCCTTGATTATGCTGGCCGGCCTGGAAGAAATGGCACCCGCCAAGCAAAAAAAAGTTCTGAAAAAAGTCGCGTACTACAACAGTAAACTGAAACACTTTTCCAAGTTTGCACCCATGAATTTTGAACACAAGTATCTTTTGGTTTGTGCTGAAATGGCAAGGGTGCAAAAGGATTTTTTACAGGCAGAAGAATTGTATGAAAAGGCGGCTGAGGGGGCAGGCAAAAATGAGTTCCTCCAGGAGGCGGCCTTGGCGTATGAACTGGCCGCCCATTTTTTCCTTCAAAGAGGCTTTGCATCCATAGCCGGACTCTACTTTAACCGGGCGGTTTCCTGTTACGCCAGGTGGGGGGCTGCGGCCAAGGTGGAGCAGATTCAATCCAGGCATGCGAGCTTGCTTGCCAATCGGGAACAGATACCCACGGGTATGGTTGTTCCCGGCAATGATACCGGCGACACGTCCTCTTCAGGCAGCACGATGGTGGATCTGTATACCTTTCTCAAATCTTCCCAGGCAATAACCGGCGAGATCGTTCTGGAGAATCTCCTGGAGCAATTGATGAAGATCGGAATTGAAAATGCCGGGGCTGAAAAAGGGGCGATGATTTTCGAGAAAGAAGCCGGCTTGTTTATTGAAGCCCTTGCTGATGTCTCCGGCGGTATTGAAGCCCTCGTTTCGATACCTGTTGAGGGCTATGCCGGTGTGCCCGCCAGCGTGATCAATTATGTGCTCAAAACACACGAGAATCTGGTGCTGGGCAATGCCTGTGAAGATGAGCGCTTTGTCCGGGACCCCTATATAAAGGAGAACGGGGTTAAATCGGTTTTATGTGCGCCGATCCGGAAAAAGAGCGAAGTGGCGGCGATTTTATACCTTGAGAACAACCTGTCCACCGATGCCTTTACCCCCGAGCGGCTGGAACTGCTCCGGGTGATATCGTCGCAGGCCGCCATATCGATTGAAAACGCCAGGCTGTTTGAATTGGCCAGGCGGGACGGCTTGACCGAACTGCTCAACCACCGCTATTTTCAATACGCGCTTCAAAAGGAGCTTGAAGCGGCGGGGCGGAACAATCACAAGGTTTCCCTGTTGATGCTGGATATCGACCATTTCAAGGATTTCAACGACACTTACGGGCATCAGCTCGGGGATGCGGTGCTAAAGGAAGTGGCGACGGTATTGAAGCAGAATGCACCCGATAAGGACCTGGCAGGAAGGTATGGGGGGGAGGAATTCTCGGTCATCATCCCCCGGCTGCCGGAGGACAATGCCCGAGCCCTGGCGGAACAGATTCGCCGGGAGACAGAAGAGATGTCGGTAAAGAATAATGGGGATGAACTCAAGGTGACCATCAGTATCGGCATGGCGATTTTTCCCTATGACGGCGCCACCAGCGCGGAGCTCATCGGGGCTGCGGATAAAGCCCTTTATCAGTCCAAGGAAACCGGGCGCAACCGTGTGACGCTGTATTGTTGAATGTCATATGTTAAGCCTTGATTCCCCCCCTGAATTCCTTTCCTTTTGATACCCAGGATAACCCGGAAGGTGTGGCGGGAAGTCTCGGCGGACGAAGCGGTTCCCTCCAAATTATACGGGTATATGTATGGGCGTTCCCAGTAACAGCTGCTCGTGCCATTAGCGGGGGGAGGGGGGAGTCCGGCCTGCCGGCCCGAGAGAGAATCGGCAGATATTTGTCTATGCTGTTCTTACGCAATTTTTTCCGGCTCTTTTGGCGGAATAAAGGGCGTTGTCTGCGAGTCGGATAAGTTCGTCCTTGTTGGCGGCCTCATCCGGAAAAACAGCTACACCCAGGCTGATTGTGACCCTAAGGGTCTTGCCGTTATGGGCAAGCGCCAGGTTTTCAACGATGGAGCGGATTTTTTCCGCCACAACGAGGGCCTGATCAATGGCGGTTTCAGGCAGTACGGCAACGAATTCCTCCCCGCCGTAACGGGCGGCGATATCTGTGGCGCGGATGTTTTTCTTCAGCTTGGCCGCCACCTTTTTTAGCACTTCATCACCCAGTTGGTGCCCGTAAGTATCGTTGAAATGCTTGAAATTATCTATGTCCATCATGATAAGGGAACAAGGGCGGCTGTGGCGCCGGCTGCGCTCGATTTCCTGGCCCAGGAGGAACTGGAAGTACCGGTGGACAAAGAGCCGGGTGAGCCCGTCTGTTGTGGCCTGGTCAAAAAGACGGGCATTATCCAGGGAAATGGCCGCCTGAGACACGATAACGCCCAAAATATGCAGGCGCTCTTCTGTGAAGGCATTGGGCGCCAGGTTGTTTTCCATGTAAAGAATGCCGCTTAGCCGCTTTTTGTTCAGTATGGGCATGCACAGGATGGACTTGCAGCGTTTTTCCCGGATGTAAGGGTCGTTTGAAAAAGGTCCGTCCTCTGAAGCGTTGGAGAGGATGACGGGTTCGTGACTGCGCCATACGTAGTTGACAACTGCGTGGCAAAGCGCGTCACATTGTGCCAGTGGCAGGGATTTGGATATGGATGTCTGCTCTCCTTCTTCCGAATCCCCTCCTGCCTCGATGCTCAGCCGGCCCTCAGTTTCCAGCACAAGAAAACCCCTTTGAGCCCCGGCATTGGTGATGGATAGCTGCATGATTTTTTTCAGGAGGTTATTCAATACAATTTCGCTGGAAATTGCCTGTGAGGTCTGTATAACGGTGGACAGGTCAAGCTGATACACGCTTGTGTCCGCGGTGGTGTTGATTTCATGGGCTTCCTGGGGCGGGCCTTTCTCCATTACGGAAGACAGAGCCGGCCATCTTTGTTCCAGGTCTTTCTGCTTGGCTATGGCCCCCACCTGCCGTAGCATTGATGGGCCTTTTGAAGGAAACCCATGGCCTCTTCCTTTGCGTTTATATCAAAATAGAAAAGCGCCGCCCGCTCCCGAGCAATGGCTTCCTCATTGATATAGCCGTTTTGACGGGCCCCGTTGACGGCGGCATGATACGGGGCCATCGCCTCCCTGATACATCCCCTTGCAGCCAGCAATTCCGCCTGGACGAGATCGTGCTTGTGCCGGAAATTCTCCGGGCAGTGCCGCGCCCATTTATCCATTTTTCGCTGGTATTTCTTTATGGTTCGGGTCCACTGGCGCTTTTTCCGGCGGCCGGCGGATTTCAAAAGAGCGGCCAGGTTGAGGCAGTAGTAGAAATAATGCTCGGGCACCAGCAGGGTGCCGATGGGGGCATGGATGTGCCCGTCAAGCTCTTTCCCGACTTCGCCAGCCTCCTGGTAATGCCCGTACAAGTAGTACAGCTTCATTTTGTAGAGCAGGGCGAAACAGATCCCGAACAGGTTTTTTTCCTTGTAGAGTGCTTCCAGGTGCGCGGCTGCATCGAACTCATCGCCGTCCAGGCTCAAGGGGTCTTCTGTGAGGCCCTTGAGGCATTTTGCCATCTGGATGTTTTCCCGGTACCGGGCTTCGATAAACGGGTCCTTTACATGGCGCATGAGCTCCCGGTATTTTTCCGCCTCCGCCAGAATATCATCGAGACGGTGGCCGATCATCAGCCGGCAGTCCAGAGTTGCTCCCACACTGTGACCGGCAAATATAAAATCCCCCACATCCAGGCAAAGCTGATACTCCTTTTGATACATCTCGATGTCGTTCCTGGCATGCTTTTTCCAGTGCTGGATGAAAAAGGCAAAGGTGTGGTGAATTTGGCCGGCTTCCTTCCGGTTGTCGAGTTTTTGGTTCAATTGAAGGGCCAACTCTCCCATCCGGTAGCTCTGCTCGTAGTCGCCCAGGAGATTTCCGAAAATGGCGGCCACGACATTGAGCGTGGTGCTGGACGTGGCGTTGAGACCGTATTGGATGCTTTCGTTGAGGCCTCTCAGGGCGATCAGGGCAAAAAGGTTCGGATTGGCATAGAAGGCCGGGGTGGCCATGGCGAGCATCACGTTGTGACAGGTAATCCGTTCTATCTCAGTCATCAAGGGCAGGTCAAGGATTGCTTCCAGGGGCATTTTCCTTAACCGGATCTTGAGTTTGACCAGTTCGGCAAGCACCGGCACCGGGCTGGTTTTCAGGGCGTATTTGATTCCGAAAAGCCTGAGGGCCTCAAGCCCGAGTTTTATGGCTTCCTCCGGGCTGTTGATATTGGTGTAAAGGACAATCATGATGGTGTAGACCCGGGCCTTGTCCACCCGGTTGGCGGCATTGGCGATAACAATCTGGAAAAGCTGCTTGGCCTCATCAAAATTGCGGCTGAGAAACCGGCATTCCATCAGTTCCTTGTGGAGCTCATAGGTCAGGCGGTACTCTGTTTGCCAGGGATCCGGCGGCAAAAGCGTCATGCCTGTCCCAAAGTAGTCTGCCGCCGCCTCATAAGCCGTGGCTTCCTTGGCCTTGACCCCTGCCTTTAGATTAAGGCCGGCAAGCCGGGTGCGCTCTTCCGGGGCGGTTACGAGCTCACGCCCCTGATTCAGCTGGTCGGCTATATAGAAAACCTTGTCCGGCAGCTCTTCTTCAGGGGTCTGCTGCAATGCCAGGCTTCCGATCCGGTAGTGGGTATGAATCCTTTTTTTTTCTGAGATCCGGGAATAGGCAGCTTCATGGATGCGGTCATGGTGGAAGGTGAAAAACCGCTGTTTTTGAACAAGCAAGCCTTCATCTGCAAGATGCTTCAACAGGTCGAAAACTTCGTGGATCGGTTTTTTTGTCAATACTGCAAGTGTCTCCGCGTCAAAACGGTTGCCAACGCAGGCGCAAATTTTGATGAGATCCAGGGCTTGTTCAGGCAGTAGGCGGATTTTTTCAGCCATAAAATCCACCACATTGTCAGTGATCTGCATTTCCCGGACGGCGGTCAGGTCCCACTGCCAGCCGCCGGATGGTTTTGGGGTCAGGTATTTTTTTTCATAAAGGGTTTTTAGAAACTGGGTGACAAAAAAGGGGTTGCCCAGTGTCTTTTCATGAACCACGGCTGCAAGGGAGCGGCAATCCTGCGGATCACAGCGGAGAAAGGAAGCGAGCAGGCGGTTAACGCTGGATTCGTTGAGTGCGGCCAGATGAATGGTCTCCACCTGAGTCCCCGCCTGGCCGGCGGCATCAACGGCCAGCATGAGGGGGTGGTGAGGGGGGACCTCGTTATCCCGGTAGGTGCCAATGAGAAAGAAATAGCTCAGGCTCCGGTCCATCGACAAATCCCGGATAAGCTCGATGCTGGCCGGATCGGCCCATTGCAGATCATCCAAAAAAAGCAGCAGGGGATGACTTTGATCGGCAAAAACCTGCACGAAGTTTTTCAGGGTATGTTTGAAACGATTGCGGGCTTCCTCAGGGGCCAGGCCCGGCACATCAGGCTGATCGCCCACGATGAGCCGGGTCGCCGGGATATTGTCGGTGATGAGCTTTGCGTTGGGCTGCAGCACCGAAAGAAGCTTTTCTTTCCATTCCCGGATCTCCTGGTCGCTTGTGGCCAGGAGCCTCCGGGCGAGACCTTGAAAAGCCTGGATAAAAGCGCTGTAGGGAACGTGCCGCCACAGATGATCATATTTGCCGGAAATGAAAAAACCCTGCCTGGCCGCCACCGTTTTGTCAATTTCGTTCACAAGCGCCGATTTGCCGATCCCGGGAGCGCCTGAGACCAGCATAAAAGACATGGCCCCGTCTGAAGCCCGCTCAAATGCCTCCGAGAGACGGGCAATCTCGTTTTCCCTTCCCACCAGCACCTGAGGCATGGTGAATTTCAGGGAAATATCCTGCCTGCCGATTTCAAAAGCATCAACTTGACCGGAGGCTTCAAGCTGTCTGCGGCAGTGCTCCAGATCCGCGATGAGTCCCCGGCTGCTCTGGTAGCGGTCCCCTGCGCCTTTTTCCAGGAGTTTCATGACAATGCGGGATACCACTTCCGGAACATCCCGGTTCAGGCGGTGGGGAGGGAGGGGGCGCCTGGCGATATGGGAGTGAATGATTTTCATGGGCTCCCTGGAGTGGAAAGGCAGCTTGCCCGTAAGCATCTCATAGAAGGTGACGCCCAGGGAATAAAAATCGGTGCGATAGTCCACCACGCAGTTCATGCGGCCTGTCTGCTCCGGGGACATGTAGGCCAGGGTCGCCTCGATCACCCGGGGGTTGTAGATCTGTTCGCTGGATCGGCTCAGTTCGGCTGCAATGCCGAAGTCGGTGAGTTTCAGGGTGTCTGTCCGGCTGTTGTAGATGACGTTGCGAGGTTTGATATCGCAGTGCGAAATATTGTTCCGGTGGAGGCTGTCAAGGATCCCGGCCAGACGGCTGGCCAGGTCCAGAAAGCGCTCCAGGGGCAGGGGGCTGCCGAGGAACCGCTGCAGCGAGACGCCGCCGAAGTCCTCCATGACCAGGGCCCAGCGGTCCTGAATGTAGACAATGTCCAGGAGCTTGACGACCCCTTCGATATCGAACCGGCCGATGAGTTCATATTCATGTTTGAAACGGGCGATTTCTGAAGAAGGGGGCGATTCGGTTTTTAATATCTTGATAACAACGGCTTGATGGGTCTCATTGTTCCGGGCCCTGTAGACCTCGGAAAGCTGGGTTTCATCGATGTATGCGACAATGGTGTAGCCGGGAACGGTTATTGCCTGATCTTTGGCTGTTGGAGAATCGGCTGTTGCAGAAACGAAAGTGGCGGAAGTTGGCATAAAGTACCTGTTTTTATATAGGCTTGACGATAAGACCGCGGCTTCGCCCGGCCGGTACGCATTACCGGGTAGTAAAAAAGCTTCAAAAACCCCTTGAATTTCACCTGTATACAAGCAATTTTCGTACCGTACGCTTGGGAAATCCGCAGGGGCGAGCGGAAGGAGGCTTATATCGCGGGAAGGCGCCTTTGCGCGGAAAATATATCGGACATTGGGGTCGACACTTTGACAGAGGATTGTGTCATTTTATTGACCGGTGGACGGCTGTCAATCAACCTTAATCCCGCTTTCTTTGAGAAGAAGATCAAAGAAGCGCTGTACGAATTTTCCGGAAACCACTTCAAGCAGATTGAATTCCGGGGGCGGCTGGGAGGAGCTTTTTCCCAGGAAAACGGCCAGGACCTCGCGGGAGAGGGCGTCGCATTCTCTTGCCGGACCACCGGGAATGCCGGGTGTCTGGCGGTCAAACACCCGGCATTGCGCCGGGCGGAAGTGATAAAGCAGGCAGCGATCGTCTTTTAAAAGCGGGCAGGCCGTGGCTTCTGCCGCAAGGGCCCGGTCAATGCATTCCTTGCGCAGGGCCCGGCTGAGCTCCGTGTTCACGGCATACTGAAGGTATACCGCTTCGGCCAGGCTCAGGCGCACCGGGTCAAAGCAGCACCTGCTGTGGTCCCTGCCGCAGCGCGGGGTGGATTCCGGGATGTCCGCCTCGGCGTTTTCCAGGATGCTTCCGGTCCGGTTCAGCCAGGGTTCGAGCTCGACCTTGAAGCCCGGGATCAGGCTGGGCTTGAAGATCTTCAGGGGTTTCTCCTTTTTGCCGTACTGGTGCAAAAAGCGTTTCTGGGGCTGCTCCGTTGGCCGGGACCGGATGCCGCGCATCTTTTTGCCCGCGCTTTTGCTGTCCAGCCCTTTGCGCAGGAGATAGGAAAAGACAACCGTGCCGGTTCGGCCTATGCCATGGCGGCAGTGGATGAGGACTTTTTTGCCCAGGTAAATGGATTCATCCAGCCAGTCCAGGGCCTTTTCCAGTTCTTCAAGCTCCGGGAAACCTTCATCCATAATGGGCAGGAAATACACCTCGAAGCCCTGCTCCCGCTCAAACCGGGCCAGTTCCGCGATTTCCATGCACAGGTTCATGATGGCCTTAATCCCCTGTTTTCGGATGCTGTCAAGCTCGGCATAAGACATGGGGGCGTGGCCCACCGCCAGTTGGGGCGTGACCCAGGTCAGCGGATAGACCGGATTAGTGGTTTTTTTGAACAGGGAGAAAATCATGGATCTCCTGAATAATCGTTTCCGCCAGGGATAAAACCTGGTCGTGGTTTTGGAGCTGCATGTCCAGGAGCACGGTTTTGCCGAGGACAATGCCCAGTCGGCATAAATTGTCGCCCGTATCTTTAAATGAACGGCGGTCGAATGAAGCTTCCAGGAAATCGGCGCTTGTGTCAACGTTAAACCGGAAAACCTCCAGGATGCTGCGGATCAGGTGGGTTCTTAAAATACGCTGCGCCTCGTTGCCGCCGCCGCCTTTGAAGCTGAAATGGATATAGTTTTGTTCCGCAATCTGGCCCTGGACAGTGTCCAGGACGGCAAAATGGTAACCAAAACGGAGCAGGGCATGCAGATAGTCTTTGTCCAGGATGGCGTAACTGCTGAAAAGCGTTGATTTTTCAACATCCACAAAAGAGGCTGAGCTTTTTGCGTATCCGTACCAGTCATAGTGCAAAACGGCCTTGTCCCATTTTACAGCAGGGGCGGCCAGCCCGGCAAACACCTGCTGCATCGGCTGGCTTTGGATTTGTTCCAGGTTGACTGTCTTTCCGGATCCTGCGTTTGGCATCAGCCCCTGGTGCACATCCAGCACGTGCATGACCAGGGGAAGGCCGGAATTGAGTAATTTGGCCCCAAAGCTATCCAGGCCGCGTCTGCCCACCAGCGAGAACATTTCCCTGACCCCGGCTTCATGAACGTAGCGGACGATGTCATGAAGGCTTTTGCAGGACTGGAGGGGAATTTCCCTTTCATCCGGATCCTGCAGGCTCAGGGGGGAAATATAGGTAAGTGCTGCCTTCAGTTTTTTCTGGGCAGGGGAATCGGGCTTGCCATCTTCCTCCCGGGGAAACCGGGTTTTGAATCTGTCGCCGGGCAGGACAACCTCCTGATCGCTGTCTAAGCTGACGACTTGGCCATTTTCCAGGGCCATGGCCCCCCTCGCACTGCAGATCACCGGAATGCCGGCCTCCCTGGCCACCGATGCAAAATGACAAGCCGGGCTGCCCTTTTCTGCAATGACGGCGTTGACTTTGTTCAGGAGAAGGCTCAACTCCGGGGGGAGTTCCCCGGTTACCAGGATGGCCTGTTCCGGTACTTCGGAAACAACGTGCGGGTCGCTTAATTTATGGATTCTTCCGCTTGCCCGCCCGGAGCTGACCCAATGGCCGCGGATCAGGATTTGATCGGCCGGATAGTCCATCGAAGCGTCGGGCTCAGATTCGGACACCCTGGCGGACAAGCGCAGGGGCCTGGATTGGACAATAAAGATGCGCTCGTTTTGATCCATCACCCATTCCACGTCCTGCGGGGCTCCAAATGTTTTTTCCAGTTGCTGCCCCTTCTCAAACAAGGCCCTCAGGGTTTCCGGAGCCAAAGGGCATTTAGAATCCATTTCAATGAGCTGTTGACGTCTGAGGTCAAAACCGGCCCTGGACCGGGGGGCTGACCCGCCGGCCAGACTTTCGCCGGTGCCGGAGACCAGATACAGAATGGCGCGTTCAGGCCTGCCAGGGTCGCGGCTGTAGAGGATACCGCTGAATGTCGCCTGGATGGTGGGCATGATGAGCACCGCCATAGGGGTCATCCAATCGGTGAATCCCCGGTTAATCCGGTAATACAGGGCGTGCGGGCTGTATTTGCTGGCCAGGACACTTTTGTAGGCTTCAAACCAATTCTCCGGCGCCACGTTCAACCGGCTCTCGAATTGACCGGCGAAAGAGGCTTGCAGGTCCTCGCCCACGGCGCTGCTGCGCAGCGCCAGGACTGAATTCGCCATACCAAGCTGCATCAAGCTTTTTTTTACTTCACTTTCAAGCACGGGGGGCATTTCTGCCTTTAGCAGGCTGTCCTGAATCGCCTGGCTCACTTCTTCCATTACGGCATGGCTCTGCGGGCCGAGTCTGCTCAATTGCGCTTGAATCAAGGGCGCAAGCCGATTCTCCTGCAGCATCAGGTAAAAAGCCCCCGGCGTGAGCACCAGTCCGGGCGGGACCGGAAAATCCGCGAGCCTTGAAAGGGTCGACAGGGTGGTTCCCTTGCCGCCGGCCATATCCTCGGAGAGCTCTTCAGAAAGACTCAAAACATAGGGGGGCAGGGCTTTGGGCACATCTTCCATAAGGGCCAGGCGGGCATAAAACGCATATTTGCGGTGATAGTTGCGCAGCAAGGCATATTTCAGCGGATTGAAAGCGATGAGGGCCTCAACCAGGTTCCGGGTTTCCTGGTCCAGGAGCCGGAAAAGGTGTCTGGTGTGTTCGTGATCGCAGGCAAGGCGTTTCTGTTTCATTTCCTCCAGCCTGGAAATGAGCGCCAAGGCCTGCCGGTCTCCTTGCCGGAGCCTCAGGAACGCGGCATATTTCTTGCGGATCAGCAGGCCGGGAAAACAGGTTTTCAAAAACCAGTTCTCCAGTAGATGCTTGACCTGCGAACGCACCTGCTGGCCCCGGGTAAGCGGAAGCCGCCCGGCGGCGGATTCCTTATGACGCCCAGGCATCAGGCGCCGCCCCGGTTCCCCAGGATGCTGTGGACTTTGTCTTCGAGCTCACTTTTGTCGATTGGCTTGACCAGGTATTCGCGGGCCCCGTAGTCCATGGCTTCCCGTGCGGTCTCCAGGGTGGGGTAGCCGGTGAGCATGAGCACTTCAATTTCCGGGCGGATTTCCTTGAGTTGTTTCAGGACCTCCACGCCGCTCATCTTTTTTAACTTAATGTCGAGAATGGCAATGTCCGTGCTTTGGGTGCGGGCATATTCCAGGGCCTCCTGCTCTTCCGTGAAAACGGTGACTTCGTGGCCCTTGCGCTCCAGAATCCTTTTGATCATGGCGCCGGCATCCTCCACATCGTCAAGAACCATAATATTGCTCATAGCTTACCTCCAGACCAGGTGCGTTTGTTATGGGTTTTGGGACAAGGCCAGTTCCGGGCAATCTTCTTCCGGGAGGTTCATGGACCAGAGCGGCAGTTCCAACAGGAACACAGTCCCGGGACCCCGCGATGCGCCTTCCCCGGGCATGGCCTGCATATACTCCTTGGGCGCGGGGCTTAAAGCGTTGATTCTGCCGCCATGGTCTTTGATAATACCGAAAGTTACCGACAAGCCCAGGCCTGTGCCCTTACCCACGGCCTTGGTGGAAAAAAAGGGGTCAAAGATTTTGTCCAGGATTGCTTCTTTGATGCCGGTTCCGGTATCTGTAACGGTAATGGCCACACGTCTTCTATGGGCGCAGAGTTTAGTGGTAATCCGGATATACCCATCCTGCGCCACGGCATCAAATGCGTTGTTTAAAAGGTTGAGCCAGACCTGCTTCAATTTGTCCTTGTCCCCCTCAATCATCGGGATATCGGGATCAAAATCATGCAGCACCTGCACCCGGCTTAAGCCGAAGGTGTGCGCGACCAGGGAGATGACTTCGCGTATGGATTCATTGATGTCCACCTCTGTCCGGGTGGTTTGATTCTGTCTTGAAAATCCCAGCAGATCAGAGACCAGTTTGCTGCAGATTTTGGTCTGTTTCTCGATAATTTGAAGATCCGCGGCCATTTGGCTCTCCGGATCGGCATCTTCCAAAAGCATTTGCGCATAGCCCAGTATTATCCCCAGCGGGGTGTTGATTTCATGGGCCACGCCCCCGGCCAGCCGGCCCAGGTCCTCCATCTTTTGAGACTGCACCAGGCGTTCCTGGTATTGTTTGATCACGGTGATATCCCGGGCAGTGAGCAGGAGCCCGGAAATGCGGCCTTCATTATATACCGGGACTTTCAGGATATGGAACCAGATCGCGGCCTCCCCCTGCCGGACACTGATTTCCTTAGACAGGGGTTTGCCGGTCTTCAGTATCTGCATGTCTTCATGATAATTCTGATCCGCCTGGTTTTCCTTGAAAATATCAAAATCCGTTTTACCCAGGATATCGGCTTCATCCAGGTGAAAGTAAGAACAGAAAGCTTTATTGGCGGCCTGATACACCATGTTTGCATCCTGGAGGGCCACCAGGTCGGGCGTTACATCCAGGGCGGTGCGCAGGATTTCTTTCTGCCGGGAAAGTTCCGCTTCCGTTGTTTCGAGCTGCTGAATCCGTTCATCCAGGGTCTTGGCCATATAGTCAAAGGCTTCGGCCAGACCCTGGATTTCGTCGCCGGCATTTTTTTGATACACGGGGCAGCGCAGGCAGTCGGAAACGTTTTTATCACCTTGATCCAAGTGATAAAAAGGGCAGAGGGTGCCGGTTATGTACCAGCACCGGCGCCGACTGTCGCCATAGGCAGGGCATGATGCGGCCTGGCAGTTGTTGATTTCCCAGCACTGCCGTTTCAGCCCGGGTGCGGCTTGAACGCCGAGATTGCCTTTGACCACCTCGTTGGCGGATTCGGTCAATGTTTTTATGCGGTTGGTGAATCTCGATGAAAACCAGGAAACCACGCCCAAAGCGAAAATTGTGATCCCGCCGGTGAGTCCGAAGATCCAGAAGCTCAGCCGTGTTATCATGGCTTCCAGGCGGTGCCTTTCAATTCCGATGCGCACCGTTCCGAGCCGGTCTTCTCCGATTTTGACGGGTTTTTCAAAGTCATAGAGTTTTCCCTGCCCGGTTAGCAGGAGCATGCTGTTAAAACTGTCTGCCTGCTGACTATCGGCGTATATGCCTAAAAGCTGGACCGGAAACCCCTGGTCGAAAGTGTGCACCAAAACCCTTCCCGCCTTGTCCAGGATAAAGGCATAGGCAAGATCCGAGTTGGTTTCCTGAAGCTCGTCCACCAGATTTTTCAGCCGCAGAAAATCCATTGCCAGAAGCGGCTCTTCGGAGCGATAGGCAAGGTTGGAGGCCAGAACCTTCCCCCGCTCTTTGTTTTCCTTTATCAGTTCCGTGGAGGCAATATGGGTGCCGATGATTCCCAGAATCAGGCCGAGGGAGAGGATTACCGCCGAAAGGCCCAGAATGAGCTTGGTTTTGATTTTTAACCGCTGTATGGAAAAAAAACGTCTAATCACCGGCGTTCACCTTAACCTGGCGGGTCAGGCGCCTGATCGGATCAAAATCCTGATCTTTTGCCGGGATAATTCCCCGGAAGTGCGCCAGTTCCAGAATTTTTTGATGGTCCGGATTGTCGGGGTTCAGGTCAAGCAAGGCCTGCTTGATCTTCTCCACCACATCCGGGTCCAGTCCCTTTCTGGCGGCATAAACCCAACTCGGGAACCGCTGCGTGCTGTCCAGGATGCGAATGGCTTCCAGGTCCACCCGGTCCCCGACCAGCTCCAAGGTCCCTTCCCGGATGGAGCCGATGTCATATTCTCCCAGATAGACGGCCTGGACCACCTTTTCCTGCTTGCCGCCGGGGCCGGGGGCAAAAGCAATGCGGCGGAAGTCATTTTTGGAAATGCCGTGCCTGAGAAAGTGATCCAGAGCAAAGAGGTATCCGGCAGCCGAACGGGGATCAACGGCCATCCAACGTTTACCCCGGCAGTCCTGGAGGGTCTCAATGGCCTTGTTGTCGGCCCGGCAGATAATCTGCCCACGGAAGGCGGGGCGGCCGCTTTTTTCCACAATTTGGGCAAAGGCACGGGCTTTATACCGGTCTGCGATTCGGGCGTAGACGAGGGGGTTGGAGAAGGAAATGTCGATCTTTTCTTCCCCAACCATTTGTACATGCGCTTCGAAGGTGTCCGGAAAGACTTGGCGGATGGGCAGCCCTGTTTTTTCAGCGATATATTCCACCAATTGATGGTGCCTGGAAAAAGATGTCCTGTGGGAGTATTGGGGCAGGCAGGCGTAGGTCAGCGAATCCAGTTCCCGGCTGGTGCTGATTGTTTTGCGCACGCTCAGGTCGATTTTACGGCTGGCATCTTCCGGCTGACAGCCAAGGCAAACCCAAGCAGCGCACAAAAGGGTCAGCATCAGGGCATTTTTGTGTGAAGATAGTGATATCAGGAACGGTTTCATGATGGCATTCAGCCTTTTTATGCATCCTTAGATAGCAGATTCTCCCTATTCCTGGTTTTATTATATGCTTCCGGTCGGTTGCTTTCAAGTGACAATGGAAGGCAAGGCAGGCCTGATTCTCCACCGGGGCCGGAGGGCGGGCGCTCAGAGCGGCGGAAGGTGTTGAATCCATTGCACCGGCCGGGCACGATCAATAGGCTGAATCGCCCTGCGTTTTCATAATGAAGCATCCGCAACGCCGCGGGCTTGACGATTTGGACCACGGCCCGGAAAAATCCCGGATGGGTAATGATGCCGCCGTCGTCCTTTGCAATTGTCAGCGGATTGGTTTTGACCGCCGCCAGGCGGGCCCCTTGGCAGGCATTATGCCTGCGCGTCCGGCTGGGTAAGCTGAAGGCTCAACTCCCAAAGATTTTGGCGCGCGTGTTTATCATAGGCCTGGGCGATGGGTCGGCCCGGGGATTCGCCGTCAAAATAGGTGCCGGTAATCTGCGCAAGATCGGGCGAGGCGGCAAGGTATTCCACTGCACGGGCCCCCTCCGCCAGGGTGCTCATTGAATTTCTGAAATAATCCGTCTCACGAACCATTGTGGTGGGCATCAAGGTTGCGGGATGAAGGCAGTTGACCGTAATGGCCGAGTCTTTTAAATGTTCAGCCAGATCAAAGGTGAACATTACCATTGCGAGCTTGCTTTGCCGGTATGCCCTAAGGCCGTCGTAGTTTTTCACAAGCATTACATCCTCAAAGTCGATGGGCTGCTGGCCGGCTGAGGCGACGTTGACGATGCGCGATGGGGTTGAGCGCAGTAGCAGGGGCAGGAGGTTGTGGGTTAACAGAAAATGGGCCAGGTAATTAACGGCAAACCGCAGTTCATGCCCGTCTTTGCTCGTCTCACGCCCTCCTCCGGCCAGTCCCGGCCCGATGCCCGCATTGTTGATGAGAACATCGAGCCGTTTCTGTTCGGACTGCACCGCTTTTGAAAGCTCCCGGACGTCATCGAGTGAGGACAAGTCGGCATTGTAATAGTAGAGTTTACGATTTCCGGTGGCCTCCCGAAGTTCCTTAAGGACGGATTCGCCTTTCTCCCGGCTGCGCCCGTTAAGCAATACGGTTGCCTGGCGCCTGGCCAGATCAAGTGCGACCTGCTTTCCCAGGCCATCGGTGGCCCCTGTTATCAGGAAGGTCTGTTCATCAACCGCTTGTATCATAGAGCACCTCCCCGTACTGCCATGTCTTCATCACCTGCCGCATAAAAGCCAGTTCCCCGGTGTTTACCCCTTCCAGCCAGGAGTATAGGACTTGTGCGGGTTGTTCAAACATCAGTGTTTTCTCTCTGGTTTAAAGGTGCCGGTTTTCGCAGCGAGCTTCCATCAAAGGATTATTTTGAGGCCGCTTCCTCCCGTATCCGATCGAAAACCTCCTTGTCAGCCTTATTGAACAGGACAAAGCGGACATGCTTTAGCGTGGCCGCCTCGGCGAGCATCTCACTCACGGTCTCCAGTGCGATACGCGCCGCATCCTCCAGGGGATAACCGAAGGCCCCTGTGGAGATGGCGGGAAAAGCGACAGAGCGCAGGCTGTTTTGTTCGGCCAGGCGGCAGGCATTGCGGTAGCAAGCTGCCAGAAGTTCGTCCGAGGGTTTGTCCGCCCCATATACCGGCCCCAGACAGTGGATAACGTGACGGTTGGGCAGATTATGCGCCCCGGTAATTACCGCTTCGCCGGGCCGGATGGGTGCAAGCGGGCGGCATTCTTCTTCAAGGCCCGGCCCCGCTGCCCGGTGAATCGCGCCGGCAACGCCGCCGCCGATCCGTAATTCCGCGTTGGCTGCATTAACCACGGCATCCATGTCAGGCTGATTGGCGATATCCCCTGTCACGCATTCAATGGTTGCTCCGTGAAAAACCTGGGTGCCCATAATTTACCTCCGTTGATTTTCGCCATATTTGAGGGTTTCCATTGTTAGAATATTTTTAACCCGCCCCACCTCGCCGGATTCAAGCTCAACCTTGATGCCGTGCGGGTGATGGGCTGAGCGGGTAAGGATTCTTTTGACCACTCCCCGCGTCAGCTCGCCTGTCCGCTGATTTTTTTTCATGACAATGTCCACCTCTGTGCCGGCCTTGATGCTGCCGCGGTTTCCTGCGGGCATTGGATCTCCTTTTCATCGTTTACTGTAGATTATCACCCGGACGCCATTTGGAAGGCGGACACGCTGCGCTTGGTCCGTCCTACGAGAGCCCCACGAGCTTAGTCCGCCATGGAGATTGAAAATATGCTTATAGTGCAATACAAACATTCATAAATTTAAGCGGGCGGTTAGGGCCTTGTTGCCGAAAAAGGGCAGCAGATGCCCTTTCGGAGTTGGAAAATCATACAGTTTTCATCTATATACTACGTGAGGGTCATCGCTTTTTCCGGGCAGATTTCCTGGCAGCAGAAACAGGTGATGCAGGTGTCGGCATCCGCATGGGGAAGGCCGTCGTCTCCCATGGAAAGCGCGCCAACAGGGCACTGTTCCACGCAGGTTTCGCAGGAAGTACACCACTCGGAGGCCCGGGGGAGAAGCCGGGCCCGTTGGCTGAGGGCTTCCTGCAAATCCGGATTCCTGAAATTGGCTTCCCCGCCCAGCGGCGGCAGCACAAAATCGGGAATCGTTTCCAGTTCCCCCGTCAGTTGGATGGTATCCGGGCTGTATTCGCCCAGTCCGTCTTCATGGGCTTTGCGGAGGAACAGGAGTTTTCCCGGATCAAGCCCCATCATCTGGGCGATTACCGAATCCAGGGCCACGGCGTTGTCCGAGGCCAGAATTTTTCCGATCTCCCGTATATCCGGTGACGCCGGTCCGTTTCCCTCCATGCCGAGCACGGCGTCCACGATAAACAGGTCCGGCACCCTGAGCTTGAATACATCGACCACCGCTTCGTGGAATCGTTCCGGGCTGCCCGCGGCCTGGTGCAGTTTGGCCTTCTGGGCGCCGGGGAGCAGGCCGTAACTGTTTTTGATGGCACCTGTCATCACGGTTAACCCGTGGGTTTTGAATTTGGGCAGGCTGATGATCACATCGGCCTCCATGGCTATCCGGGAGACACTCACCGACGGCATGAATTCGGGATTAAAATCCACTTTCACGGAATCGGTGCCGATGTTTCGGTAATGCCCCCTGGCGGCTGCCATGAGCCCGGTTTCCTCGAATGTTTTTTCGTTGGCCCCGTAGTTGAACAGCCCCGGGTTGTCACCGACGATGATTTCGCCGGCCCCTTCTTCCGCCACCCGGTCCACCACCGCCCGGAGAACGGCCGGATGGGTGGTGATCCCTTCACCGGGGGCTGCTGCGCGCAGGACATTGGGTTTGATCAGCACCTGCTTGCCGGAAAGGCGCAGCGGAAAATGGGTGAATGCCAGGTCAACGGCCTCGCGGACGGTGTCATAGTCTGCCGGGTGAATCAGTACCCTCGCCATAATTTTCTCTCCCTGCGGTGGCGTATCCTATTTCGCCCGTACATAGAGAACCTTCTGATTGGAACCGGGCGCTTTGCGTTCTTTTGTCACGAAGAGATCCGTCCTTGCCTTGACGAGATCCGAGAGTTTCTTGTAGCCGTACAGCCTGGAGTCAAAATCGGGCTGCAGTTTATTCAGATAGCTGCCAAAAGTTGCGAGATTGGCCCAACCGGCGTCATCGCTGGATTGCTCGAGAGCGGTCATGATGAACTGTTTGGGGAATTCATGTTTATGGTCTGCTGCTTCAGCCGATGCCTTGGGTGGCACAGCCTTTGGTTCATTTTCCGATTTTGACGGCTGCCCGTTCGCCTCGGTCCCCGGGCCGGGTCGCAGTACCTCGGTGAAAACGAACTTGTGGCAGGCATTGCGGAAAGCTTCCGGTGTTTTCTTCTCGCCGAATCCCAGAACGGTAAGTCCTTCTTCGCGCAAGCGCATGGCAAGGCCGGTAAAGTCACTGTCGCTTGTGACCAGGCAGAAACCATCGAATTTTCGGGTGTATAAAAGGTCCATCGCATCGATAATGAGCGTGCTGTCTGTGGCGTTTTTTCCTGTGCTGTAGGCAAACTGCTGGACCGGCTTGATGGCGTATTGCTGAAGGACCTTCTTCCACGAGGAACTCGTTGAGGCAGTGAAATCGCCGTATATGCGCCTTACGGTAGCTTCGCCGAATCTTGCGATCTCCGCGAGAAGGCCTTTGATTACGGCTGCCTGGGCATTGTCTGCGTCAATAAGAACCGCCAGGCGAAGGGTCTGTTCGTCAGAGGCGATTTTTTCTGTTTGTCGGGGGGATGCCAATAGGCCTCCAAATGATGAAAAAGTGCTTAAAATTGAAAATGTTTTTCCGGTTATCGGCCCGGCGATTGCCGGTAAGCAGACCGGGTCATACGCAAAGTGGGGTAAAAAAAGATGGATATTGCCACTCCCATTGCAAAATAGAACGGATCTGGATCTTTTTCAATAAAAAAAGTAGCACAAAACAGAAATAGAATCCAATTTCGCGCTGAGTAAAAATCAACCCCGGTCGGACCTTCATGGGCATTGTGGAAAAAAGGTTCATGAAGTAAAAAATGGCCATAAAGTAAAAAATGCCCTTGAAGAAAAAATGCCTGGGCATCACCCTTGACTTCACTATTTTATTGCTTTTTCAAATCGATGTGGTAAATTTTTTATACTCCTAGTAAATTGTTTGATGTATTTTTCCAGATGCTATTCGAG
>CAZNSO010000008.1:37923-63266 GCA_964575805.1 uncultured Desulfobacteraceae bacterium
AATTTTTTATACTCCTAGTAAATTGTTTGATGTATTTTTCCAGATGCTATTCGAGTTGCGGGGGAAAGCCTTTAAAAAGGCCGTTTTGTTAATTAACGGGCTGGTTGTTAATAAAAGAACCAAAGCGTATACATAAATTACAAGGGAGAACCTGGAATGAGGCAAGAGAAAAAGACCATCAAGCTGCTGCTCAGTGCGCTGCTGTCAGTCGCGCTTCTGGCGGCAAATGCCTGGAGTGAACCCCTGGCGCCGATGCCGAAAATGACCGCGGAGGGCAGGGAGTTGATGAAAAGCCAGGGAAAAACCATGGCTGACGTGGAAAAAGAAATCCCCACCAAGTCCGAGGTGGGCGTGCCGGTTTATCCGGGAGCCCTGTATGCCACCCATGTTTCAGCCGCCGCAGAGGGCATGCTGCCTTCCGTCAGCCTCGTCTCCGATGACCCGCCGGAGCAGGTTAACGCCTGGTATCGCAAAAACCTGAATGGATATGCGTTTCATGATCAGTTCGATCTGTTCTATGAAGCGCCGGATGGCGAAACGCTGTCAATGAGCGAGTTAACGTCAGTCCCGACAGTCAGTGTCATGGAAGAAGACGGTCAATCAATGGATTTGATGTTCAGCGTGGTCCCCAACGTGAAAACCCGGATCATCATTAGCTACCGGGAAAAATGACAGGGCCGGGCTGCCTTCGGCCAGGCGGCCATTGTATGGCTCAATGCCTGTTCAGACAGATCCATGGTTTTTAAATGAAGATCACTGCCACGGGGCAGGAGCGTACGAGCTTTT
The DNA here is from genome assembly GCA_964575805.1 of uncultured Desulfobacteraceae bacterium. GTDB lineage: Bacteria > Desulfobacterota > Desulfobacteria > Desulfobacterales > Desulfosalsimonadaceae > M55B175. The sequence goes on from CAZNSO010000008.1 coordinate 38,710, forward strand.
ATCGCAACGCGGCTGCCCGTGAAGCCCCGCCATGAAACCCACGCGGCGGGGTTCTTCCCGGTTGCCGGCACCGGCGTTAAAACAGCAGAGCAGACAAAACGGCAAACAAAGAGGGAATGCCCAATGCCTTGCCCAGTTCCAAAATGGAACCGAAATTATTAATGTTTGCATAATTTTTCAGACATATATTCAATCTCCTTGGCCGACAAAGCGCGCAGGGCTCCGTAAGGCTCTCGTAGGGCGGACCAAGCGCAGCGTGTCCGCCTTCAAAATGGCGTGTACACCTTAGTTTGATGGTTACTTATTGCATGGCAACCTCTGTTGGGGTATGATAATGTCCAAAATTAAAGTAGGCCGGGATTGAGTTCAAATCAACAGATGTTCTCTTTGCTCCATTGTTTTACTGTAATCGAATCACCGATCGAATCACCGGGGATGGATGCCGGGCCGGCGGCATCGCCCACGATTTCAACAATATCCTTACGGGCATCACGGGCACGGTCTCCCTGCTGGAGTTAAAAGCAAGGGGGCGCTTGGCTTTATTCAAAAGCCATATACGGTAAGGGCGCTCGCCGCAGAAATATCAAGGATATTAAAATAATTCCCTGCTTCCGCTTTTTTAGCCATGATTGCCCGCAAAGCGCGCCTTTTCATTAAAATGCGCGTCTGCTTGAGCAGGCACGGATGCCACGTATTCATTAATGCTGCGGACAATGGTTTCCCAGGTCCAGCGCCGCTTCTCATCATCGGTTTCCAGCAGGGTGATTCGAAAGCCCTTGCGCGCGCAGCAGAAGCCGGTGAGCGGGACCACGCAAATTCCGGTGGCGCCCAGCAGATAATAGACGAAGCGTTTGTCTATTTCCACGTTACGCACCCGGGATTCGATATAGCGCCGAATTTTCGGGTTCTCGATAGTTAGATACTGCCGGGGGTGAAGCTGCTCTTCCTTTAGCAGAACCGTCATGTAGAAGGCGCCCTGGGGTTTTACCACATGGACGTTTTCGCAGGCGGAAAAAATGTCGTAGGCCTCCCGGGCCCGGGCTTCAAACATTTGCCGCCGCTGCAGGAGATGCTCCGCATATCTCGGATCTCCCATGACCCTGGGGATCGAATACTGCGGCAGGCTGGTGGAGCAGACTTCGAGCATCTTCGCGTTCATGAGGCTTTTTATGTACCGCATGAAGTCGTGGTTCCGGTCTTTGTTGAAAACTTCGATCCAGCCGCAGCGGGAACCGGGCCACGGGTATTCTTTTGAGATGCCGTGCAGCGCAATACCCGGCACATCCCGGATGATCTGGCTCAGATGAACCATTTCGCTGTCGCTGTAGACGATGTTGGCGTAGATCTCGTCACTTATGATGAAAACCCCGTAGCGGCGGGCGATATCCACCATGGCTTCCAGTATGTGCCGGGGGTAGACGGCACCGGTGGGATTGTCCGGATTGATCAGCAGCATGCCGGCAATGGAATCGTTGTACTTGATTTTGTTTTCCAGATCCTTGAGATCCGGCATCCAGTTGTCCTCCGGGATCAGCTCGTAAGTGAGGTGCTCATAACCGGAGTGGGCGGCTTCGGCTGAAGAATGGGTGGAATAGGCGGGCGACGGCCCTATCACCCGGGCTTCGCGTCGAAGGAAACCAAAGATTTTGGCCACGGCATCCCCCAACCCGTTGAAGAAAATAATGTCTTCGGCCGTTACCTGGTAGCTTCCGCGCTTGTTGACCTGTTCCGCCACAAACTCCCGGGTCTCTTGTACGCCGGGGGTGGGGACGTATCCATAAGTGAGGTCCCAGGCGGCCAGCTCCTGGATGATCTCCTTTATCCACGGCAGCATTTTTTCGCCTTTCTGAATGGGATCGCCGATGTTCTCCCATGTAATCGGCATTCCCAGGGCCTGGATATCTTTTGCCACCGCGACGATTTCACGGATTTCGTAATTGAGTTGTCCCCAACCGACATGTTCAATATTTCTGCGCATATTTAAAATCCCATGGATGTAAGTAATCGTTATTATAATATTTTTGTTCTGATCCCGGCTCCAGGGAGGGCGAGGGCCCGGCAGCACTCGCCCAAGCTTGACCCCGAACCACAAGTAAGTCTCTAATACTTTTCATAAAACGAAGGTATTGTCAAATTATTCTTTGGCCGGGGGGCAACAGGGCCTGCCAGGTACAATGTAAAAGCCCCGTTGCCAAAATTAACGGGTGCATTTCCGGCAGAAATGTTTATATTTTTTAATTCAGAGAAAGGAGGCAGCATATATGGCCAAACTCAAAAGCCCTATGGATATCTTGAAATTGCTGGACAAATCCAACTGCCGGCAATGCAATGAACCCACCTGCATGGCCTTTGCGGCCCAGGTATTTAAAGGTAAAAAATCCCTCAGCGAGTGTCCGAAAATTGATCCCTCGGTCATTGAAGAATTTGGCGACCCTGATGAAGGCGGTGCCGGTGCCGGCAGCGATAAACCGGCCCGCACTTCAGAGGAAGAGGTCGAAGCTTATGTCCGGCAGTTGAAGCAGAAGGTCCGGGAAATCGACCTGCCTGCTGTTGCGGAAAGACTCGGAGGCACATATCAATACGGCCGCCTGACGGTAAAGGTGCTTGGCAAGGATTTCAGCGTGTATCCGGATGGCACCCTGTCAGCGGTCATTCACACCAACCCCTGGGTGTCCGTTCCCGTGCTGACCTATATCACCGAAGGGGCCGGCAAGGATCTCACCGGAAAATGGCTTCCGTTTCGGGAACTCAGGGAAGGCAGCGCCTGGAGCGGGCTTTTCCGGCAGCGCTGCGAAAAACCCCTGAAGCAGATTGCCGACAACGATTACCAGCTTTTCGTGGATCTTCTGGACGTGTTTAACGGCCGTCCGGTGGAGCATCTGGATGCCGACATCGCCCGGGTGCTCTATGTGCTGCCCAAGGTTGCGATCCTGGTATGCTACTGGCCGCCTGAAGAGGATTTCGAATCCAATCTCAACATCTATTTTGACGAGGCCGCGGACGAGAACTTAAACATTGCCTCCATCAATGCCCTGGGCTCCGGTCTGGCCCGGATGTTTGAAAAGCTGGCTGAAAAACACAGCACGCATCAGCCTTTTGCCGCGAGCCGCTGATCAGCTAATTGGCAGATAACGGCTGCCGCGTCTTCTTCAAATCCAAACCCGCAAGACAGGGAGGGCGGCTTTCCCGGAGCCTCAGCGTCGGGTGGCCGCCATGATTCTGTCGCATACGGTCTCCTGCGTTGCTCGGGTGCAGTCGATCGTTATGTCCGCGTGCTTGTGGTAGAGTGCCCGGCGTTCTTCAAACAAGTCGGCAAAGCTTTGCTCCGGGCGCTTGGCCAGTCCCCGCTGGCTGAAATTGCCGATTCTTGCCTCAAGGGTGGCCAGATCCGCATCCAGAAAGACGATCCGGCCCTCAGATTTCAAATGCGCCATGGCCTTGTCGCTGTAAACGGCGCTGCCTCCGGTGGCAATGACATGGTCTCGCACCGACAGGCCAAGCAGGAGATCTTCCTCTATTGTCCGGAGCGCTTTATATCCCCGCGTATCCACGATATCCTGCAGGGTTTGCCCCTGCGCGGTTTGAATGAGCACATCCGTATCCACAAAGCCGCGCGATGTTTTTTTCGCAAGAATGACGCCGACGGTGCTTTTCCCTGAACCCGGCATGCCGATCAATACGATATTGGAACGTTTTTTAAGGGCCATGAAAGACCTTATGACGGGCTTGATTGAGGTTTATGGCCGGAGGCCTTTTCCTGTTTCCATCTTCACCTTGATTTACATTCCCGCGGAATCTGTTTATATTCAATGAAAAAGTTGAAAAAAAGGCCAATGGATATTTTTTAAATCTCGCGCCCGGGCCGGGCCGCAGGGAGAAAGGGGCCTCCGGCTGCGGCGGGCAGAAGGGGCGCCCCTTTCGGGTCAAAGGGAGTTTCAGGGTTATGTGATGAAGTTTTATCGGTTTATTGTCTGGCTGCTTCAAATTTTCAGTCATCTTTATTTTGTTGAGGTACGTTCCCTTTACCGGGAGCGTATCCCCGCTTCCGGTCCGCTTATCCTGGCAGCCAATCACCCCACCTCTGTTCTGGATGCCATCCTGCTGGCCATGCAGAGCGATCGCCGGATTCATTTCCTGGCAAAAAGCAGCTTTTTTAGAAACCGGTTTCTGGCTGCCCTGCTGCGGCGACTTGGAGCGATCCCGGTGTATCGCCCCCATGAGGTGGAAGGCCATGGCCTGCGCAATGTGGAAGTTTTTGAAAAGGTTTACGAGCTGTTTGAAAGCGGGGGCTGCCTGGGGCTGTTTCCCGAGGGGCAAAACTCGCCGGCCGGCAGGGTGGAGGCGCTGCGGACAGGCGGCGCAAGAATGGCGCTGGGAGCGGAGGCCCGAAACAATTTCCGGCTGGGGCTGAGCATTGTTCCCGCCGGGCTCAATTACGAGAACCGGGAACTTTTCATGACAGCCGTGCTCCTTCGTTTTGGATCACCCATTCATGTGGCGGATTATGCGGAACTGTACCGAGACGACCCGGAAGCGGCGGTGCGGCAGCTGACCGCAGACCTCCAGGAATCGCTGCGCAGCCAGACCCTGCACGTGGAAGATGACCAGGTCCGCAGCCTGGCTGTTGATCTCTCCGAAGCGCTCGGGTACCGTCTGTCACCGCTTCTCGAAGATGCCCGGCAAACGGGTGCAGGCACGGCCGGGTCGCGTTCAAGGATAAAACGCTGGTTTTGGAAACTGCTGGACTGGTATCGTCCGGACGCCGGCCAGGCTGCCGATCCTGTTGAAACCCGCGTGCAGGATCGAAAAAACCTGACAGCTATTCTGTCAGCGGCCATGGCAGAGGATCCATCCGCGGTTTCGGTCCTCCGGCGCCAGGTTGACCGTTACCAGGATCATTTGCGTCAGGCCGAACTCACTCAGGCCGCAAAACGATCCCTGGATGAGCCGGTGCGCGAGCGGCTCATCAGGCTGCGGATGACCATTTATACGCTGGCAATGGCGCCTGTGGCCCTGTTCGGGCTGCTCCACAACGTGGTGCCTTACCTGTTTACCCGATTCGCTGCGCGCCTCACCCGGGACGAGGCCATCCGGGCCTTTGCTTATTTCGGGGTGGGGTTTCTGGCGTTTGCCTTCACCTACTGCGGCTTCGGCTTCTGGCTCTGGTACCATGCCGGCATCAGCTGGAACTGGGTGCTTGCTTATCTGGCGCTGCTCCCGCCAACCGGATTCGCGGCGCTGAGCTATAGGCGCAATATTTTGATTTACCGGGACAAGATCCTGGTGCGCACATTTTTCTGGGACAACCGGGAGCTGGTGCAGCTCCTGGGCAGGGAACGGCAGGCCGTAATCGGGCGTTTCAAGGAACTGGCGGAAAAATTTGATTTTCAATCCGGAACGGAATGACCGTTTTTCAGCAATTGAAGTAAAGATTATTTATCGAAAACCCAATCCCAAGGGCATGGCGGCGATGCTGCCGGGCTTCAGGCAGCTTGCGGAGGAAAAGGCGATTGGCAGCGGATCAGGCGATGGAATCGGATTGCCCCCTTTGCGGGGGTAAAAGAACGGATGTCTATCTTACAGACAAGGCCAGGCAGTATGACATCTGCCGGGACTGCGCCCTGGTGTTCGTGCCGGCGCGCTTTCATCCGGGTGCCGCAGCTGAAAAAGCGCGTTATGACAGCCACAACAATCACCCCGATGACCCGGGATACCGAAAATTTTTGAATCGCCTGTTTGCCCCGCTTTGTGAAAGGCTGCCGGAAGCGGCCTGCGGACTGGATTTCGGCTGCGGGCCGGGCCCTGCGCTGGCTGCCATGTTCCGGGAAAAGGGCTTTTCCATTGACCTCCATGACAAGTTCTACGCCGCCAACCCGGCTGTTTTTTCACGGACTTATGATTTCATCACCGCAACCGAGGTTTTGGAACATCTGCAGCAGCCGGGCCTTGAACTGGCCAGGCTTTTTGAAATGCTCAAAGACGGCGGCATGCTGGGGGTGATGACAAAGCTTGCAAAGGATCGCCGGGCCTTTGAAAACTGGCATTATAAAAGGGATCCGACCCATATCTGTTTTTTTTCCGTACCCACCTTTGAATGGCTGGCGGATGCCTGGCAGGCACGGATCGAGTTCGTTGCCAAAGACGCTGTTTTAATCCACAAAAGGGCGGCTGCCGCCGGAAACGGCACAGGGCCGTAGGGATGCTGCCCTTACGGCACCAGGCCCTCGAGTTCCTCCCAGCGGCTGTATGAAGCGGCTATCCGGTCTTCGATCGCCGCGAGGCGGTTTTGCTGCGCCACGATTTCCTGCCGGTCCCGTTTGTAGAGGGTCGGGTCGGCCAAGGCTGCCTGCAGGCTGCTCTGCTCGCTTTCCAGGGCTTCTATCGCGGCCGGAAGGGCCTCAAGCTCCCGATTCTGAGCAAAGCTGAGCCGTTGGGGCCTGGCAGGCCTTGACGGCCGGCGGATGGGGGTCTTTTCGGGCTCGGGTGTTTCTGGTGCCGGTGTTTGGGGACGCTGCATTTGCCAGTCATCATAACCGCCCGCATATTCAGTTATCCTGCCGCTGCCTTCAAACACCAGCGTGCTGGTCACGACGTTGTTCAAAAATGTCCGGTCGTGGCTGACCAGCAGCAGCGTGCCGTCGAAGGATAACAGCAGCTCCTCCAGCAACTCCAGTGTCTCGGCATCCAGGTCGTTGGTGGGTTCGTCCAGCACGAGCAGGTTGGCCGGCCGGGTAAAGAGTTTGGCCAGCATCAAACGGTTGCGCTCGCCGCCGGACAGAATGTGAACCGGGGTGTGGCAGCGCTCGGGAGAAAAAAGAAAATCCTGCAGGTAACCGACCACATGCCGCTTGCGGCCGTTGAATACGATAAAATCATTGTCCGGCGAAATGTTTTGCACAACCGTGCGCTGTTCGTCCAGTTGGGCCCGGAGCTGGTCGAAATAGGCCGCCTGCAGGTGCGTGCCGTGGCGGATTGTGCCCGCCTCCGGTGAGAGGCTGCCCAGTAAAAGGCGGATCAGGGTGGTTTTACCTGCGCCGTTCGGGCCGATAATCCCGACCTTGTCCCCGCGCATGAGCGTCATGGAGAAGTCGTCAACGACCGGGGCATCCCCGTATCGGCAGGTGACGTTCTCGGCCCGGATGACCAGTTTGCCGGTGCGCTCGGCCTCCTGCAGCTCCAGGCGCGCCATGCCTTCCTTGCGGCGGCGCCGGCGGACGACTTCCCGCAGTTCCTGAAGGGCGCGGACCCGGCCTTCGTTCCGGGTGCGCCGGGCTTTGATGCCTTTGCGAATCCAGGCTTCCTCTTGGGAGAGCTTTTTATCGAAATGGCGCTGATGCTGCTCTTCAATTGCCAGTTCCGCCCCGCGACGCTGCAGATAGGTCTGGTAGTCGCAGGAATGGGACACCAGGCGGCCGCGGTCCAGCACCATGATCCGGGTGGCGATCCGCTGCAAAAAAGAACGGTCGTGGGTGACAAAAAGCAGGGCTTTGGCATTGCGCAGAAGAAAGGCTTCCATCCACTCAATGCTGTCTATATCCAGGTGGTTGGTGGGTTCATCAAGCAGCAGCAGGTCGGGGCTTCGTGCCATGGTCCGGGCGAACAGCGTCCGTCGCTTCATACCTGCCGAAAGCCCCTCGAATGGCGTGTTCGGTTCGAGATCGGTCTGCGAAAGGATGCTCTCGATCTGCTGCTGCAGGGTCCAGCCGCCGCCGGTGTCGAGCAAATGCTGCAAATGATCGCGCTGCTGCGCGAGCTGCGTTTGATCTGCATCCTGCATGGCCTGACATACCCGATGGAATTCGGCCAATGTTTTTCCGAGGGTTCCCAGGCCCTGGGCCACCACTTCAAAAATGGTTCCCGAGCATGCCTTTGGCACTTCCTGTTCCAGCGCTGCCACCCGAATACCCTGCTTGCGGATGATTTCCCCGCTGTCCGGCCGGATCTCGGCGTTCAATAAGCGCAGCAGGCTAGATTTTCCTGCGCCGTTGCGCCCCAAAAGCCCGACCCGTTCCCCCTTTTCAATGGTAAACCCGACACCGTCGAGCAGGAAGGGTTCACCAAACCCCCAGCGGAGGTCATGCACACGGATTAACGCCATATCTGGTCATGTTCCTTTTCGATGCCTCTTCGCGCCGCAAAGGGATCTTTATTTACCGGTTCTTAACTTGTTTTTTTGAATTTTGCCGGTGGCGGTCTTGGGCAGCTCCGTAAACTCGATTTCCTTGGGCACTTTAAACTTGGCAATCCGTTCCTTGCAGAAGGCCTTTATTTCATCTGCCGTGAGACTGCTGCCTTCCTTTAGCTTGATGAACGCCTTGGGCACTTCCTGCCACTTTTCGTGGGGTATCCCCACCACCGCCGCTTCCAGGATTTCGGGATGTTCGTAGAGCGCGTTTTCCACCTCCACGGAAGAAATGTTTTCCCCGCCGCTGATAATGATGTCCTTGAGCCGGTCCTTGATTTCCACATACCCGTCCGGGTGGGTCACCGCCAGGTCCCCGCTGTGGAACACACCGCCCCGGAAGGCGGCTTCCGTCTCTTCCGGCTTGTTGTGATAGCCCAGCATGACATTGTTGCCCCACATGACGATTTCGCCGAGGGTCTCCCCGTCGTGCGGTACCGGTTTCATGGAGTCGGTTTCCACCACGTCCATATAATTGCTGGTCACATAGGGCACCCCCTGCCTGGCTTTTATTTTTGCCCGTTCTTCCACTGGCAGCCCGTCCCATTCTTCTTTCCAGGCGCACAGGCTATGCGGTCCGTAGACTTCGGTCGATCCATAGCATTGCGTCACGTCGCAGCCAATGGATTCCATCTGGCGAATGATGGCGGGCGAGGGGGGCGCGCCGGCGGTATTAATAATGAAGCCCTCCGGGACATCAACCGGGTTTTTGCTTGCATAGTCGGCCATGGCTGCAAGCACCACCGGCGCCCCGCATAAATGCGTGGCCCGGTTCCTGGAGATGGCGGCAAAGATGTCTTCCGGAACGACATTGCGCAGGCAGATGTGTGTGGCCCCGGGAGCGCTCACCCCCCATGTGTGGCACCACCCGTTGCAGTGGAACATGGGCAGGGTCCATACATATTTGCAGCGGTGGTGGATATGGTATTCCAGTATTTCCCCCAGGGCGTTGAGGTAGGCCCCGCGGTGGGAGTAGATGACCCCCTTGGGCCAGCCGGTGGTGCCGCTGGTATAGTTGATGGTAATGGGTTGGAGTTCATCATCCACACCGAAATGAAAGTCTTCCGGGTCGACATTCAGAAATTCTTCGTAATCCGGCCCCTCGAAAGCCTTTCCCTGCACGTCGCAGACATTGACAATCTCAATGTCTTTGATTTCATCCAGGACGGGTTGAATGGAGGGGGCCAGTTCGGTGTCCACAAACAGGATTTTACTGCCCGAATCCTTGAGTATATAGGCGATTTCCTTGGAAGAGAGCCGGATGTTGATGGTCACCAGGACAGCGGAGAGCAGGGGAACCCCGTAGTGGGCCTCAAGTGTCTGGGGAATGTTGGGGCAGAGAAAAGCGACTTTGTCGTCTTTGCCGATGCCGCGTTGTTTCAGGGCGGTTGCCATGCGGCAGACCCGGTCTTTGAATTCTCCATAGGTATATGATTGATCTTCATAGATCACCGCCGTTTTTTCAGGGTAGACATAAGCGCTTCGCTCCAGAAAATGCAGGGGGCTCAGCGGCTCGTAATTGACGCTTCTGCTCATGAGGTCCTCCTTGGGTCCATAATGTTTAAAATGTGCAATAAAATGCCGCAGTGCTGCGCACACTGATCAAATTGTATGGGGATAAAAACCCGAGCGGGACACCGCGGCGTAAAGGACGATTTTGGCTTCCTGTCAAATTAAGAATATCGCGATATGGATGCGCATGCAAAAAAAAAGTGCGCTGCGCAATGGCCCGGGCGGTGTCGGTTTGGGTTGAGGCCCGCCGGGGCGCACAGAATGCCGGGTGTTTAGCGCCGGCCGTAGATTTTGGTGAGATTGGCCAGGCGCGCGCCGGTGTTTGAGTTGAGCTGGCCGGGTGCGAGTTTCCAGAGCCAGTTCCCTTTCTTGCGGGCCGGGTGGTTGATGCGGGCCTGTTCGCCAAGGCACAGCAGGTCCTGGAGGGGCAGGATGCACAGGTTGGCGGGGGACATCATGGCGATGCGGACCAGGAGCCGGGCAAAGTTTTTTGCGTCGAGCTGTGTTCCGAAGTAGGCGCAGGCGCGTTTCCTGTCGGTGTCTGAGGCTTCGCTCTCAAACCAGCCGCGGGCGGTGTTGGTGTCATGGGTGCCGGTGTAGACCACGCTGGTTTTCTCCACGTTGTGGGGGGCGTTGGGGTTTCGGGCGGGGTCATCGGAAAAACCGAACACCAGCACCCGCATGCCGGGCAAATCATAATGCCGCATGACTTCACGCACGTCCGCGGTGATGTAGCCCAGGTCTTCGGCCACCAGGGGCAGGCAGGAAAGCCGTTTGTGCAGGGTGTTGAAAAAGGCGTGAACCGGTGCTTCCCGCCATTTTCCGTTCAAGGCCGTGGTCTCATCGGCGGGCACTTCCCAGGAAGCCACCAGGCCCCGGAAATGATCTATGCGCAGGATGTCAAAAAGGTTCAGGTGGTGCCGGATGCGCCGGGCCCACCAGTCAAAACCGCTTTTTTCATGGGCCTCCCAGTTGTACACGGGATGGCCCCAAAGCTGTCCCGTATCGCTGAAATAATCCGGCGGCACGCCGGAGACGCACTCGGGGCGGAAGTTTTCATCCAGGCGGAAAAGCTCGGGCCGGCACCAGGTGTCCGCGCTGTGCAGGGGCACGTAAATGGGCATGTCGCCCATCAGCCGGATGTGGTGTCGGGAGCAGAAACGCCTGAAATCGGTCCACTGGCGGTAAAACAGGTACTGGAGGAAACAGGCCCGGGCAATGGGTTCGGAAAATTCCCGTGAGGCGCCGGCAAGGGCCCCGGGTTCCCGCCGGGCGAGGGCGCGGGGCCATTGCCGCCAGTAGCGATCCTTGAAGTGGCGGGTTAATACGGAAAACAGGGCATAATCATGCAGCCAGTACCTGTTTTGCTCGCAAAAGGCCTCAAAATCCGGGTCCTTGCGATGCAGTTCAAAGGCTTTCAGAAAAAGCGGTTCTCTGGTTGCCCACGCTCGCGGGTAGTCAATCCGGTCTGAAGGCTGCTGGTCCTGCATCTTATCCGGCTGAAAATCATCCGGCAGGTCGTTTCCGGAGACAAACCCGTCTTCAGCGAGCTGCTCCGGGCTTATGAGCAGGGGGTTGAAGGCAAAGGCGGAAGGGCTGTGATACGGGGAATGGCCGTGGCCGGCCGCGGTCGGGGTCACGGGCAATATTTGCCATACCTGCTGGCCTGCCGCATGCAGAAACCGGACGAACCCCCGGGCTTCAGGACCCAAATCGCCGATGCCGAATCGCGACGGAAGGCTTTGGATGGGCAGCAAAATGCCGCTTGAGCGTATTTTCATCATTTTGTTGACTCCCTGACTGCCCCGGGATAAAGCACCGCGGCGGCGTCCGGGGGCAGCACAACCCCACGGGGCAGTACCTCCGGGTTCTCCTCCGAACAGACCAGCAGTTGTTTCTCATCCGCCCCGGAAACCGGCACGAGCTGTTTCACCGCTGCCAGGTTGCATGCCAGCACCAGCTGCCCCCGGTGCATGACCAGCCACCGGGCGGTATCATCGGTTTCCACCCTCACCCGGTCCAGTCGCCCGTCCAGGGCTTCGGGCAGTTTTTTGCGAAGGGCGATCAACTGCTGGTACCATTTCAGGATATCGGCATGAGGGGGGGTGTCTTTTTCATTCCAGTCAAGCACGCACCGGCTGAAGGTCGTCCCGGCCTGGGGATCCGGGATTTGTTCCGGATCCCAGCCAAATGAGGCAAATTCCTCGCACCGTCCCTTTTTTACCGCATCCCCGAGATCGGCGTCCTTATGATCCGTGAAATACAGAAACGGGGTGGTGGCCGCCCATTCCTCCCCCTGAAACAGCATGGGGACAAAGGGAGACAGCAGCATGATCGCAGCGGCGGTTTTCAGCCGTGCCGGGTGGACCAGGTGGCCCAGGCGCTCGCCCAGGGCCCGGTTGCCCACCTGGTCGTGATTTTGAAGATAAGCCAGAAAGGCGTGGCCGGACAGGCCATGGGCCGGTCTGCCGTGAAAGCGCCGGCGGAAGGCCGAAAATCGGCCGTCATACACAAAACCCTGCGTAAGTGAACGGGCAAGATCGGCCAGGGTGCCGAAATCCGCGTAATACCCGCCCTGTTCCCCGGTGAGAACCGAATGCAGCGCATGGTGGAAATCATCGCTCCACTGGGCGTCCATGCCGAGCCCGCCGGCTGCCCGCGGCCGGACAATGCGGGGGTCGTTCAAATCGCTTTCCGCAATCAGCACGCGGTGGCGGCCGGTTTCAGCTTCCACCTGCCGGGCGGTTTGTTCGAGTTCTTCCAAAAAGTGAATGGCGGACTGATCCGGCAGCGCGTGGACCGCGTCCAGGCGCAGGCCGTCCACGTGATAGTCGCGCATCCACATGCGGGCGTTGTCGCAGAAAAACCGGCGCACCTCGTGGCTGTCCGGGCCGTCCAGATTGATTGCCCGGCCCCAGGGCGACCGGTAGCGGTCCGTGAAATAGGGCCCGAAATAATCCAGGTAGTTGCCGGCAGGGCCCAGGTGGTTGTAGACCACGTCGAGTATCACCGCCAGGCCATGCCGGTGGCAGGCGTCCACCAGGCGTTGGAACCCGTGCGGGCCGCCGTATGCCGCATGGGGGGCATACAGGTTGACCCCGTCATACCCCCACCCGCGGCTGCCGGGAAAGCCGTTTACCGGCATGACCTCGACATGGGTGACGCCCAGTGCAACAAGGTGCTCCAGGTGATCGGCCACCCCGTCAAAGCTGCCTTTTTCGGAAAAGGTGCCCGGGTGCAGTTCATAGATCACCGCGGACGAGAGGGGCGGGGGCTGCCAGGTGGCATCATGCCAGTGAAAGCTTTGGTGGGCCACTGTCCGGGATGGCCCGTCAATGCCGTATGGCTGGCAGGGCGACCGGGGATCCGGAACCGGCCCGCCGTTGTTGACCAGAAAGGCATAATCGGTGTCCGGCGGCAGGGGGGCGGCCAGATGCCACCAGCCGCCGGAGTCGGGGGTGAGGGCATGTTTTTGGTCGTTTATGAGGGCATGGAGGGTTTCGGCAAAGGGCGCCCAGACGCTGAGACGTGTCATGTGCTTGTTCCCCCGGGTTTATCGCAAACCGTCACAGCAGCAGTTGCGCCGCTTTCCCTTTTTTCCCCGGCGGACTCGGGGGTCAACAGGGCCACCGGGAACTGTTTCAGAATTTCCTCCAGGAAAAATTCCGGCCCGGAAAAAATTTCGCCGGTGAGGCGGTTTTCCCACCGGCCTTCAGGCAGCTCGATCCGGGTGTCGCCCCAGCTGCCGGAAAAACCCATGACCCGCCGCGGCACAATGGCCCCGACCTGTCCGCCCCGCAGAAACCCCAGCAAGTGGTTTTTTTGCGCGCCCTTAACCGCCAGGGGAAGGTATGCAGACCCCGGGGCAAACAGGTCCGGGCGTTGTCCCCGAAAATGAAGGCCTGTGCGGATGAGGTGCAGCTTCGGCAGGCCGGAATCCATCTCAGCCATTATTTTATCCGGGTCCGGGTTTTCAATAGATGCCAGCAGCCGGCGGCGGAGGGTGAAATCCACCGGCCTGCGGTTGTCCGGATCCACCAGGCTGAGGTCCCAGAGCTCGGTACCCTGGTAAAAATCCGGCACGCCGGGGGCGGTGAGTTTCAGCAAAACCTGGGACAGGGAATTGATCCGGCCGGGGGTGACCAGCTGCTCCACAAAGGCTTCAAGGTCGGCGCGGAAAAAGGAATCGGCCAAAACAGCCCGGGTAAAATCCTGAAGCGCCTGTTCATATTCGGTGTCCGGATCTTCCCAGCAGGTATGCACGCGGGCCTCCCGGGCCGCCTTCAAAATAAAGCTCAGGGCGCGGCTCTCATCAATGGGCCATGCGCCTGCCAGGTTCTGGTACAACAGGTATTCGATGTTGTAATCCGGCAGGTCGTGCGTTTTGTAAACAGCATGGCGGGCGGCCCAGCGTTGCACAGCCGCCGCCCACTGCTCCGGAATCTCGGATAAGAGCGCCAGGCGGGCGCGGACGTCTTCGCTTCGCTTGGTGTCATGAGTGGATGTGGCCAGCATGGCAGCCGGATGGGCCTGTGCCCGGCGGATCATCTCCTGGTGGAATGAGTCCGCGGACAGGCCGAAAACAGAAGGATCACCGCCCACCTCGTTTAAACACACCAGCCGGTGATAACGGTAAAAGGCGGTGTCTTCTATTCCCTTGGCAGTCACCGGCCCGGATACCTGCTGGAACAAAAGCCGCCAGTCCGACTCAAGCCCGCCTGTCACCCGGCCGCAGCAGAGCTCTTCGAGAAAATCGAAAAGCCGCGGGTCCGTTTTGGGCCTGCGGGATCTGGCTTCGGCTGCAGCCCGGGCGATGACGGCCCTGTCCGCATGGCCTGCATGGCCGTCCGGGCCCACGTAGGTGCGGTAGACCGGCATGCAGGCAAGCAGTTCCTTTACGGCCGCCTCGAGCTCTGTACGGGTGTGATCCCGAACGCAGCGGTGTTTTTCGCAGATTTGGACAAGCCGGTGGGTCAGGCGGCAGATGTCCGCACCGAGCAGTTTCTCCATGACCAAATGCTTGCATTCATACACCCGGTCTTCATATGCCGGTTTTTGCCCGGTAAAGGTTTCGTAAAAATCGGAAAGGGGGCGTTCGCCGGCGGGGTCCACGAAAAGACCGGTCAAAAGGTTCAAAAAATCATAGCCGGTGGTACCGGAGACAGGCCAGGAGGGGGGCAGTGCCTCTCCGGGATGCAGGATTTTTTCAACCACGATCCAGGCATCCGGCGCCGCCTGTTCAAGACGCTTTAAATAGCCTTCCGGGTCTTTCAAGCCGTCCGGGTGATCGATCCGCACCCCGTCGACCATGCCGCGGGCCAGCCAATCGAGAATCCGGGCGTGGGTGATTTCAAACACAGCGTCTTTTTCGACGCAAACAGCGGCCAGGGAATTGATGGCAAAAAACCGGCGATAGTTCAGGTCCCTGGCTGCCGCCCGCCAGCACGCCAGGCGGAAGTGCTGGTTTTCCAAAAGATTATCCAGCGCCTGGCAATCATTGGCCGTTTCCGGGGAAACCGGCGCGGAGTCCGGGCACAGCGGCAGCAGATGGTCGTGATACCGGCAGACGAGCCCATGCTCCCCGTGCGATTCCACCCGGATTTTCCCCGCCTCCAGGACCCGGCCGTACTGGTCTTCCAGGATCGGCAAAAGCACCTTGCCGGCCAGGCGCTGTTCCGGCGGGTCCCAGTCGATGTCGAAAAAACCGGCGTACCTGCTGCTGCGGCCGTGCTGCAAAACGTCCATCCACCATTTGTTTGCCAAAGGCTCGCCCACGGCCATGTGGTTGGGCACAATATCGATGATCTGGCCCAGGCCGCGGCGCTTCAGGGCCTGGCAGAAATGCGCGTGCCCGGCCTCTCCGCCGAGTTCCGAATTGACCCGGGTCGGATCCGTGACATCATAGCCGTGGGTGCTTCCGGAAGCCGCCTGCAAATAAGGTGCGGCATAGACGTGGCTGATCCCCAGGGCGCTCAGGTAATCCGCCAGTCCGGCGGCATCGGCAAAGGTGAAGCCTGGATGAAACTGGAGCCTGTAAGTGGCCCGCGGTATTTTTTTTACAGCAGGCCCTGTCATTGGGTTTCCGGCTCCTTGCCCGCCATCCGGAAAAGCAGCACCGAACGGCCCTCTGCCTGGGTTTCACTGCCGGGGGCAATCCAGTTTGCTTCCATGGTAAAACCGCCGGCGGCGGTATCGAGCACCCGGCTCCAGCCGGAGCCCCATTTTTCACCGGGCAGGGTAATGGACAGGGCTTCGTGGTGGGCATTCAAGATGATGTAAAAACTCTCGTCTGTTACAGGCTCTCCCTTGGGATTCGGGTTGGGAATGGATCGGCCGTTTAGAAAGACGCCCAGGGTGCGGGCGGCCGCATCATCCCACTCCTCCTCGCTTTTCTGTTTGCCGTCGGTGTTGAACCAGGCGATATCCTTGATGTCGCTGCCATGGATGGGCCGGCCCTGAAACCAGCGCCGGCGGCGGAACACCGGGTGCTCCCGCCGGAAGCGAATCAGCTCCCGGCAGAACTCCAGAAGGGCTTCATCCGCGTTTTCCCAGTCATACCAGGAAATTTCGTTGTCCTGGCAGTAGGCGTTGTTGTTGCCCTGCTGGGTGCGGCCCATCTCGTCTCCCCCCAGCAGCATGGGCACGCCCTGCGATAAAAACAGGGTGGCCAGGAAATTCCGCTTCTGCCGGGCCCTTAATTCCAGTATCTCCGGGTCGTCTGTCGGGCCTTCGGCTCCGCAGTTCCAGGAACGGTTGTGGTCCTCGCCGTCATTGTTGCCCTCGCCGTTGGCCGCGTTGTGCTTTTCATTGTAGGAAACCAGGTCATTTAAAGTAAATCCGTCATGGGCGGTGATGAAATTGATGCTGGCATAGGGGAGCCGGGAGGTGTTTTCGTATAGATCGGAACTGCCGGTAAACCGGGAGGCCAGCTTTTCCAGCACCTGGTCTTCGCCGCGCCAGTAGTCGCGCATGCAGTCTCGGTACTTGCCGTTCCATTCCGACCACAGGGGCGGGAACTTGCCGACCTGGTAGCCGCCCTCGCCAACATCCCAGGGTTCGGCGATCAGTTTGACCTGGCTGATGACCGGGTCCTGCTGGATGATGTCGAAAAAGGCAGAGAGGCGGTCCACGTCGTGCAGCTCCCGGGCAAGGGCGGAGGCCAGATCAAAGCGGAAACCGTCCACGTGCATCTGCTCGATCCAGTATCTCAGGGAATCCATGAGCAGCTGGAGCACGTGGGGGTGGCGCATGTTCAAGGTGTTGCCGCAGCCGGTGTAATCCATGTAATAGCGCGGGTCATCGGTGAGACGATAGTAATAGGCGTTGTCGATGCCCTTGAAACAGAGCATCGGCCCTTCGTGGCTGCCTTCTGCGGTGTGATTGTACACCACGTCGATGATCACTTCAATGCCGGCCTGGTGAAAGGCTTTTACCATCTGCTTGAATTCAGAGACCACGCCGCCCGGGCGGCGGTCTGCGGCATACTGGTCATGAGGGGCGAAATAGCAGATGGAATTATACCCCCAGTAATTGGAAAGCCCCCTGTCGACCAGGTGCTTGTCCTGGATGAACTTGTGCACCGGCATCAGTTCCACTGCCGTGATGCCAAGATCCTGGAAGTATTCCATGGCGGCGGGATGGGCGAGGCCCGCGTAGGTGCCGCGAAGATTTTCAGGGATATCCGGGTGCTGCATGGTAAAGCCCTTGACATGGGTCTCGTAGATCACGGTTTCATGCCAGGGAAGATGCAGGCGGCGGTCCCCGGTCCAGTCAAAATGCGGCTGATTAACCACGCATTTGGGGACAAAGGAGGCGCTGTCGGTTTCGTTTTTGACATCCGGACCCGCCGCGAAGGGATAGGGAAACACGGCTTCATCCCATTGGACACGCCCGGCAAGGGCTTTTGCATAAGGGTCGAGCAGCAGTTTGGCCGGGTTGCAGCGGTGGCCGGATTCCGGTTCCCACGGGCCATGAACCCGGTAGCCGTACTGCTGCCCCGGCTCCGCCGCGGGCAGATACCCGTGCCAGCAGAAGCCGGTGACCTCCGGTAGATCCACCCGGGTCTCATGGCCTGTTTCGTCAAAAAGGCAGAGTTCCACCCGGTCGGCGATCTCCGAGAAAATGGAAAAATTGGTGCCTGCGCCATCGTAGACGGCGCCCAGGGGAAAGGGGGTGCCGGGCCAGATTTTCATATCATGGATAGTCCTTCTGCTTGAATTTGTTGAATTAAACCGTTTTGACCGTGTAGGAGCCGGTGACGATGAGGTCGGCCTTTTCCCGCAGGGGGCGGATCGCCCGGTGTTCCTGCTCCAGCACGGTCATGCGCCATTGGTTGACCTTCTCCTTCCCGCGAAGCAGCTGGGCTTTTTTGGTTTCATGATAAGTCAGGTCGATAAAAACCCGCAGGTCCAGATTTTCGGCGGCGATGGCGTAGAGGCCGTCCAGAACCAGAAGGTCAATTTCGGAGAAATCCGTGGCCAGGGTGTCGACCTGGTCGGTGATGAGATCGATGCATGGCATTTGGGCCTTGCGGCCGTGCCGGAAATCGTCAAGGGTCCTGTGGATGCTGTCCCAGTCATATTCGGCCAGTCCGATGCTGTCGGCACCGCGCGCCTTTCGCCACTCATTGCGCTCTTTTGGAAGGATGCGGTAATAGTTGTCCGAGTGCACCAGCTTGGCAGGGATGCCGCTGTCCTTCAATGCCCGGCCCAGACAGTGCGCCAGCTCGGACTTGCCTGAGCCGGATTCGCCTGAGATGCCCACGATAGCTTTGGGTGGACACCCGGTCCGGATATGATCGCGGATCTGCGCGGCTGCTTGTTTGTGTTTGTCTTCAATCAGCAATACATCGCCTAACATGCCATTCTCCTCGTGGCTGGACGCGGGTTTTAAGCTTCAAGCGGCAAGATGCAGCAGCAGGGGAGGTTCCCGGCTTCCTTCCTGTCAGTTGGGAAAGCCGCTTTTTAAAGGGGAAGCCGCGTCTGGATGCCGGGGGGCACCTGGTGGGTGACCCCCCTCACTTTCACCGGCACCAGCGTGTTTTCCGGAGCTTCTATCCTGAGGATAACCTCGTTTTTCGTGATTTCAAACTCGTAGCGGTTTTTTTGGAACCAGATGGAAAAGGCGAGTTTTTCCCACTGCTGGGGAAGATCGGGATCAATGACAAGCATCCCGGCGTCCAGGCGAAGGCCGCCGTAGACGGTCATGGCCATAAGGACGGTTCCGGCCATGACCCCCGTGTGAATCCCCTCTGCGGTCGTGCCGCCCTGGATATCCGTGTAATCGCTGGCAAGCGCCTGCCGGTAAAACTCCCAGGCGGTTTTTTTCCGGCCCAGGGATTCGGCAAGGGCGGCGTGCACCACGCGGCTCAAGGTGGAGCCGTGGGAGGTGCGGGCCATGTAATAATCGAAATTGTTGACGAAAAAATCCCCGCCGGCCTCGTAGCCCATGGATTGCAGCATGTTTCGGAGCCGGTGGAAACCCAGGTTGAAAAACAGCATCAGGACGTCTGCCTGCTTGGCCACCTTGTAGGCATCAGGCGTTTTGCCCTCTTTTTTCAGGATGCGGTCCATGCGGTGGATGTCTTCGTAATGACTGCGGTAATGGTCCCAGTCCAGCTCTTTAAGGGAGAAGTACCCGTCGAACTGGGCCAGCAGATCCCCGTGGAGCACCACGTGGAGTTGCCGGGCGAGCTGTTCCCATTTTTCCGACTCGCCGGGTTCCAGGCCGATCTTTTCGGAAAGGGAGGTTTTTGCCGAATCACCGATACGGCCATAAATGGCCGGTGCCTCGGTCAGGGCCCAGTGGACCATCAGGTTGGTGTAGGCGTTGTCTGTGAGCCCCCCCGTTTCTTCCCCCGGGTATTTTTCGTGAAACTCGTCCGGACCCATGACCCCGTGAATCCGAAACCGGCCGATGTCCGGGTCCCACCGGGCCTTGGATGCCCAGAAGCGGCAGATTTCAAAAAACATCTCGGCGCCAAAGCGCTCCAGGAAATCCAGGTCGCCGGTGATGTGATCATACTGCCAGATGTTGAAGGCGATTGCCAGGGACACGTGCCGCTGCAGGCGGCTGTGGTCCGGCCCCCACTGTCCGGTGAGGGGGTTTAAATGCACGGTCTGGGTTTCCTCGCGGCCGGAGCTGCCGCTTTGCCAGGGAAACAGGGCGCCCTTACATCCGTTTTCCCCGGCATATGCGCGGGCCGCATCCAGGCGGCGGTAGCGGTACATCAGCAGGGCCCTGGCGATCTCCGGGAAATGCAGGTCATAAAATGGCAGGACAAACAGCTCATCCCAGAAGATATGGCCCCGGTATGCCTCGCCGTGGAGCCCGCGGGCCGGCATGCCCGCATCCAGACCGGTATTGTGGGGCGAAGCCGTGACCATGAGATGATACATGTGGAGGCGCAGCATTTTCTGCGCAAACCGGTCCCCGGAAACCCGGATGTCCATCTCCTGCCAGAGCTGTTCCCATTTTCTGCTGCTGGCGGCCCGGACATCCCTGTAGCCGCCGGCCTCTTCCAGGGCCGCAAGGGTGAGTTCCGACGGGCTGCCTGCAGGCTGGTCCAGGGAGGTGAAAATTGCCGCCAGTTTTTTGATGCATACGGGCTGTTGTTTTTGCCCGGCAACCGAAAACAGCAGACTGGCGCGTCCGGGTTCTGTCAAAGCCTGTATGCCGGTTTTCTGCGCGCCCTCGACGACAATCCGGGCCCGGGTGGCCACCTCGATATGCGATCGGGAGGTTCTCACCCGCACCAGAAGCTCGTCGGCATCGGCGGATTGGTCGATCGGTTCCAGGTGCCGCTGTTCCAGGTCCCGGTATCTTTCCACGCCGTCATTGATAACCGTGCCGTCAACAGCCGTCCAAAAGGTGATGGGCCCGTCGTGGTTCAGGGGGGTCAGGGTGTAGCTGAGGGCAATTATATGGGGATCCGCCATGCTGGCCAGGCGCTCGGAAACCACCCGGGTTTTTCTGCCGGCCGCATCGGAAACGATTAACTCCCGGTGCAGGATGCCGGTTTTAAAATCCAGGCGCCGGCGGATGGATTCAATGGCAACCGCGTTGATATCCATCCAGGGCCCGTCACCCACCCAAAAATTGATCGGCAGCCAGTTGACAGCGTTGACAAAGTCTTCATTTTCAACGGCCTTGCCGCCGACCTGCGAGGTCAGCCGGTTGTATACGCCGGCCAGGTAGGTGCCCGGATAGTTGACCGGGTAGTTGACCGGCCCGGCCGCAGACTCCTCCATGGCGCCCCGGCTGCCCAGGTACCCGTTCCCCACGCTCAGAAGGGTTTCCCTGGTTTTTTCCAGGCCCTGGTCATAATCATGGAATGTGATGGACCACTGGTCTGCTTCCAGGCCGGTTTGGAACCAGTGCCGGATTTCCTCCACGGGGATCTCGCCCATATCCCGGACCACCCGGTCCGCGCCGTTTTGCAGAAGGATCCGGGGGTCAATTTCACGGGCCACGCCGATCACCATGCCAAAACCGCCGTCCCTGCCCGCCTGTACGCCGGATACCGCATCCTCGACAATTACCGCCCGCATGGGATTCACTCCCAGTCGTTCGCATGCCGTGGTGAAAATATCCGGGGCAGGCTTTCCTCTCAGTCCCAGTTCGGCTGAGACCCCGCCGTCAATGCGCACGTCAAACCGGTCCAGCAGGCCGACGGCGGCAAGCACCTGCCGGCAGTTCTGGCTGGATGAGGCAACCCCCAGCTTGATGCCAAGGCTTTTGAGCGTATCCATGAAGGACGTGGTGGTCGCGTACACTTCCACGCCGCCGTCGCGGACCATCGTGTTGAATTGTTCGTTTTTTTTGTTGCCCAGCCCGCAGATGGTTTGTCTGCCGGGAGGATCGGAAGGGTCGCCGAATGGCAGTTCGATGGCGCGCGATTCCAGGAAAGAGCGCACCCCGTCATAGCGCGGCTTTCCATCCACATAGGTGAGGTAATCCGTATCGCTGAAGGGTTTCCAGTCCCTGTTTTCCGTTGCGGCCGGCTGTTTTAAAAATTCGTCGAACACGGCTTTCCAGGCGCGGGCATGGACATCCGCCGTCCGGGTGATCACCCCGTCGAGATCCAGAATCACGGCGTCAAAGAGTTTTTCTGTCACGCGCTTCTCCTTTGGTGCTACTTGAAATCGCCGACCAGCGTAAACGCCCCCCAGTAACCGGGGTGCGGGTAACGCTGACGAACGTGGCGGGCGGCCTCCCTGAGACTGTCCGCCTTGTTTGCTGCCGTGTAGCGGCGGTAGAAGGTTTTGATCAGCATGGCGGTGGAGACATCGCTGACCCGCCAGAGGCTTGAAATAACGGTGTGGGTGCCGGCATAGAAAAAGGAGCGGTTCAGCCCGATAATTTCATCGCCCGCCTCGACTTTTCCAAGGCCCGTCTGGCAGGCGCTCAGGCAAACCATGTCCGCCTTGATATCCAGGCCGAACACCTCGGCCGCCAGCAGGTCGCCGTCCGCTTTTTCCGCGGGGCTCAGCTTGATCGCCGACATCAGCGGGTTGACGGGATCGAATTCGCCGTGAGAGGCAATGTGGATGATATCGAAGCGGCCGATATTGTCGACCACCCATTGCTCCGTGGCCTTACCCCGGGTGAGAACGGTGATTTCCGGAAAATTCCAATGAATGGAGTCGACCTCCGGTTCGGCAAAGGGCAGTTCCAGGGCGGGGTTGTCCAGGTCGGGGTTGCCGATGGCCAGGACCTCCAGGGAAAGCTTGGGCCGCTTGATGCGCCGGGCCAGGGTGTAGTCCAGGACACTGGTGCTGGGCAGGTAAAAAAGGGAAAAATCATCCACCAGAAAGCGCTCCCCGTCATACAGCGTGGCATAGGAGAGATAGTGCAGGGACCCGTGGGGAATGATGCCCAGGGTATGAACGCCGTCCAGCTCCTGGCGCACCGGCGCGATCAGCCGTTCGTGGAGGTCTTCGGCATGGGCTTCATAGGGCTCCAGGTTCTGTATAAGACGCCGGTATCCCAGGACACGCTCGCTTAGTTCGTTTTTATCCGCGGGTGTCCGGATCAGGCGGATGTTGGTTGGCGCATCCGGGTCGTTCTGGTGTTTCAAAACCCAGCAAAGCATTTCCTCGTCTAATACATAATAGGACAGAAGCGCGACGCCGGGCTCCAGGCGGTTGATAATGGTTTCCGTATCCACGGGAGGGATGGAGATCAGCGTGGAGAGCCGCGGATGGTTGGCCTGGATGTCTATCATCAGGTTGTCCCACTGGTTTTCAAGCTCATCCAGGGCGTCCTGGTAGGCCGCTTTTTCCGCCTCGGTTCCGGCAGCGGCCAGGAGTTGCTCGGTGGCCTCGATCTCTGAGCGGATCGCCGCCTGCCGGTCATAGAGCGCCGACTCCCGGCCGCCGGCCAGGGATACCCGCTGGGCGCCCAGCAGATCGATGAAATTGCGTGAGCGGGAGCGCTCGGCAATTTCAAAGGCAGCCCGGGGCTTTTCCTGGTCTGCCAGAAGTTCCACCAGGGCTTCGTAGACCGCGAGCCGGTCGACCATGAAGTTTTCCTTAAGCGCCTTGATGCTGATGGCCGAGCGCATGGATTCGATGATCTCAATGGCCTCGCGAAGATACCGCCCGGCTTGTTCGGGCTGGTTTTCAAAATCCCGGCTGATTTTGCCCATTCCGAAAAGCGCGCGCCACCAGGTTTCCTTGATCCGCATCCCGCGGGACAGCTCCAGGGCCTCGGCATAGGCGGTTTTTGCTTTTTCAAATTCATTTAAGGCAAGCAGGGCGTGGCCTTTTCCCAGAAGCGCCTTGGCGGTGTTGATCTGGTTGCCGATGGCGCCGGAGAGCGTTATTGCCCGCTCAAAAAGCGGCAGGGCATTGTCCGGCTGATTCATCTTCAGGTAGGTCAGGCCCTTGTTCCGGTAATCATAGGCCATGGCCCATTTGGACATGAGCCGCCCGTCAATTTCCAGGGCCTGGTCAAAGCGCTGCAGGGCCTTTTCATAATCGCCCATTTCCCTGTGCACCAGGCCGATGTTGTTCAGGGTGGAGGCGACCTCGTCTTCCCGGATGGAGAGGTCCCGGGCCATCTTTAAGCCGTTTTCAAGCTCGGTCAGGGCCTTTTCGTAGTTGCCCAGGGACCACCAGATCAGTCCGGCGGTGTTTTGGGAGATCACCCGAAGCAGGGGGAGATCGTTTTGCGCGGCCAGTTTCGCGCATTCCCGCTGGAGGCGGAAGGCGGTTTCAAATTCGCCCTGAAACCAGGCATTGTTTGCCTGCTCAATGATGATTTTGGCTCTTAAACGGGCCGGCCCGCCGGTTTGGCCCTCAAGTTTGTCCAGCGTTTTCAGGGCCTTTTCGTAGCAGTCGGCGGCTTTTGGGAATACCCCCAGCAGCCGGTGGCACCGGCCGATGTTCAGCCGGGATTCGGCGATTTTTTCCGGCTCCCCCATCTCCCGGTAGAGCTCAAGGGCTGCCGTGTAATGCTGGATGGCTTCCGGGTAGCGGTTCAGGCGCAGGTCATAGATCCGCCCGATGTTGCTGTGCTGGGCGGCAAGCATTTGCCGGTCGTCGATCTCCCGGCTCAGATCCGCGGCGGACTGAAACCGGCTGAGGGCGGATTCGTAATTCGTGGCGTTCTCCAGCACGATGCCAAGGTCGGTCATGGCGCGGGCCATCTTCCCGTCCGCCTCGAGCATGGCAAACATCTCAACCGCGGTTTCAATAACGGGCACGGCCTGGTCGTACCGGCTGAGCCGGGAATGGATCAGGCCCAGGGTGAGCATGGCCTCGGCATGCGCCTTGCTGTCGGGCTGGCGCATTTCCAGAATGTCAGCCAGTTTTTGGGCATAGGACAGGGCGTTTTCCAGGTTTCCGGCCTGGTAGGCGCT
>CAZNSO010000009.1:0-41405 GCA_964575805.1 uncultured Desulfobacteraceae bacterium
GAGGATGATTATAGGAATCTGCTGCCGCAGAGCCTCTCGTCCCCTGGTTAAATTCCGTGGGCCTGAACAATACCAGCCAAAGTTTTTTGTAATAATCGATATCCTCCCCCAATCCCGAAACATTTCGCCTAATACAGTGCACCTGACGGCTGTGATTATATGCTTTTTCAGCCCTTTCTTGACATATCTCCGCAAACCCTATAGAAATTATCTTACTGGCATTTGCTATTAATGCATTCAACGGATTTTCTATGTCCCTTCAAAACCGACTTCAGCTCACACATCACTTGTTTCCGCCGTTTTTCTGCATTATCGTCCTGCTTTTACTGCCCTCCTTCGCATTCGCCTGGGAAACAACCGTCGATAAAGTCCATGACGGCGACACCTTTGAAGTGACCCGCAAGGGCCGTGAAATTGACGTTCGTTTTTATGGCATTGATTGCCCGGAGAAAGACCAGCCTTATGGGGTCGAAGACAAGCGCTTTGTCCAGAAGATGTGTAGGGGGCAAAACGGTGGATGTGGTTCCTTCCGGCCAGGACAGGTATGGCAGGGTTATTGGGCTTATTTATATTGACGGCAAAATCTTGAATGAAGCGCTGATCATGAACGGTTATGCCTGGGTTTATGACAGGTACTGCAATAAGCGTATTTGTGACAAGTGGCAGCAGCTGCAAAGACAGGCACGAAAGGCCAATGCCGGCCAATGGGAATCGTCCAATCCGATGCCGCCATGGGAGTGGCGCCATGGAGGAGCCAAGAAGCGGACAGGGGATTCGGCCAAGATCGCGGATAAAGACTGCAGCGATTTCAGGACCCAGGCCGAAGCGCAGCGGTTTTTTGATGCCCAGGGCCCCGGAGACCCTCATCGATTAGATGGTGATGGCGATGGGGTAGCTTGTGAGGGGTTGCCGTAAATGGGGTTGAAAATTAACATAGGATATTTTTGTGAGTTTCAATAAAGAAACAAAATTTGGCGAATTGTTTCAAAAATTACTTTTTACCTCATTTTATTAAAACATTCAGACAATTAAAAATATTTTGCAGGACTGGGGTTGCCGAAACTGTATGTGAAACCAACTTAGTCAACCGAACCGCGGTGGTACGTGATCCGTATGCTCGGTGGTGTGGAAGGGGGGGTGTCGCAAGGCCCTCCCTATCACGATTGAACGTTAGGGATTAAAGTGAGCAAAGAAATACCTCAAGGATTAGTTGACCATCTTATTGAGATCGGACGCTCGGAGAATTTTTGTGACCTTGAGAACGTTGGTGACAGATTCCCTGAAGCAAGGCACGGCGCATTCATGCGACTACGCCCCGAAACATGGTACCAGATCGCGGATACGCTCTCTGAGAATAAAATTGTGGCGCTAATCAAAGCTCTCACCCTACTGGAGCAATACCCGAGTTTCAAAGCAGGAAGTGTGGCACCTGCAATCTGGCTCTTTCGGCGCCTTCCAGATGCCAACGGCAGAGTCGAACTTATCAATTGGATATTAAACCACACCGAAAATGACTACCTGCCTTTTGGCTCCTCAAACCACGGTGCGAAATCTCTGGATGATTACCACCATCGGTGTGAGCAAATTTCTGAGCGAAGTAAAGCGCGGAACAAGGCGGAGAGAGAACGGCAGCGCAAAGCTAAAGTACGGAAAGCCAATGAGGCATCACAGAGGCTTTTCGGCGCGATACGACGCAAAGATGTCAAGGCCGTGGAGGCACTAATCGCGAGAGGCGCGGACTGCCATGCTGTAGACGAGTCCGGACTGACAGCTCTTGAATATGCAAGATCACTTGGCCTTGGGCACCTATTTGACGCGACCAAGTCCTAACCAGGAAGCTCAGAAAGGCCAGCCAGGGCTGTCGGATTTTGAACAACCGGGGTGGGGGATTGACAACAAGCAACTTTAATCAAGTCGGCGGAAGCCCTGACTGCCATTGGCTTCAGCCGTTAAGCCGATAAGCGCATGGAGACCATCAACTTTTGAACAACGAACAAGCACATAGTCCTGAAACGCAAAAGGTCGTTCGACTTGTCGATTATCTGCTAAGGCTGGCGACTCTGCGAACAAAGCTGATCCGCGACATTGCGGATTACGAGAAGGTGCTTTGGGTTTCGAGCGTCCCTCATATGCGGGGCTGCTTCACGCAGGCATGGGGGCGGGATGAGGAACATGAGGCGGACGAATGGCTGGAAGTGCAAAATCGTCGGGAGCCGGAATTACCACCCATTTCCGCTCAATGCAAGGACTGGGCGAACCTTCCATCCCTCCGAAACAAGAATGACCTGCCAGAGCCTCTTCTGGAGATCACCCGGCAAATCCCGAATCCCGACTGGCGCGAGGATTCGGACCAGCCTGAAACCATCTCCCAAACTGAACGCCTTGAGGATCATCCCGAGGTTCAACGGGCATGGGATCGCTACGTTGAAGACAAGTGGTGGCCGTGGACGGAAGAGCATAATGCGTGGGAGAAAATTAATAAGGTCTATTCCGCGCTCTTTGCCATACATCAATCGCAACTCCGCCTTGGCGAAGAATACGAACTGGTGATTGGTTTGGGGCTACTGACTTGGCAGACGCCCACCGGCCAGCGAGTCCGGCGTCATTTGGTTGTCGCCGACGCCATTCTGGAGTTTGAAGCCCGCTTGGGCAAATTTACTGTCCGTCCCCACACCGAGGGCGCCAAGCTGCGCCCCGAACTCGACATGTTGGACATCGAGGAACAACCGGCACGCGCGGAAGAAGCCGCGAAAGCTTCCTTGATCAAAGCCGAAGACGATCCGTGGGGGAAAGGTTGCGTTGAAGGCGTCCTTCAGGCTCTGGTGCATTCGATCAACTCACAAGGCGATTATGAGGACGTGCTGGAAGCGAAAAACATCCGCGCTTCGGCAAAGCCCATCGTGGAATATGCTCCCGCTTTGATCCTGCGAAAGCGTTCCGCCAAAGGCCTTACCGAAACCTTGAAGCGGATTAATGAACAGGTCGAAAACGGCGAAGCCATCCCCAGCGAATTCGCGGATCTTGCGGAAAGCCGTCCGAAGGAGGCTCGTGAACCGAGCGACGAACCGGAAGAGGCTAACGCAGCATTCGACGGTGAGGTCTTCTTTCCAAAACCATCAAACGATGAACAGCGCCGCATTGTGGACAAGATTCGAGCGGCAAGTGGCGTACTTGTGCAAGGACCGCCGGGCACGGGAAAATCCCATACCATCGCCAATCTGATTTGCCACTTGCTTGCCACGGGACAACGAACGCTCATCACGGCGAAAACACCGCGCGCTCTCCAGGTTCTCGAGAGACTTGTCCCAGATGAGTTGCGTCCCCTCTGCATCAATCTGCTTGGCAGCGGACTTGAGGAGCGCCGTTCACTTGAATCAAGCGTTGGCGGCATTCTCCGTAAGAATGAGGAGTGGAACGAAGATCGTGCGCAGCGCGAACGCACGGAACTTGAACAACGCCTGCGGAGACTCCGCGAAGAGAAGACCAAGGTCAACCGGCGTCTCCGCGATATCCGAGAGTCCGAAACGCATACGCAGTCCATTGCGGAAGGAGCCTATCGAGGGACGGCGGCCAGAATCGCCGAAGCGGTGAATCGGGATCGAGCCGACTACGAATGGTTCACAGATTCCGTTCCCTTGGACAAGACGTGTAAGCTTTCCACAAACGAATTGCGAAACTTGCTTGAAGCGTTGCGCCAATTCACGCCAGAGAAGCGCCGGGAACTGCGCCTTGCCTGGCCTGAAGATTTGCCTTCCCCTGAGCGCTACACCAATCTTGTGAGGAAGGAGGCAAACGCAATTGAAGAAGAGCAAAGCGCGGCGCGCGGCGCTGATGAACGGCTTGCGGATCTATTGGAAAGAGAGAATGCTCCGGCCATCGAGGCTATCCGCGACGCATTCTCAGCTTTTCGGGACGCTCAAAGGAGACTTTGCGCAGCGCCTCAGGCATGGATGAACGATGCCTTGCGTGATATTATGGGCGGCAATTCGTCCCTGTGGTATGAACTTTTCCGTGTTACGCGTGATTTTATTGCCTCAACTGAAGAACTTGTTGCGACCGCCGATGAGACCCGAGTCGAATTCCCGGATACTACGGAAATCAGGTCGTTGCATGAAGACGCCCGCAAACTCAAAGAACACATGGAGAATGGCGGGAAACTGGGGTGGGGGTTGTTTCGGCCTAAACCAGTGAAAGAGCGGTTGTACGTTATCAAGACTGTAAAGATTGGCGGACGCCCATGCTCTACGGTTGAGCATTTCTCAAATCTTGCCGATGCGCTGCATGTTCGTATCGAATTCGAAAAGGCATGGGGTTTCTGGAAAGGGCGAAGTGAAAAGGAAGAAGGGCCGTACGCTCTCCAATTATCCGCTCTCAAATCGTTGCGCGATCAACTCGAAAACGCTTTGAAACTCGAAGAACGCATTGCCCAAAGCCGTGAAGCGCTAAAGCAATGTCCAGGCACGGACGAACCCGTATGGACCGACGATTCCGAGATTAAAAGGCTCATCTCGTCGTGCCGCCTTGCGTTGGCTCGTATCCGCAAGCGGCTTGCCACTGAGGAAATCCAAAGTGCTGAAGCTCCTATCTCGCGCATGGCCGCTGGGGTCAGTACACATCCCGTGACAAACGATTTGAAGAGCGCCATTCGCAGCCGCGACATGGATAAACTCACACGGTGCGTAAATACGATCCAGAATTTGGAGAAACAGCGTCAACGCCTTCAGAAGGTGGACGAATATCTTTCGAAATTGCGCCGTTTGCTTCCGCAGCTCACGAAGTCCTTGGAGCAGACCTGCAACGAGCCGTATTGGGAAGAAAGAATCCAGCGCATTGGTGATGCATTGCGATGGGCGCAGGCGCGATACTGGATCGAGGAATACATTCGCCAGGGAGACGTTCCGGCGCTCGCCAAGCGCGCGAAGCAGATTGAGGACGAGATAAACAGCATTATCGCGAAGCTTGCCGCGCTTAACGCTTGGGTATACTGTTTCTCGCGGCTCAAGAAGGACCATCGACGTCATATGGAAGCTTGGCAACAGTCCATGCGGCGACTTGGCAAAGGGACGGGTAGGCACGCGCCACGTCACCGACGTGAGGCTCAAGGGCATCTGAATGAATGCCGCGAAGCGGTTCCGGCATGGGTAATGCCCCTGCATCGCGTCTGGGACACGGTGTCCCCGGCCCCTGGCATGTTCGATGTGATTATCGTTGACGAAGCTTCGCAATGCGGAGTTGAGGCTCTCCCATTGTTTTATCTCGGAAAGAAGATATTGATTGTTGGTGACGACAAGCAGATCAGCCCGGATGCTGTGGGTTTGCCGCGCGATTCAGTGTATCGCCTGATGGAAGAATTCCTTCATGATTTCCATTTCAGATCTTCGTTCGATATTGAGAGCAGCCTGTTCGATCACGGGAAACTTCGATATGGAACCCGGCGAATCACGCTACGCGAGCACTTCCGCTGTGTGCCGGAGATCATCCGTTTCAGCAACGATCTTTGCTATTCGGATACGCCGTTGATTCCCTTGAGACAATATGGCCCGGACCGGTTGCATCCGCTGGAGCATGTCTTTGTGAGCCGCGGATATCGTGAAGGCTCAAATAACCGGACGATCAATCGACCAGAAGCCGAAGCCATTGTCGAAAGAATCACCGAACTGTGTGACGACAGACGATGCGACGGGAAGACAATAGGTGTGGTGGTGCTTCAAGGTGAAACGCAAGCGGCTTTGATCGAAAATCAACTGCTCGAACGATTGGGGGCCGAGGAAATGGAGCGCCGCCGCCTGGTCTGCGGCAATCCTTACAGCTTCCAAGGGGATGAACGCGACATCATGTTGCTGTCGCTTGTTGCAGCCAGTAATGAGAGAATCGGGCCTTTCAGAAAGGCGGCGGATGAGCGGCGATTTAATGTTGCGGCCAGCCGCGCTAGAGATCAAATGATTCTTTTCCATTCCGTCACTTGCGATGATCTCAGTACACATGATTTGCGGCGAAGGTTGCTTGAGTTCTTCGAGAGCACAAAGCCACAAAAGATTGCCGGAATCGACCGGGATGAACTGGAGCGTCGGGCGGCCCAAGGCAATCGGCGCGTTGTGAGTCCTCCCACGCCCTTTGAAAGTTGGTTCGAGGTTGATGTCGCCTTGGAACTCCTTCGCAAAAATTTCACAGTGCTTGCCCAGCATGAAGTCGCGGGTAAGAGGATCGATCTTGTGGTCGAGGGAGGACATGCGCGACTTGCAATCGAATGCGATGGCGACAATTGGCATGGCGCTGACCGTTATGAGGCCGACATGCAACGCCAGCGTCAATTGGAGCGATGCGGCTGGGAATTCTTTCGAGTAAGAGAATCGGCCTTCTACTCCAACAAGGACAATGCGCTCGCTATACTCTGGAAAGCGCTGGATGAACGAAACATTTTTGCAGGTTCACGATGCGGAAATGCGCCTCCTGACGACGATTTGAAGGGGGAGGATTTCAACGAATCCGATGGCGATACTGCCGAAGATGATTATAGCGCTTATGACGAGGAAGACTGCTCATCCGGCGATTTGGAAAATGGCTCCAGCCCATCAGGCCGCCGAGCGGAAGAAATAACCGCCGAGGAAATACGGGAGGCAATACTTTCGGCTCTGGCAAAGTGCCCGAATTGGTCCTGCACCTTGCATTCTCTCACCGCTCGGGTACTCAAGGAGCTGTGCGTGTTGACTCGCGGAAAGCCCCGCGAGTCATTTGAAAGGCGCACCATGCAGTGTGTCAGTATGCTTGAGAAAGGTGGCCGCATCGAGTCTTATAAAGCAAAGAACCGGCGGTTGAGACTTGTCCCTCAAGAAAGGGCCTAACATCTATATGGCCTCTAATTGTCAAGAAATAAAGCACCCTAATCGACCGCTAAAGGGATCATCTTGCGGGGGCCATTCTCATCGCGCCGCCGATCCGGCAGACGCGCTTAAGTCTTCGATTAAATTTAGTGGAAAACACAGCCATCCAGGCATCTACCGGATGAGCCACTTTTTAGAAGGGTATAACCCTTTATGAAACTTTGGGGGTTTATATGGTGAGACATTCAGTTTTTATATATTAATAAAAATATCAATAATATATTTAGATTAAATGGTTAAACACCGTTTACAGGGAGGGTATCTGTGGGGGTAAGGTTTGTAAGGTTTTTGAATCTTGTTATCATTTTGATATTACTGGTAATATAAAAAATAATTCTTTCACCTTTTTTTCACCCAAAAAAAAGGGTTTGTAGAGAGTGTCTCTACAAACCCGGAATTGGTGGGCCGTGAAGGAATCGAACCTTCAACCTACTGATTAAGAGTCAGTTGCTCTGCCAATTGAGCTAACGGCCCTGAAATGAAGCGAAAAAAATTTTTTTAACGGAATTGAGGGTGTTTGTCAATGGTTTTTCAGTCAATAATCATCCGGCCATAATTGCTTTTTATCTTTCCGGTAGCGTTTTTTATCCTTTTTCCATTTCGGTTTGCTCTTTTCCGGTTTGGTTTTCGGTTTTTCCGGTGTCATCATAAAGGTGCCGGGCTGCGGCTGCTGCTGCACCGGTTTTTCCGCTTTGGCCGGCTTCTCCGGTTCCTTTGGCAGGGGCGGGCCGGTAAATATGTCCGGGGGGATGCAGTCCGTGATGTAGAGCCCTTCGCCGGCCTGGAGAAAGTAAATGTTGTGGTCAGCGGCGCGGCCGGCATGGATTGTCAGGAGAATCGGGGCGGGGCTTCGCCGTCGGCCGATGCGCTCGGCCATTTCGATGTTGTCGGAACAAACCACTTCAGGCTGGAATGTCGGGCGGATGCCCTTTTCCAGCACAACGGGGTATGCTTTCCTGCGAACACAGGTGTAGAGCAGCTTCGGGGGGGTCTCGCAGGGACGTCGCTGCGGCAGTTGGCCGCGGTTGACGGCGCGTATCCGCCCGGATTCGAGTTCAACCGGCGGCTTCCGGCAGACCAGGAGCATCTCGTTTATGTGGGACTGCCGGATATGCCGCCATCCATCGGTTTCAGCGACAGCCTTCAGAAATTCCCTGGTTTTGACAAAGCCGTTCTCATCCGGCACCAGCCCGAATTCATCCGGCCGGCGCCCGAGAATGTATTCACACAGCTTGGCAAATTGTTCCGCCGGACTTTGTTTTCCCATGAATGACGAATCCGTAAAATGACTGCCCTCGGGCAAGGGTACAGATCCTTGCGTGTTGACCCTGACAGGGCATTTTGCTACCGTATAGCGTTTCAAGGAGAAACCTGTCAACGTTTTTGCAGCGAAAGGACGTGAGGACCATGGATAAGTATAAAAAATCACAAGACTTGTTTGCCAGGGCCAGGCAAATGATCCCCGGCGGGGTAAACAGCCCGGTCCGTGCCTGCCGGTCCGTGGGCGCCGACCCGGTATTTATCGATCAGGCAAAAGGGGCCTTTCTCACCGATGCTGACGGCAATACCTACATTGATTACGTGGGATCGTGGGGGCCGATGATCCTGGGGCATTCCCATCCCGCTGTTGTCGCGGCCATTGAAAATGTTCTGAAGCGGGGCACGAGCTTCGGGGCGCCGGTGGACCTGGAGGTCCGGCTGGCAGAGATGATAATGGAAGCTGTTCCCGCCCTTGAAATGGTGCGAATGGTCAATTCCGGCACCGAGGCCACCATGAGTGCCATCCGGGTGGCGCGCGGCTATACCGGCCGCAGCAAAATCATCAAGTTTGACGGGTGTTACCACGGGCACGCAGATACCCTGCTGGTGGCGGCGGGCTCCGGGGTGGCGACCCTGGGTATTCCGGGAAGCCCCGGCGTTCCCGAATCCGTGATTCAACACACCTTGTCCCTGCCCTATAACGACGCCGAGACCTTCGCCTCGGTCATGGAGAAGTCCGGCGATGAAGTGGCGGCGGTGATTGTCGAGCCGGTGGCGGGCAACATGGGATTGGTTCCGCCGGAACCGGGCTTTCTCGAAGAACTGCGGCAGCAGACGGAAAAGTTCGGCAGTGTGCTTATTTTTGATGAGGTCATGTCCGGTTTCCGGGTGGCCCATGGCGGCGCGCAGTCCCTGTACGGCGTTTTCCCGGACATGTCCGCCTTCGGTAAAATCGTCGGCGGCGGGCTGCCGGTGGGCGTATACGGCGGGAAAAAGGAGATTATGGCCCACACCGCACCGGAGGGCCCGGTTTACCAGGCCGGCACCCTGGCCGGAAACCCCCTTGCCATGGCCGCCGGAATAGCCACATTAACCGAAATCGGGCAACCGGGGTTTTACGAAAAACTGGAGCAAAAGGCGGAGCGGCTGGGAGCCGGGCTTTTTAGTGCCGCCCGAAAGGCCGGGATACCCGTGAGCCTGAACCGGGTCGGCTCCATGCTGGGGCTTTTTTTCACGGAAGCGCCGGTCCGCAATTTCACTGAGGCCAAAAAATCCGACTTGGATCTGTTTGCCGCTTATTACCGGCAGATGTTTGAAAAGGGCATCTACCTCCCGCCCTCCCAGTTCGAGGCGGTTTTCTTGTCCGCGGCCCATGAGGATGCCGAGATTGACAGGACCATCGCATCCGCGGAAGCCGTCCTTGCCGAACTGGGGCAGTCGTAGGTGCGAAAGGAAGCGGAGCCGGTGAATCAGATACCTGCGAAGGTGGTCTCCGTTCACCTGATTGCGGCCTGTGGCACCGCCATGGGAGCGCTGGCCTGTCTGCTGAAGCAGATGGGGCTTGCGGTAACCGGGTCGGACCGCCATGTTTACCCGCCCATGAGCACTTACCTGGCGGACAAGGGGGTTGTGGTCGCCGAAGGCTTTGATGCGGCCAACGTGACCCACGGCCCGGACCTGGTGGTTGTCGGCAATGCCGTAAAAAAGGATAACCCCGAGGTTTTAAAGGCGTTTGAGATGGGGCTGGCCTACTGCTCCATGCCCCAGGCGGTCAACCACTTCCTGGTCGGCTCCCGGCAGGCCATTCTGGTGACCGGCACCCACGGGAAAACCACCACTGCCGCGATGATTGCCTGGCTGCTGCATGAGGCGGGCTGTTCCCCGGGTTTTATGATCGGCGGGGTTTTGAACAACTTTGGCCGCAATTTTCAGATGGGCGAAGGCGCTTACGTGGTGCTGGAGGCGGATGAGTATGACACGGCGTTTTTTGATAAACGGCCCAAGTTTATGCATTATGAGCCGGCCATTGCGGTTCTGACCAGCGTTGAATTCGATCATGCCGATATTTTCAGGGATCTGGCGCATGTGCAGGGCGTGTTTGAGGATTTTTTGGCTGCCATGCCCGGGGACAGCCGCCTGATCGCTTATGATGCCGACGCCCGGATTGATGCGCTGTTGAACGGAAAAACCTTTGCCATGGAACGTTACGGCAGCCGGGCCGGATCTGACTGGCGGGCAGCGGGTGTTTCAGTTGACGGACCGGGGCTGGGTTTTGATCTTTTGTATGCCGGAAGCTTTGTCGCCCGTTTTCATACCCGGCTTGCCGGGATCCACAACCTGCACAACGCCCTTGCCGCCATTGCTGTGGCCCACGCCCTGGCGATCCCCTTTGATGTAATCGTGAAGGGATTGCAAGGGTTCGCAGGGGTCCGGCGGCGCCAGGAGGTTCGGGGGGTTAAAAAAGGGATCACGGTGATAGATGATTTTGCCCATCACCCCACGGCCGTAAGAGAAACCATTGCCGCGCTGCGGCCGTTTTACCCGGGGGGGCGGATGATCGCGGTGTTTGAACCGCGCACGAATACGAGCATGCGGAAGGTTTTCCAGGATGTCTATCCCTCCGCGTTCGAGGAGGCGGACCTGGTGTGTATCCGGCAGCCGCCCCTGCTTTCAAAAATTCCGACCGTGGAGCGGTTTTCCTCGGAGCAGCTGGTTGCGGATTTGTGCGAGCGGGGCAAAACGGCGCATTATTTCAGGGATACGGAGGCCATCATTGATTTCCTGGTGCAGACCGCCGCGCCCGGCGATGTCGTGCTCGTGATGTCAAATGGCGGATTTGACAATATCCATGACCGGCTGCTGGCCTCGTTATAAGCCCATGCCCGGGGATAACGATCCGCAGAAACCAAATAAATAAAAATTTGAACCGCTCACATCAGGTTCAAAGAAGCGGAGCCGCTCTTGCCAGTCCTGTTTCAGGTTGTCCTGCCCGTATTCCTGGTTTTCAGCGTCGGCTTTGCGGGGCAGAAAATTTTCGGTTTTCAGATCCGGTCCCTCTCCACGGCCGCACTGTACTTGATGCTGCCGGCCCTGGTATTCCGCATCTTCTATGAAACCCGGGTGAGCAGCACCTACCTGCATATACTGGTTTACGTTGTTTTGCTGAGCCTGTCCCTGATTGTCCTGGTGCAAATCTGGGCCCGGATAAAAGGGTATGATTCCGCCACCACCAGCGCCCTTATTCTGGCAACCGCCTTTATGAACAACGGCAACATGGGAATTCCCATCATCCTGTTTGCCTTTGGCGAGGAGGGGTTCCGGTATGCGATCAGTATTATGGTTTTTCACCTGATACTGATGAGCACCCTGGGTATTTACTATGCCGCCAAGGGGCGTGCTGACGTCGGGGCGTCCATGTTGTCCGTCCTGAAAATGCCGATTGTCCACGCCGGTATCCTTGGGCTGGTGTGGCAGTATTTCCGCCTGCCGATCCCGGAGAACATTTTCAAAACCATCGAATTGGTGGGGGATGCGGCAATTCCCGTGATTATGCTGGTGCTGGGGATGCAGCTGGCGGAGATCCGGCTGCTTCGCATCGAGTGGGGAAAAACCGGCCTGGCCCTTTTGACCCGCCTGGCGGTTTCCCCGATGCTTGCCTGGGGCATCGTTGTGCTGCTGCCCGTCTCTTCCCTTCTGGGTAAGGTCATGATTGTTGAAGCCGCCATGCCCACAGCCGCCATTACCACCATCTATGCCCTGCAGTATGACAGCCGGCCGGAACTGGTGTCCGCGGTCACGCTGATCAGCAGCCTGCTGAGCATTGTCACCCTGAGTCTTTTATTGAATTTGCTGGTATAAAGCGCCGCCGGCATTTCGCCATGCCGGTGGTGCCTTGAAAAAAGGCAAAGCTCAGGCCGATAGGGGCGAATCTTCCCGTAAGTGCCGACGCTGCAGCTTTCCGCCCGGGGATACGGGCATTTCCTCGCGAAATTCAATGATTTTCGGGCACTTGAATGATGAGAGCCGCTCCCTGCAAAATGCCAGAATCTCTTCTTCCGTGGCTGTCTGCCCCTGTTTGAGCTGAACGTGGGCTTTGACCGCTTCCCCGCTTTCACTGTCCGGAACACCCACCACAGCGGCCATTTCGATTTTTGGATGATTAAAAAGGGTGTTCTCGATTTCCTTGGGGTACACATTGAAACCGCCCACGATAATCATGTCTTTTTTCCGATCCGTGATCAAAAGGTAGCCTTCTTCGTCGAAATGGCCGATGTCGCCGGTAAGAAAAAACCACTTGCCGTCGATTTCCCGGAAAACGGAGCGGGTTTCATCGGGCCGCTGCCAGTATCCCTTCATCACCTGAGGGCCGCAGACAGCAATTTCGCCGTCGGTTCCCGCAGGCATTTCGTGAGAGCCGCTTTCCATGTCAAGAATCCGGATGTCCGTTCCTGGCAGGGGGAATCCGACGGTTCCGATTTTGCGCCCGGAGCGGGCGGTTGGGTTGGATGTGATCACGGGTCCGGTTTCACTTAACCCGTAACCTTCAAAGATGACTGCTCCGGTTTTGGCTTCAAACTCCCGGCACACCTCTGCCGGAAGCGGGGCACCGCCGGAAAAGCAGCCCATGAGCGAGGTGAGCTTAAACTCATCGATCCGGGGATGCTTGGTGAAGCAGGTGAACAGGGTGGGCACCGCCGGCATGAGGGTGGGCTTGTGTTTGTGAATGGCGCTCAAGGCCTCTGTAAACGGCGGATCACCGGCGCGGGCCTCCGGAATGCAGATCAGGCGGCTGCCGCTCCAGCAGGCGGCCAGCATGCAGACGGTCATTCCGAAGCTCTGGAACCATGGAATGATACCCATGTAGGTGTGAAATCCGCCTTTTCGTATCGGTTCAGGCGGGCCTCCGTGTTCATGCGGAAGCCGGACCCAGGCCTCAAGGGCCCTTAAATCATAGACCAGGTTGTTGTGAGTCAGGGTCGCCCCCTTGGGCATGCCTGTGGTGCCGGCTGTATAGATGATAACAGCCGGGTCTTCCATGGGGTCGATTTCGATTTCCGGAGGCTCCGGTCGGGCGGACTCCACGACCTGGTCCAGAAAGAGGTGGTCAGGTTCATGCTCCCCGGCTGCCGGGATTCTTCCCCGCAGACTGTGGATAATGGCTTTGAATTTCGGCATGGTCGATTTGATGTTGCAAATAACGACGGTAGCGACATCCGTGTTTTTTACGGCTTCCACCGTGCGGGGATATTGCTCCGGGTGGTCCATGCAGAACACGGCCTTGGCGCCGGCATCATTGAGCTGATAGTGAAGCTCCTGGCTGGTGTAGAGGGGGTTGCAGTTCACGCAGATGGCGCCGGCTTTTAATATCCCGAAAAAAATAATCGGGAAATGAGCGGTATTGGGAAGGGCCACTGCGATCCGATCGCCTTTTTCTATGCCGTGAGTACTCAGAAAGCGGGCCAGGCGGTCAGAGGCGTCCTTGACCTGGGCAAAAGTCCGTTTTGCACCGTTGAACAGGGTATAGGCCTGGTTCGGGTAATCCCGCGCCGCCCTGTCCAGGACAGAAAAAAGGGGCATAGGGGTAGGGTCCATCTCCGTGGCCGCGTTTTCGGTGCTTTGGCCCGCCGGACGGTAAGTTGCTGTCATGATGCGCCTCCTGTGGGTGGCGGTTTGCGTCTCGGAAAAACATCCTAATATTAATTGAAGTAAAGATCTGTCAATGTCAAACATTTTGTCCTTTCTCTAAAGTATCAGTCGGCATGCCAAAAATTTTCGGGAAAAAAGCCCAAATCGCCAACAGCGCGCTTCCTGCTGCCGGCAGCAGGCAGCGGCAAACCGGCTGCCGGTTCAAATGGCCGTAATCCATGGCTGCGTGTAAGAACCAAGCAGAAGGGGGAGAAAATCTGCGAAAAGATCATGAGAAATGTAGGAGAAACATGAAAAATATTTCAGTTGTGTCTTTACAAAGTGCGACAAAAGGTATAATAAAGGAAAATTATGGTAGAATTAAGTAAACTTACAATCTATGACAATCTATGAAGGGAACGCTAATTATGGACAATGTCAACATTTTTCTGGCTGATCATAACTTGATGGTTCGGGAGGGGCTGGCCTGTCTGCTGAATCAGGAGTCAGGCTTTTCCGTGGTGGGGGAAGCCGCCAACGGGGATGATACGATTTCCCAGATGAAGAAGCTGAAACCGGGTATTCTTCTTTTGGAACCGGAGCTTCCGCGCTTTGCGGATTTTGATGCCCTCCGCCTGATTCATTCCGCCTCGTCCAAGACCCGCATCATCATCGTCTCAGGGGAGCTGAAACAGCAGGATGTCCGCAAGGCCCTGCAGGGCGGAGCGCTCGGCTATATTCTCAAGACCGCGCCGTTTCAGGAACTGGTGGAAGCCATCAAGAGCGCCTGTAAAGGCGAATACTATTTGAGCCCGGAAATCAAGTCGGGTATTATCGACAATTTTCTGAAGCAGTCCGACGAGAGCCCGGGGCAGGATAAATACCACCTTTTGACCCGCAGGGAAAAGGAGGTTTTTCGCATTATTATTTCCGGACATACCATTAACGAGGTGGCTGAAATTTTAAATATCAGCCCCAAAACCGTGGCCAAGCACCGGGCCAGCTTGATGGAAAAACTCGAAATTTATAACGTGGCCAGTCTTGTGCGCTATGCCATCAAAATCGGGATTGCCACCGGCTGATCCAAAACCAGTTTTTCCCGGAGGCCCCAATTTTTCCCGGAAGACCCAAGGGGTTTTGTTTCGGCCGCCGCTTGCATGTCTTGACAAACCGGCCCAAAATTTATAAGAATTGATCAAAGGCATTTGTCCACCTTTGCATACTCTTGATTCAGGGCCTGTTTAATGAGTTCTGCGAGTTCACATGAGGTGTTAACCGCCCGGATTAGGGTCCTGGAAGAGGCCAGCAAGCGCCTCGAGGAAAAGCTGGCGGGTTATCAGCGCAACGAAGAACGATTCCAATCCCTGCTGAAAAGTACAAGGGAAGCCTATTTCGAGATAAACCTGAAAGGCGAGCTCGTATTTTTCAATGACGCCGTCTGTGAAGGCTTGGGATATCCCCGGGAAGAGTTGATCGGAAAAAACAACCGGGAATACACCTCCCCCGAAACCGCCCGCCAAATGGCCCAGGCTTTCACTGAAGTCTACAAAACCGGCATACCCGCTGAGATCACGGACTATGAAGTGGTCCGGAAGGATGGCCAGCGGCGTTTCCTGGAGATTTCCGCCTATCTGCTCCACGATGAAAACGGGGAACCTGTCGGCTTTGGTGGCGTGGGACGGGATATCACGGAGCGCAAACGCACGGAGCAGGCCCTGCGGGAGAGCGAAGAACGGTTCCGGCGGCTGCAGGAAGCCTCTTTCGGCGGTGTCTGCATCCATGAGGACGGCCGTATTATAGACTGCAACACGGTGCTCTGCCGCCTGTCCGGCTATTCCCGGGAGGAATTGCTCGGCATGGATTGTTCCCGGCTGTGCGCCCCGGAGTGGCGGGCGGTTCTGGAAAAATTTATTTTTTCAGATGAAACCGGCCAGTATGACCTGGTTGGCATTCGAAAAGACGGGGAGCGGGTGCCGGTGGAGGTCCGGAGCAAGGTTATTCCCTATGGGGATAAAATCGTTCGGATCGCTGAATTCCGGGATATCAGCGCCCGAAAAAAAACCGAAGAGGCCCTTCGCAAAAGCCGGGTAAGGTATCGGCAGCTCTACAGGGAAGCCCACCAGGCCGAGGAGTTGTACCAATCCCTTCTGGACTCCTCGCCGGACGCCATCATTCTCTTCGATCCCCGGCATTCCGTCCAATATATCAATTCCGCCTTCAGCCGCTTGTTCGGCTGGGGCCTGGCTGATCTGCAAAAAAAAACCCTTCCCTGCATCCCGCGGCCGCAGCGGGAAGATTTTGCCGGCATGCTCCATGCTTTGCTGGAAGGCGGTGAGCCGGTCTACGGCAAAGAAGCCCAGGCCTTAACCCGGGACGGCCGGTTTCTCGATGTCAGTATCAGCGCGGCGCCTTATCTGGACTACAAGGGGTATCCGGGCGGGGTCCTGGTTTTTTTCCGGGATATCACGGAAGCCAAGCGCTATCAGTGGCATATGCACCAGGCTCAGAAGATGGAATCCATTGGTGCCATGGCCGGTGGCATCGCCCACGATTTCAACAACCTGTTAATGGGTATCCAGGGCCGGCTCTCGCTGGCCTTAAGGCAGGTGGAGCCGGAGGCGGTGCCATACCACCATTTAAAGGAGATCGAGGATTACACGATCCGGGCTGCGGATTTGACCCGGAAACTGCTGGGATTCTCCAGGATTGAAAAGGTGGCATTTATTGCTGCTGATATCAATGAACTGGTACATGCCCAGAATGTCATGTTTGGCCGGACCTGCAGGGAGCTTACCCTTCACGAGGACCTGGCCGGGGATTTATGGACAGCCGAAGTGGATCCCCGCCAGATTGACCAGGTGCTTCTGAATCTGTACATCAATGCCTGTCACGCCATGCCCGAGGGCGGGGACCTGTATATTCAAACCAGGAATGAAACCCTGCCGCCCGAACGCACCCGGCCTCACGGGCTGGAACCCGGCCCGTATGTCCGGATTTCGGTCACGGATACCGGCGTTGGCATGGATAAGGCGGTTCAGCGTCGTATTTTCGAGCCCTTTTTCACAACCAAGGCCGGGGAGCAGGGAACGGGGCTGGGCCTGGCCTCGGCCTACAGCATCATTAAGCATCACCACGGTTTTATTTCGGTTTACAGCGAAAAAGGCAGGGGCAGCACGTTTAATATTTACCTGCCCGCCGCTTCCTGCCCCGCGGAGGAGAAAGGGTGGATGGCCAGTGAAATTGTCCCGGGCCAGGGGATGGTACTGCTTGTCGATGATGAAGAAATGATACGCCATGTCGGCGAAGAAATGCTCCAGGCGATCGGCTATGACGTTATTACGGCCGCCAGCGGGGAAGAGGCGGTGACGCGCTTGAAAGAGGCCCCGGAAGCCGTGGATGTGGTGATTCTGGACCTGATCATGCCCGGGATGAACGGGGGCGCCACCTTTGACGCCTTGAGAGCCGTACGTTCCGATATCCGGGTGCTGATCTCCAGCGGCTACAGCTTCAATGGCCAGGCCGATTCCATAATGCAGCGGGGATGCAGCGGCTTTATTCAGAAGCCGTTTAATATGGTGGATCTCTCCCGCAAGCTCGATGAGATTTTGAATGCCGGGGCTCACTAATCCGGCAGACTTGAAGACCAAGGGAAGCGCTTGACCGATATGCTGGCATTTGCTCGTGGTGTTCTCACCCTTCTGTCCTATATCCTTTTTACAACGGTTATTTTTGTAGTCTTTCAACTTGTGCTGCTGGTAAAAATCCTTGTTCCCATAAGCCCGGTCCGCGTTTTGTGCAGCCGGGCCCTTGACTGGCTGGCCAGTACCTGCTGGGTTTTTTGCGTCAACAGTACCCACCGCCTTTTAACCGGCACCCGTATTGATGTTCACGGTATGCGCGATTTAAGTGAAGACCGCTGGTGCCTGCTGCTTTCCAATCACCAGAGCTGGGTGGATATCCTGGTGATTATCCGGGTTTTTTTTCGGAAGCTGCCCCCTTATAAATTTTTTATAAAAAAAGAGCTGCTTTGGCTGCCCCTGGTGGGGGTCTGCCTGTGGGGCCTGGATTTTCCGATAATGAAGCGTTATTCAAAGGATTTTTTGAAAAAGCATCCGCATTTGCAGGGAAAGGACCTGGATGCCACGCGCCGGGCGTGCGAAAAATTTACGATTCAGCCGGTGACGGTGATGAATTTTGTGGAAGGCACCCGATTTACCCATGAGAAGCATCAGCGCCAGCAGTCGCCTTACAGGCATCTCCTCAAGCCCAGGGCCGGGGGTACAGCCCTGGTTGTGCATGCCATGGGGGAAATCCTGGAGCAGATTATTGATGTGACCATCGTTTATCCGGACGGCGTTCCTGGGCTGTGGCCTTTTTTCTGCGGTAAAACCCGGAAAATCATTGTGGATGTGCGGCGGTTTCCCCTGGATTCGGCACTCGTCGGGGACTATTACGGGGATCCCGCTTTCAAGGCATATTTTCAAGCATGGATAAATGGGCTCTGGAGGGAGAAGGACCTCCGGATAGAGCGCATTCTTCATGGAAAGGCATCTGAAAATGGCGGGTAAGCAAAAAAGAAGTTATGTTCTGGACACCAATGTCATTCTTCATGACAGCTCCAGTATTCATCATTTTGAAGAAAACGACATCGTCCTGCCGATCTGCGTGCTCGAGGAGCTCGACCAGTTCAAAAAGGGCAGTGAGACGCTGAATTTCCATGCCCGGGAGTTCCTGCGCACCCTGGATTCACTCAGCGGGGACAACCTGTTTAACGGGGGGGTCCGGATCGGGCCGGATTCAGGGCGGATTTCGGTGAAGCTGGAACAGGCGTTCCACCCCGACCTGTCATTGAA
The DNA here is from genome assembly GCA_964575805.1 of uncultured Desulfobacteraceae bacterium. Taxonomy (GTDB): domain Bacteria; phylum Desulfobacterota; class Desulfobacteria; order Desulfobacterales; family Desulfosalsimonadaceae; genus M55B175. The sequence continues at coordinate 18,620 of CAZNSO010000009.1, forward strand.
TTTCGCCAGCCACAAGCATGATCACCGGATTTTAAATACCGCCTATTGTTTGTCCCGGGAGGAGCCGGGCCGATCCGTGATCCTGGTGACCAAGGATGTCAACCTGCGGATGAAAGCCAAGGCCATTGGGCTGATGGCGCAGGATTATACCAGTGATCATGTCCGCGACATCGATGCGCTTTATTCCGGAATGCGGGTGGCCGAAGCCATTCCCCGGCAATTGATTGATCAGCTCTACCAGAAGCCCTATGAAGTCGCCGCGTCTGAATTGGACACCACACCTGCCCTGATAGCCAATGAATACGTGATCCTCCGGAACAACAAGAAGTCCGCGCTGGCCCGGTATGATCCGATCATGCAGATGCTGCGGCGGGTGGATAAAAATGCCGCCTACAACATTGTCCCCAGAAACGCCGAGCAGACATTTGCGTTAAACGCGCTGCTGGACCCCAATATACACCTGGTCAGCATCACCGGCAAGGCCGGCACGGGAAAGACCCTCCTGGCCCTGGCCGCCGCCCTCGAGGCCAAGCGCAATTACCGCCAGATTTTTATGGCCCGTCCGCTGGTACCGCTGAGCAACCGGGACATGGGGTATCTGCCCGGGGACATTCCGGCCAAGCTCGATCCCTACATGCAGCCCTTGTATGACAACCTGGCCGTGATTCAGAATCAGTTTGCCGAAAACGCCCCTTCGCACCGCCGGATCAGTGAGCTGCTGGAGGCCCACAAGCTGGTCATCTCCCCGCTTTCCTATATTCGTGGACGCAGTCTGGTGAAAATATTTTTTATCGTGGACGAGGCCCAGAATTTAACGCCCCACGAAATAAAGACCATTATCACCCGTTCCGGCGAGGGCACGAAAATGGTCTTTACCGGCGACATCTTCCAAATTGATCATCCCTACCTGGACACCCTGTCAAACGGCTTGAGTTTTCTGATTGAAAAAATGCAGGGCCAGAAGCTTTATGCCCATGTTTCCCTTGAAAAAGGAGAGCGCTCCGAACTGGCTGAACTGGCCAGTGACTTGCTGTAAAAGCGGCGCGTCGGGATCGTCTTTCCAATTTTTTCCGGGATACCGGATTTTTTTTTGCATCGCTTAAAAAACTGATTAAATTATATATAATAACAGGGAAAAGGGCCTGGAACAGGGTTTTATTTAGAATTAACAGGAAAACCCAAAAATTAAGAATTTAAGAAACCAAGTTAGGGCGGAATTTTGCCGAAAGGAGGAGATATGTTATTCGTAAAACCTTCCATGGCGACTCCGATTCTCAAAACTGCTCCGAATTTGCTCGCTTCCCGACCGTTTGTGCGTCGTTATATCATAGAGTATCTGAAACGGCTTTTAAACGACGCCGCCGCCGGCCCCCCGCCGGACAATTTCCCGCCGCAGGCGTGGCGGGACAAGATGCGCATTCTTCTGGGCCTGGTGCATTCCCTGGAATGGGCCGATAAAAACGGCTGGATCTCCAGCAGGGTTTTTGGCCGGGTAATGAATGCCTTTCTTGTCAATTCTATTTTTTCCAGTGAGGTGATGGACACGAGCCTGAGTACGGAGCAGCGGCATCCGTACCTGTTGCTGATCAGCCCGACGCAGAATTGCAACCTGCGCTGCAAGGGCTGCTATGCCGGAAGTGATGCCACCAAAAAGGACTATCTGGACTTTGACACGCTGGACCGTATTCTGACTGAAAAACGGGAACTCTGGGGCTCTCACTTCACCGCGATCTCCGGTGGTGAGCCGTTCATGTACAAGAGCCGGGGCAAAACGCTGCTGGACCTGGCCGAACGCCACCGGGATGAATTTTTTCTCGTCTATACCAATGGCACCTTGATTGATGATGAAATCGCCGCCCGCCTGGAGGAGCTGGGCAATGTAACCACCGCCATATCGGTTGAAGGCTATGAGGCCGAAACTGATGAGCGGCGCGGCAAGGGCGTGTACCAGAAGATCATGAGGACTTTTGAGCGGCTCCGCCATTACGGCGTGCCGTTCGGCATCTCGGTGACAGCCACCAAAGAAAACTGGGATCTGGTCACCCGGGATGAATTCGTGGATTTTTATTTCCACCAGCAGGGCGCTTTTTACGGCTGGCTGTTCCAGTATATGCCCATTGGCCGCTCAACCGACCTGGATCTCATGGTTCCGCCTGAACACCGCGCGGAAATGTGGAAGCGTTCATGGGACCTGGTCGATCGCAAGAAGGTGTTCTACGCGGATTTCTGGAACAGCGCCACCGCTTCCAGCGGCTGTATCAGCGCCGGGCGGCCCAATGGCTACTATCATATCATCTGGAACGGCGATATTACGCCCTGTGTTTTTATTCCATATGCTGCCGCCAATATTTATGATGTCTACAAACAGGGCGGCACCATTAATGAGCCGCTGAATACGCCGCTGTTTCGAAAGATAAGGCAATTCCAGGATGATTATGCGTATCGGCGCAAACATCCCGACCTGGACAACTGGCTGTGCCCGTGCCCGACACGGGATCATCATGACAAGTTCCAGAATATCCTGGAACAGACCCGGCCGCGGCCCATCGACAAGGAGGCGGAGACGGCCATGAAGGATGCCGATTATATCCGGGGATTGTCTGAATACGGCAAGCGTCTGTATGACATTACCTGGCCCATCTGGGAATCCCGGTACCTCAAGGAAACGCCGGATGGCCGGGGCAATGCCCCCGCCTCCAGCCGCCGTGCGGGATAGCCCCCGGCAGGCCGGGACCTTAAAAGACAGTACATGAAAAGAACGGTTTTCATGCGAGCCACGGCAGCCAAGCTGGCCCGGTAGGCGCACACAGACCCTTTCCGGGCCGGTCCGACTTCCTGAAGAGACGCAGGCATGCCGGCTCCCCCGGCGCTGCAGGGTTCTTTCAGAGATCCTTTAACGACTCCTCAAGGCTGCCGTCCGGCAGCATCCAGTCCGGGTGGTACCGGCCCTCCGATTCCATCCGGTATCTTACGCACTGATGCCAGTTCCCCTGGCAGTAAGCGTCTATCCATTTCCGCTTCAGCAGCCCCTTTCGGTAAAAGCGGCGCATGGGGCAGCAGGAATACCATTGGCACATGTTTGCAGTCATTCGCCTTCCCTGTGTTGATTCAAACCGAGTGTTTCAAATCACTCATCTTTGCATAATCTTATAGACATCTTTTCAATCTTCATGGTGAGCTAAGCCCGCAGGGCGCCTTAAGGCTCTCGCAACCCTTGTAATTCCCGCAGGGCAGACCAAGCGCAGCGTGTCCGCCTTCCAGATTGCGTGTACATCCTGGTTTGATGTATAGTTTTGCAAATATTCGTAAGTTCTCCGAGCTCGTAGGACGGCCCACGGGCAACTCGTCGTCGGTGCAAACCGTCCGGGTCGCTTTTGCCTCGCTTTTGGGGGGTTGCTCCCATCCATGCCCCGGTCTTTCGCCAGTGCCGGTGATGCCCATATCATATTGAAAAGATTCGTATCCGCCGCTTGTTGCATAAGCAGGCGGTATTTGTTAAGATTAACAGATTTTTTCAAAAAACCGCATAGAAAGCAAGGAAGTTTGCATGCAAAATTCAGTCGATCGGCCGATAATCGGCATTACCATGGGTGACCCCGTGGGCGTCGGGCCGGAGTTGATCTGCCGGGCCCTGGCGGACACGCAGATTTACGAATGCTGCCGCCCCCTGGTGATAGGGGACCCGGATATTGTTGCCGCGTCGCTGGAACTCGTACATACCGGCCAATCAATAGCGGTGGTGGATACCCCGGGTGAGGCCACTTATGAACACGGCCGGATTGATGTTTACCGCACTTCCACCCTGAAACCGGCGCAAGTTCAATGGGGCAGCCCCACAGCGCTGACCGGCCGTGCCATGATCGGCTATATTACAGCCGGCATTGATATGGCCCTGCAAGGCCGGATTGCCGCACTGGTCACCTGCCCGATCAACAAAACCGCCATGAAGTTGGCTGAAAGCCCGTTTCACGGCCACACCGAACTTTTGGCCCATCGCACCGGCGCTTCCCGGTATGCCATGATGATGGCCGGGCCCCGGCTCCGGGTGGTTCTGGTCACCATTCACGTTCCCCTGCGGCAGGTGCCGGAGCTGCTTAGCCAACACGGGATAGGGGAGACGATACGGATTACCCATGAGGCTTTAAGGGAGCGTTTTGGCATCGCCAATCCCGCCATTGCCGTGTCCGGATTGAATCCGCATGCGGGTGAAGGGGAAATGTTCGGTGACGAAGAGGCCCGCTTGATTGAACCGGCGGTTTTACAAGCAGCGGCCTCGGGAATGAATGTTGCCGGCCCGTTTCCACCGGACACGCTTTTTTATCACGCTGTCGACGGGCCTTATGATGCAGTGGTATGCATGTATCATGATCAGGGATTGATTCCCTTTAAGATGATTCATTTCTCAGACGGGGTCAATACCACGCTGGGGCTGCCGATTATTCGAACCTCTGTCGATCATGGAACCGCCTATGATATTGCCGGAAAAGGCCTTGCCGATCCCGGCAGTCTGAGCGCCGCCATCCGACTGGCAAGCGGGCAGGCGGTCAGCAGCCGGTCAGGAAGGGCGATATCCGATTGATCTCAGATTACACAGCTTTTTACATCAGGACGGGAAAATGGGAGCGGACTGGATTGTCATAAAGGGCGCCCGGCAGCATAATCTCAAAAACGTGGATTTGCAGTTGCCGCGCAACCGGTTCATTGTTATCACGGGGCTTTCCGGTTCCGGCAAATCCACCCTGGCCTTCGACACCCTGTATGCGGAGGGGCAGCGCCGTTATGTGGAATCCCTGTCCACCTATGCCCGCCAGTTTCTGGAACGTATGGAAAAGCCGGATGTGGATTTGATAGAAGGGCTGTCCCCGGCAATTGCCATCGAACAGAAAACCGCCAGCCACAATCCCCGGTCCACGGTGGGAACGGTGACGGAGATATATGATTACCTGCGCCTCCTGTTTGCCCGGGTGGGTACCGCTCACTGCTACCAGTGCGGCCGGCCGATTACTTTCCAATCCCTGGACCAGATTGTCGACGGGGTAATGGGGCTGGGCGAAGGCAGCCGGGTAATGCTCCTGGCGCCCCTGGTTCTGGATCAGAAGGGGACACATGAACGTTTGCTGGCCCGGTTGAAAAAGGATGGGTTTGCCCGGGTGAAAGTTGACGGCCGCATTGCGGAAATCGACTCGGTTCCCAAACTGGCGAAAACCCGGAAGCACAGCCTGGATGTGGTCGTGGACCGGCTGGTGGTCAAAGAAGGGATTAAAAACCGGCTGGCGGACTCCATCGAGCTGGCGGTGTCGCTCTCCGGCGGGGTTGTTTCGGTTGATGTGGTGGACCGGGCCGGCAATGTGCTGGATGCCCTGCACTTCAGTGAAAAGGCGGCCTGCATGCATTGCGGCATCAGTTATCCGGAACTCACACCGGCCAGTTTTTCCTTTAATTCGCCGCAGGGAGCCTGCCCGAAATGCGACGGTCTGGGCGTTACAAGGGAATTCGACCCCAACCTGGTGGTGCCGGACAGCGAGCTCTCGCTTCGCGAAGGGGCGGTGCGGCCCTGGGCGAATCGCAGTTCGGTCCAGTTCGCCGAATTTCTGGATGCCCTGACCGCGTATTACCAGGTGGATATTTACACCCCGTACAAGGATCTGCCCGAACACTTCAAGCAGGTGCTGCTATACGGCTCGGGGGACACGGAAATCCCCTTTTATGTGTACCGGAAGAATCGGCGGGTTAATTTTACCCGCCCCTTTGAGGGGGTCATCCCCAACCTGGAGCGTCGTTACGTGGAAACCGATTCCCACCTGGCGAGGGAGGACATCAAGCAGTACATGAATTTTCGGCCCTGCCCGGAGTGCGGGGGCGCGCGGTTAAACCCGGTGAGCCGTTCGGTTAAAATCCAGGGGCTTTCCATCGCGGCGATCACCGCGTTTTCCGTGGAAAAAGCCCATGATTTTTTTGAACAATCGGTCTTCAGCGGTCAGAAGGGCGTTATTGCCGAAAGAATTTTAAGGGAGATCAATGACCGCCTGCTGTTTCTCAAAAACGTGGGGCTTTCTTACCTGAGCCTGGACCGGAGCGCCACCACCCTTTCCGGCGGCGAGTCCCAGCGGATTCGCCTGGCCACCCAGATCGGATCCAAGCTGACCGGCGTCATGTACGTGCTGGATGAGCCCAGCATCGGTTTGCATCAGAGGGACAACCACCGGCTGCTTGACACGCTCAAGCAGATGCGGGACCTGGGCAATTCCGTGCTGGTGGTGGAGCATGACGAGGAGACCATACAGGCGGCCGATTACGTGGTGGACATGGGTCCGGGGGCGGGCAGGAAAGGCGGTGAAGTGGTTTTTTCCGGTTCTCCCGAGGCCCTTTTGCAATCTGAGAATTCGCTTACCGGCCAATACATTTCCGGCCGGCGCCAGATCCGCATTCCGGAGCGCAGGCGGCCGGCCACTGACCAGCAGCTCATTGTCCGGGGGGCTGCGGCCAACAATTTAAAAAAAATTGACGTGGCGTTTCCACTTCAATGCTTTACCTGTGTGACCGGCGTTTCCGGATCCGGAAAATCCACACTGGTTCTGGAGACGCTCTACCGCGTGCTTGCCCAGCGGTTTTACCACAGCGGCACACCGGCGGGCAGGTATGAGGCCATTGAAGGTCTGGAGCACGTTGACAAGGTGATCAATATTGACCAGTCGCCAATCGGAAGGACCCCTCGCTCCAACCCCGGCACCTATACCGGTCTCTTTACCTTTATCCGGGAAATTTTTTCCAAAACCCCGGATGCCCGGATGCGCGGGTACAAACCCGGCCGTTTCAGCTTCAATGTCAAGGGGGGGCGCTGCGAGGCCTGCGGGGGAGACGGGATCATAAAAATTGAAATGCATTTTCTGCCGGATATTTTTGTCACCTGCGACGTCTGCCAGGGGCGGCGGTATAACCGGGAGACCCTGGAAATCCGGTACAAAGGCAAAAATATCGCCGAGGTCCTGGAGATGACGGTCAACCAGGCCCTGGAGTTTTTTGCCAGTATTGGCAGTATCCGGGAAAAACTCCAGACCCTGGCCGATGTGGGGCTGGGGTATATCCATATCGGCCAGCCCGCCACCACCCTCTCCGGCGGGGAGGCCCAGCGCGTCAAGCTGGCGCGGGAGCTCTCCAAACGGGAGACCGGGCGGACGGTATATATCCTGGATGAGCCGACAACCGGCCTGCATATGGATGATATCAACAAGCTCCTCAGGGTGTTAAACCGGCTGGTGGCCTCCGGCAATACCGTCATTGTTATTGAACACAACCTGGATGTCATCAAGTATGCCGACTATATCGTGGACCTGGGCCCGGAGGGGGGAGAGCACGGGGGTGAAATTGTTGCCTGCGGCACCCCGGAATCGGTGGCAGCTGTTGAAATGTCGCACACCGGACGATTTCTGAAACGGATTCTGGAGTGCCAGCGCCCGGCGGCGGACAGGGCTTAATACTCCCGTTCCGGGGTGCGCCGCCTGAATGGCGGGATTTTTACGCAAAAAAACCGCTGCCGATCCAAACCGGCAGCGGTTTTTTCGTCCTGTCTGCTGAAAATATGGGGGGTTACTGTCCCAGCAGTTTGGTTACGGTGCCTGTCATCGGCGCTGCATAGATCAGGATCAGCGAGATAACCAGGGCATAAATACACAGAGACTCGATCATGGCCAGACCGATCAGCATGGTTACCGTGACTTTACCGGAAGATTCCGGATTCCGGGCAATCCCTTCCACTGCTGAGCGAAGGCCAATACCCTGTGCGATGCCGCAGCCAAATGCGGCGATAGCGATTCCGAAACCAGCTGCGGTAACGGCTGCGATGAAATACTGTAATGCTTGAGCTTCCATTCAAACCTCCTTTAAGAAAATAATAAGTTGTCGTTCGGCTTCTTCCAAAAGCAGCGATAGTTGATATATAAATTTTTTGTACGCAAGTTAGTGGGAATGCTCCATTGCCTCGGTAAAATACATGGTGCTGAGCATATAGAAAATAAATGCCTGAATCAGGGCAACCAGAATTCCCAGCACCATGATGGGCAGCGGTGCAAAAAACGCCCCCGCCAGGGAAAACAGGATGATCAGCACCAGTTCATGGCCCATCAGGTTGCCGAAAAGCCGGAAGGACAGGGAAAGCACCCTTGCCAGGTGGCCGATGATTTCAATGGGCATGATGATCGGGATCATCCACCAGATCGGCCCGGTGAAGTGTTTGATATATTTTACCCCGTGGTATTTTATTCCGATGACGTGGGTGAAAACAAAAACCACCAGGGCACAGGAAAGGGTGGTGTTCAGGCTTGCGGTGGGCGGATAAAAACCGGGGACAAGGCCCATGATGTTGCAAACGAAAATATAGAGAAAAATGGTGCCGATCAGAGGGAAAAACCAGCGCCCTTCGTCTCCTGTGATGCCCACCATGAACTCTTCCAGCCCGGATACGGCCAGTTCCAGCACATTCTGGAATTTGTTGGGGATCAGGCTGATGCTTTTCGTCCCGAGCGCTCCAAGGATAATGAGGATGGCGATGCAGACCCAGGAATAAATGACATGCGGGTGTTCATGCGCAAAGTGGGATAGTCCGATCAGTTCGAAAAATTTGCCGAAAATTAAATATGGATGTTCCACCTCAGACTGCCTCCTTGAAAATGAGTTTTTTTATCTCGCTCAGGGTGGCAAACATGATGCTTGCCACAACGACTGACAGACCGACAAACAGTCCCAGCGGGTGAACGTGTCCGCCGGAGATGAGAAAGAAAATGATGATGCCGCTGACAACAAAGCGGATGTAATACTTGACCAATACCACTTTATGGGAGGTCAGGTGCGGCGGGGTCAGCGATTTTTTAAGGGTCCGGTACAGCATGTGAAAGTTGATGGTGACGATCAGGCCGCCGGCAATGACGCCCCGGGCGAAACCCATGGGGGCAAGGAGCAGGCCGGCAGCCCCGGCCAGGGCCAGCAGAACCCAGTTCCCCCATAATACCAGTTTGAGTATGCGCTGCTGAATTTCCATGATTATTGTGTTTTGTTCACTTTTTTGATGGCCAGCAGGATATTGTTGAATCCGGCGGCGATTCCGAAACCCAGGAAGATAAACATCAGCCATGGTGCGGTGCCGAATGTTTTATCCAGAAAAAGGCCGATAAACAGCCCGATAAAAACCGAAAGAGCTACCGAAAACCCAAGGGCGCTGTACCACCCCAGCTCCCTTATCATCTGCCGGGTTTCTTTTTTCATACCTCCCACCTCAGGGGCGGAAATTCATTGGATTAAAGTTAGATTTGCTACCACAGCCTGCCTTTGTCGTCAATACAAAACGCAAGGCGGGAGCAAAATTTTTATTTCGATCCAAAGATTCAAGCAGGGAGTGAGGGGATAGGGAGAGCCGGCGGGAGAAGGGGCTGCCGGAACTTGGTAAGCCCGCTTTTTCAGGACGCATCAGAGCCGGGAGGCGTTGAATACCGGACCGTCAATGCAAACATGGCCATAACCCTCCGGGTGATGGCCATCTTTTACGGCGCAGCCCAGGCAGGCGCCCACACCGCAGGCCATAATGGTCTCGAGGGAAACCTCGCAAGGAAGCTCATAATGGGCGGCGATGCTGGAAACAGCGCGCAGCATCGGCATGGGGCCGCAGGCATAGACCATGTCCGGCTGGTTCTTTTCAATGCACGCCCCGAGCCTTTCGGTGACAAGGCCTTTCTCGCCGATGCTGCCGTCTTCCGATGTGATCCATGTCTGCAGGTCCATCGCTTGAAAGTCGGCCTGGCACAAAATGTCGGCAGCCGATCGCCCGCCCAGGCAGACAGCTGTCCGGGAAGGCACGGCGCCGGCGTGCAGCAGTGTCTGGGCCAAAAAAACCATCGGCGCCACACCGATACCGCCGGCAACAAGCACGGCGCTTTTTATGGCAGGTGCTGTGGTAAACCCCCGGCCCAAAGGGCCTAAAACATCGATTCGCTCCTGGGCCGCGGTGTGTGAAAGCTTGCGGGTAAACTCGCCCACTGCTTTGTACAGGATTTCTATGCCTTTTACCCGGCCGCCCTCAAAGTTCAGCCGGTGTATTGAAAACGGCCGGCGCAGAAGGGGGGCGGACTCACCGGGAAGCCTCAGCGTGACAAATTGGCCGGGGGCAGCGGCGGCATATGCCTCGCCGCAGGCAATCCCCATGCGGAAAACCGATGCCCCGGCCGGCTGATTCCATAAAATTTTGGTAATTTCCTGCTGCATCAGTTTTTGCTTGAATCGTCAATGGGGTTCAGGCTGATCACCGCGGCAAAACGCCCGGTTTCCCGCTTTTTCCGGTACGAGAAAAACAGGTGTTCATTGCATTTGGTGCAGATCTCCGCAAATTCCATGTGCCCGGGCGAAACGCCAGCTGCTGCGAGTTGGTCCCGGGTGGCCGCCCAGAAGTTGAAGTGATCCCGGCCGTCTTTGTAGTCCAGAAATTCCTTCGGAAGTTCGGACCGGTAATTTTTGAATTCACTGCAGCAGGGCCCCAGGGAGGGGGATACAGCTGCATGGATGTTTTCTGCCTCACAGGCAAAATCGGTTTCCATCCGCCGGACCGCGGCGCCGACGATATTTTGGATACTGCCGCGCCATCCGGAATGGACGTTGGCCACCACGGCCTTGAGCGGATCATACAACATGACGGCCTGGCAGTCCGCCAGCTGGATCCCGATGGGCAGGCCCGGGATGTCGGTGATCATCGCATCGCCTGCTGTATTCGGGGACGGTTTCGGGGTCTTTGTTTCCATGTCGTTTTTTTTAAAACACAATACATCGGCGCCGTGCACCTGGCGGGCAAACAAAACCGGCCCGCCGGCACCCATGGCATCGGCCGCCAGTCCGCGGTTGATCTTAACATTGGCCGCTTCATCGGCGCCGTTGAAACCCACATTCAGGCTGTCCCATGGCGGCGGGCTGTGGCCGCCGATGCGGGTGAAAACCGCGTGCACAATGCCGGGGAAGCCGGCCAGGCGGTGGAACCGGAAACAAGGCAAAGCGTTTTTTCGGTACGCATTCATGGCCGCGTATCTATCAAGGTTATATTTTCAATCTCCATGGCGGACGAGGCTTGAGTGAACCCGCATCAGTATAGGGCAATCCCCCTGTTTCCGGCAAGAAATAATCCCTTCAAATGCCCGGGCTGTTTATTGCTGCCCGTAAACCGGGGGGATGCGATGCGAAAGGCAGTTGAAGGGCTGCCGGACCCGCTCGATCTCGGACAGGTCGAGCGCTGCGGTGATCAGCGTGTCCGGTCCCGCGGAAAACGCCAGCACGTCGCCTGCAGGCGAGATCATCCCGGAATGCCCGGTAAAAATAAGATCCTCGTCCGCCCCGTAACGGTTGGCGCCAATGACGAAAAGCTGGTTTTCAATGGCGCGGGCCCGCAGCAGAGTGTCCCAGTGGTGAATGCGCGCGGCCGGCCACTGCGCCGGAACTATCACGATTTGGGCGTCCTGTAGCGCCAGGGACCGGCAAAGTTCAGGGAACCTGAGATCAAAGCAGAGCATCAGCCCGATACGCCCCGCAGCCGTATCGCAGACCATGGCCCGGCTGCCGGCGCGGAAATGCCGGTCCTCTCCGATCAGGGAAAACAGGTGGGTTTTTCTGTATTCTCCCGCCACCTCGCCCTTGCTGTTCACCACATAGAGCGTGTTGTAGATGCCTTCGGCGTCCGCCTCCGGCAGCGAGCCGGCGATAATCAGGTCATTTTTCCGTGCTGTTTGGCATAGCGTTTCGAGCACATCCGGCGTTCGTGCCGCGTGAGCAGCAAGCCCGGGATAATCATAACCGCAGGACCACAGCTCCGGCAGCACCAGCAGATCGGTGCCCTGCGCGCTCGCTCGGCTGATGCCGTCCAGCGCGGTTTTGACGTTGCCGGACAGATCGCCCTTGCGAATGTCAAATTGAAATATGCCGGCGGTGACCGTTGTCATCTTTTGCTTTTGTCCTTGTCCTTATCCCAGTCCTTATCCCTGGCCTTGTCCCTGGCCCTGATGAATTGAATACGCTTTATCAATTCTTTGCAGATGCCCGGGCCAGTGTCAATACATTCACGGTTTTCGCACCGCCTTTTTTCAGAACCCGGGCGCATTCATCGGCCGTCGCGCCGGTGGTGCAGACGTCATCGATCAATAAGACCGTTTTCCCCTCAACCGGGGCGGCCGCGTTCAGGGCAAAGGCCCGCCGGATGTTGGTCATTCGCTGGCTGCGGCTGAGTCCGGTCTGGGCCGGCGTTTTTCTCGCCCGTTTCAAAAAGTCCCCGTCCCCCGCGATTTGCACAGGGGCGCCCCCCTGTCGGCGCAGGAGCAGGGGCCATTGTTTCAGAATCAGGGCAGCCTGGTTGAAGCCCCGTCGCCGGGCCCGCGAGGCATGAAGGGGAATGGGCGCGATCAGCTCCGTTGCCCCCAATTCCGGGTAACTGATAAAGGCATCAAAGAGCAGCCGGCCCAGCGGTTTGGCCAGCCGGGTTTTCCCCTTGTATTTTAAAGCCTGGAGCACCGTCATGAAAACCCCATCGTATTGGCCGGCTGAGCGGATAAGGGCGAAATGGTGTTCCTGTTTCCGGCATTGGCCGCAAACATGATCTTCGCTGCCGGCCCGGCTTTGAAACATTTCCCCGCAAATTTCACACTTCGGGGAGGCAACCGGGAAAAACAGGGGGATACAGGCCCGGCATAAAAATGCCCCCATATGCCTTTCAAAAACCCCGGCGCTGACAGCGCGGGGTGCTTCGGGCGAAATGGGGGCGGTTTGCGGTGGATGAAAAAATCGCCCGCAGGCGACGCACCTGTTCGGAAACAAGGCATCTTTTAATGCGGCTGGGAAACGGGCCGGCTGTTTCAAGGCAGCGCTACTTCATGCGCGAGGCGATGGCCGCTCCAAAAGCCGAGCAGGCGATCTCGGTTGCTCCTGGAATCTGCCGGGCCAGATCATAGGTGACCTTGCCGTCGCGTACGGTTTCCTGGAGGCTGCTCCGGATTAATTCAGCAGCTTCCAGCCACCCGATATGCTCCAGCATCATCGCTCCCGAGAGGATCAATGAACTCGGGTTCACCTTGTCCAGTCCGGCGTATTTCGGGGCGGTGCCATGGGTGGCTTCAAATACCGCGCAGTCATCCCCGATATTGGCTCCCGGGGCCATGCCGAGCCCCCCCACCTGAGCGGCCAGGGCATCGGAAATATAGTCCCCGTTCAGGTTGGGGGTGGCAATCACCCCGAATTCCTCGGGCCTTAAAAGCACCTGCTGGAACAGCATATCGGCAATCCGGTCCTTGATCACCACTTTGCCTTCCGGGATCACCCCCTGGTGCTGCTCATATAATTCGGATTCGGTCAGTGTGGTCCCGGAAAAGTTTTCGGCCGCGATTTCATAGCCCCAGGTGCTGAATGCGCCTTCCGTGAACTTCATAATATTGCCTTTGTGCATGAGGGTGACGCTCGGATAGCCCTTTTCCAGGGCGTACTCGATGGCCCTGGCCACCAGGCGCCGGGTGTTTTTTTCGCTGATCGGCTTGATCCCGATGCCCGGGTTTTCAGGGAGGGACGCGCCCATCTGTTCGCTCAGGAATGCGGCCACCTGCCTGGCCTCCGGGCTTCCGGCCTGCCACTCGATACCCGCGTACAAGTCCTCGGTGTTCTCCCGGAACACCACCATGTTGATTTTTTCCGGATGTTTCATCGGGCTGGGAACGCCATCGATATATTTTACCGGCCGCACGCAGGCATACAGATCCAGTTCCTGGCGGATGGATACGTTCAGGCTGCGGATTCCCCTGCCCACCGGCGTGGTCAAAGGACCCTTGATGGCCACCGAATGGGCCCGGATACGCTCCAGCACGTCTTTTGACAGCCATTCCCCGGTTTCCTTGTATCCCTTTTCCCCTACCGGCAGTTCCTTCCAGTCGATTTGCTTCTCACCCTTATAAGCGGTTTTCACCGCAGCGTCGATAACCAGGCGGGTGGCCTGCCAGATGTCCGGGCCGGTGCCGTCGCCTTCGATAAAGGGGATAATGGCATGATCCGGGACGTGGAGGGTGCCGTCGGGTTTTTTTTCGATTCGACTCGATTGTTCCATGAGAGAACTGTCCTTTCTGAAATTGGGTGGTCCGTGTTTGGGCCGATCCTCAGGTTCGCGATGCCTGCCGCCGCTGCTGCCTGAAGGCTTCATAGAGCACGATGCCGCCGGCGACGGCGGCGTTTAGGGAGTTGACCCCTTGGGCGGACATGGGAATGTGCGCCAGAAGATCACACTCGCGTTTAACCAGCGGCCGGATTCCGCTTTCTTCACCGCCGATGACGATTGCCGCCGTACCGGTGAAATCGGTGGCATAGATGGACTGTTCAGCGGAGCCGTCCAATCCGATAATCCATCCGCCGTTTTTTTTCAAGTCTTTCATGGCGCGAACCAGATTGGTTACCCGGGCCAGGCGGATGTGCTCCAGTGCGCCGGCGGATGCTTTTGAAACCACCGGGCTGGGGACGGCGCAGCGGTCTTTGGGGATGATCACCCCTTTCACCCCTGCGCAGAGCGCGGTTCGGATCAGCGCCCCCAGGTTCCGGGGGTCCATGATGCTGTCGAGCAGCAGAAAAATGGCTGATCCGGAATTCTCTTCCAGGAGCCGGGAGCAGCTGATGGTCGGCAAGGGGCTGACCCGGGCGGCGATTCCCTGGTGACTGTCCGTTCCGGTCAAGTGCTGAAGGCTCCCGCGCGTCTGTCGCCGGATCGGAATGTTCGCCTTCTCGGCGATCCCGATGATCCTGAGGATTTTATTTCCAGGCTGCTCCGGAGCGACCAGGATTTCCATGAATTTTCGCCTTCGGGCCGCAAGGGCCTCGCCGACCGGGTGAATGCCGTAGAGTATGTTCTCGGGTGCGGTTTGCATCGGGGGCCGTTTATTTGAGTGCCGTATCGGGCTGATGCCGGGCGATGATGCCGCAAAAGGCCTCAACGGCTTCGTCCAGTTGTTCGTTGACAATCACATAGCGGTAACGGTTTTTGTGGCTCATTTCTTTCTCCGCGTTGGCCAGCCGCTTGTTAATGGCGTCGGGATCATCGGTTCCGCGCTTTTCCAGGCGTTGGCGCAATACTTCCCTGGACGGCGGCATGATGAAAATGGTGATGCTGTCAGGAAAGCGTTTGACTATCTGCCGGGCGCCTTCGACGTCGATATCGAGCAAAACCGGGCGGCCTTCCGCCAGGTGCTGTTTTAAAAGGACGGCGGATGTCCCATAGTAGTGATCATGCACTTTTGCCCATTCCGCCCATTCCCCCTGCCGGATTTTTTCTTCAAATTCGGGCCTGGATATAAAGTGATAATCCACGCCGTCTTTTTCTCCCGGCCGGGCAGGACGGGTAGTGAAGGAAACGGAATAGACGAGTTCGGGAAAGCGCGCGCGCGCGGCCCGGCAAAGGGTGGATTTGCCGGCCCCGGAGGGAGCCGAGACAATAAACAGGCTGGCTTTGGCGCCATGGGGCTGTGCTTTATTCAGGCCTCTCGCTGTCATCAATATACTGGCTCCCCCGTCACTTTCCCCTTTTTATCTCCGGGCCTTTTCATTGAGGGCGGCATATCGCTGGGCAATGGTTTCAGACTGGATGGCGGATAACACCACGTGGTTGTTTTTCATTAAAATAATGGAGCGGGTCCGGCGGCCGAATGTGGCATCCAGGAGGCGGCCGGCATCTTTGGCCTCGTCCCTCAGCCGCCGCATGGGGGCGGAATTCGGCGATACGATGGCAAGGACTTCATCGGCCACCACGCTGCTGCCAAAACCGATGCTGAGCAGGTTGTAGGTCATTCCGGTCAATTCTTTTGTATGGTTATTTATTCAATGTTCTGGACTTGTTCGCGAATTTTTTCCAACTCGGTTTTTGCAGCGACAATGATGTGGGAGATCTCCGCATGGCCCACCTTGCTGCCCATGGTGTTGAACTCCCGGTTGAATTCCTGGAGAAGAAAATTGAGGGAGCGGCCGGCCGGGTCGGGTGCGTGCATCAGTTGATGGAATTGTTCCATGTGGCTGTGGACACGGGCGATTTCCTCCGAGATGTCGCTTTTGTCGGCAAGAAAAGCGGCCTCCTGGGCAATACGGGATTCATCGATATCCACCATCCCGTGGGTCAGGGCATTTATCCGCTCCTTGAGCCGTTGCTGGTATGACGCCGGCAATCCGGGTGCGCGCTGCTCAATCTCCCGTATAAAGCCTGCAATCCCGGCAAGCCGCTTTTCCATATCAGCCGCGGTATGCCGGCCTTCGGTCGTTTTCATTTCGTTTAACATGTCCAGTGCCTGGCAGAGAGCCTCGGATATGGCCGGCCAGACGGTTTCGGCTTCAATTTTCGGCCTGACCGGTTCAATGAGGCCGTTTTTGGCCGCCAGCAAACTCAGGGGAATTTCTTCGGTCAGCCGGAACCGGCTTTGCAGCCTCTTTAATGCTCCATGGTAACCGTCGGCGATGGCTTCGTTGATCTCAAAGGTATCAGCGGCCTCACTGCCGCAGTGGATTGAAAGTTTGATTTCAACCCGGCCCCGGGTGATGCGCTCGGCAACAAGGGGGCGGATTTTTTCTTCCAGAAACTGGTAGGCGGGCGGCATTTTCAGGCTGACATCCAGGTATCGGCTGTTGTAGCCCCGGATTTCAACTTCCGCACGGATTTCATTAATCGTCAGATCAGTGCCGGCATAGGCGGTCATGCTTCGAATCATAGGTGTCCGTCCGTTTTCAAATCCTTGTGGTATTTATTGCGCACCCTTTTCAAGAAGGCTTTTATGTCCTGCCCCGCATAATCCGGGTAGGTCCAGGGCAGCGCCTGAAAATCCCCTTTCTGATAGATCAGGGTCAGGTCCGCATAGATTTGGCTGCCGATATAAATCCGGTGCGTAAAGTTTTTCCCGGTTGCCAGGACAAACCGTTCGGACAGAAGGTAGCCGGGGTCGATGTTGACCTGCCGGTTGCCGTCAGCCGTATAACGCGACTCAAGTGCATTGGTTTGCAGTTTTACGGCCGGCAGCTGATCCTGCTGAATCAGCGGTGACAATGCGATCATGCGCCGTCTGAGTCCGGCGCCCATTTCCGGTTCATAATAGCGGGTCTGGTTGAATTCAAACCAGGGGCTGATCAAATCAATGGGGCCAAAGCGCTCATTTACCTGTTCGATCAGGGGTTTTGTCAGGTGAACATGGCGGGTGAACAGGCCGATGACGAGCTTGGCGGGCATTGGCGGAGCGGGCCGGCTCATGGCAGTCTCACTGTCAGGTTCATTTGTCCAGCGGTTTGGCCTCGTCTATCAGCATAACCGGGATATCGTCCCGGATTTCATAGAGCAGTTGACAGTTGTC
This sequence comes from uncultured Desulfobacteraceae bacterium, assembly GCA_964575805.1. Taxonomy (GTDB): domain Bacteria; phylum Desulfobacterota; class Desulfobacteria; order Desulfobacterales; family Desulfosalsimonadaceae; genus M55B175. The sequence continues at coordinate 35,992 of CAZNSO010000009.1, forward strand.
ACAGATCAACCCGTCCTTTGAAGCATTCATGTATACCTGCCCCTTGCACTTCGGGCAAACCAGAATATCGAGCAGTTCCTGACTGACCGCCATTTCCAGACTCCTGTTAAATATGGTTATATAATAATGCAAAAAGTAAAAAAGCCAAGATCCGCAAACCGGCCGGCGCCGACACCGGGCGGCAGTTTGGCCCTTCTATAGCAAAAAAAGGATACGGTTTGCAATCATGTTTAACCGGCGCGGCGCCTCGGAGTTTCCAAAAAAGCGGCCTGGCTGCCCATAGCGTTTTGTATGATCCGGCAGCCGGCAGGAATCGGGAATGAAAAAAGGTGGAATGGTACGCCCGGCAGGATTCGAACCTGCGATCTTCAGCTCCGGAGGCTGACGCCCTATCCACTGGGCTACGGGCGCACTTGGCTATCAATTACATGATTGGAGAAGGCGCGTCAAGGATGAAATCATTTTGCCGGCTTCAGGGCGGCAAGCGCCTGTTTGGCTTCGCCCACCACATACAGGGACCCCGCCACGCAAACAAGGCCATCCGGCCCGGTTGTATGATAAGCATGGGACAAGGCCTCCGCAACGTCCGCGATGATCTCCCCGCGGTTGACCAGGGGCCGGGCGGCTTCATACAGGGTTTCCGCCGGGAGGCTGCGCTCGATTCGGGGCCGGGTGAAGATGACCCGGTGACACAGCGGCACGATGGACTGCAGCATGGCGGCGTAGGGCTTGTCGTCAAGGATTCCTATTACAAGCGTAATTTTCCGGTTCGCCATCTGCTCTTTGAGAAACGCGGCCAAATGGCGGGCGGCCATCAGATTGTGAGCCCCGTCGATAAGGATGGGGGGCTCGGAAGGAATCATTTCAAGCCGGCCCGGCCATTGGTGGGATTGCAAACCTTTTTGGACAGCCTCCGGATCAAGGGCGTCCGACTCCATCAGGAGTTCGCAGGCGGCCAGGACAATCGCGGCGTTGTCCACCTGGTAGCTGCCGGTCAAACGGGTCCTCATCCCCGGCCAGACATGGTTGATCCCGTAATACGTGAAGTCTCCGGCTGCCGGGCGGCGCCTGACCCGGAAGTGTTCGCCCAGGCGGTAAAGGGGCGCGGCTTGCATTTCCGCTGTCCTGCGGATTTCAGCCAGCGCCGTCTTTTGCCGGGCACCGGTGATGACCGGCCTTTCGGGCTTAATAATGCCGGCTTTTTCACCGGCGATGGCCTTGATGGTTGCTCCCAGGTATTCCCGATGCTCCATGTTAATATTGGAGATGACGGCAATCTCCGGAGTCACGATATTGGTGGCATCCAGCCGCCCGCCCATGCCGGTTTCAATAACCGCCCAGTCCACCCGCGACTGCTTGAAAGCGTAAAGTGCCATGGCTGTTGTATATTCAAAAAATGTGGCTTCCCTGTCGCCGTGATGGGCCGAGCGAACCGCCTCATAGGCGGCCACCACCTGTTCATCGCTGATTTCTTCATTGTTGATCCGGATCCGCTCATTGAACCGGACAAGGTGGGGGGAGGTATAGAGTCCGACGGTCCAGCCGGCGTGGAATAATATGTTGGCCAAAGCCGAGGCGATGGAGCCCTTGCCGTTCGTTCCGGCAATATGAATGCAGGTGAATTCATGATGGGGATTGCCCAGATGCGCCAGCATCCTCGAGATGACATCCAGGCCAAGGACAATGCCGAATCGCCGCAGGCCATACATTTCCTCCAGGCACTGCTGGTATCGCTCGTGAGTGAGTGTGTTGCGTGTGTTGTTCATATGGCTGATCCGTCATAGGGTTGAGCATCGGGTGGAGCATAGGGTGGATTCGGCATACGGCTGATTCGGGCCCGGCCCCAAAAATGGTCTTTTCCCTTGTATTTGCGGCAAACCTGACAATCGCTTGGTTCAGGTTTGCCAAAGCAGCAAAAAACCCGGTCAGTATGAATCTGTCTGACCGGGCTAAACGAATCGGGAGTGTCTGGAAAACTATGATCGTTTGGTTTTGCGATACCGTTGATAGCGCTTCTGGCGCTTGGCTTCAGCGATTCGCTGCCGCCGGAGCGCTTCACGCCGTTTGCGCCGCCGGTATTCGCTCGGTTTTTCATAGTTCTTTTTCATTTTGAGCCGCTTGAACAATCCGTCGTTCTGAATTTTTTTCTTCAGCACGCGCAAGGCGCGTTCGACATCGTTATCGTCGACTCGAACCGAGATTTCCTTCAAAAAATTCGCCCCCTTTACAATAGATTTATTTCAATATCAATAAAGCATAATCTGTGGTTTTTCAAGCATAAAAGACGGATCAGGCCTCAAGCTTTTTCACCAGTTCATCCGCGACTTCCTCAACGCCGGCGCGGCCGTCGAGCGTAATGTATTTGATGCCTTCCTGATCGGCAATGTCACGGAAATAATAGGCCGCCGCAAGGGTGCCGGTCTGGTCATCGTAGTAAATGGAATGGCGTTTGTCGATGGCCGCCTCATCCTGGTCGTCGTCGCGCGTGGACAGTTCCCCGCCGCACACCCGGCACTTGTCGCCGTCCGGTTTGATGGCATCGATATAGACATTGTTCGGATGGTTGTTATCATTTACACAGAGACGCCGGCCCATAATCCGGTTTTTGGCGATTTCCCTGTCCAGCTCCATTTCGATGACAATGTCAAGGCCCATGTTTTCATTTTTCAGCGCCTCATGCAGCTTGACCGCCTGGTTTTTGTTCCGGGGGAACCCGTCCAGAAGCCAGCCGTTTTTGCAGTCGGATTCTTTCAGCCGGTCGAGGATCATCGGGATGGTGATGTCATCAGGCACCAGGTCCCCCTGGTCAATATATGCCTTGGCTTTTTTGCCCAACTCGGTTCCGCCCTTGATGTTTTCCCGGAAAATGGCGCCGGATTCAATGTGGGGGATGTTGTATTTTTTTTTCAAAATCGCGCCCTGAGTTCCTTTGCCGCTGCCGTTGGGGCCGAAAAATAAAATGTTCATATGGCTGTCTCCTTTTTCTGAATATGGATAATCAAACCGGTAAAAGATGCAAAAAATCAAATAAAAGGGATCTTCTAATAAAAAGATGGGGAATTGTCAAGAGCCCTTGTTGCGCATCAGAAAATTTTTTACCCATTCCAGGGCCTGGGCTCGCGACTGCAAACGGCCGGAGAGGCGTTCTTCCTCGATTCGGGATAGCAGGTCCGAAAAAAGGGGGGAGGGCGTGAGACCGAATTCTTTGATTAAATCGTGTCCGTTGATCAGGGGCGGTTTTCCGGCCTGCTCCCGGAAGTCTGAATCATACGCCCGCATCAGGCGGCGGCAGAATTTTTCAAATTCATCATCAGCTGCCGGGCCGGGTTGTTTGGCCCGGCCGTCCGCAAGGGCATGGACAAGCAGGTCAATTGTCAGGGGGGTTGATTTCAGAAAAAAACGGGTGATGCTTTTTTGTTTAAGTTTTTGCTGCTGGTGGTCGATAAACAGGAACAAGGGGTTCAGGTGGTGCCGGACAATAAACTCCAGGTAGGCCAGGTGCCGGCCGGAAAGTTTGAGCCGAAGGCCGATGTCGCGGGCCATGGCCGCGCCGGCAGCCTCATGGCCGAAGAAATGGGCGCCGCCCCGCGCATCCCGCTGCCGGCAGGCGGGTTTGCCGATGTCATGGAGCAAAACGGCCAGTTTCAGGAGGCCGGGGTCCGAAATGGCGGTTATGGCACGTTGATCGCTCCTTGGAAACAAGGGGTCGGGGTGGTGTATCAGGCGTTCCAGATGCCAGAAAGCCCACATGGTGTGCTCGAAAACGTCAAACGCGTGATGGCTGTTCTGGCGGCACTGTTTCAGGGGGCTGAGTTCCGGGAAAATTTCAGTCAGCAGACCGGTGTCCGCCATGTCCCGGATATAGGGCAGGACATCGGGGCAGGCCGTCATTTTCAACCATTCATCCCGTATCCGTTCGCCGGCGGACTGCCGTATACGCCCGGATTGAGAGCGGACAGCCGCTTTTGTCCGGGCCTCGATGCCGAATTTCAGCGCGGCTGCGAACCGGAAGGCCCGCAGGAGACGGATCGGGTCCGTTCGGAGGTTTTCAGGGGCAATCATTCGGATCTGCCCTTGCGCGAGATCGTGCCGCCCGTTCAAGGGATCAAGGAGGCGCTGGTGGTGAAAATCCCAGGCCATGGCATTGATGGTGAAATCCCGGCGCTTGAGATCATTTTCAATGCCGCCGCCGGCGATGGGGGAGATGTCGAAGGTGTTGCCGCCGGAAACCACCCGGTAAATGGCCATGCCGGGTTTGCCGAGGGTGATGACGCGGGTGCCGGTTTTTTCGGCAATCCGACGGGCAAGCGGCTCGCACGGGGGGGCGGCGGCAATATCAAAATCGGTTGGCTGTCTGCCCAGCAGTATGTCGCGAACAGTTCCGCCCACGATGAAAATGCCGGGAGCCTGAGGAATTATTTTTGTGTTGATTTCAATGGTGTTATCGATTATGAGATATCCTTTTTGTTTGTCTCTTGATAATCATAACCCGTATTGTCTGATTTTTCAGGTTCGGTTATCGATTTTCCGGTTACCGGCACCCCGGCAGAATTCCTCCGTATCCGTGCACGGGCATTTGTTTGTGCCGGAAGGGCGGCCCGTTCAGAAGCTTTGTTCCTTAATATACAAAAAAACCGGGATGCTTACAATAAGAGGGGCTTGAGGAAATGGCGGAATCTGGCGGGCAACCCCTGCGCCTGGGGATAACCGGCGGGGCGGGATCGGGGAAAAGCGTGGTCTGCGAAAGACTGCGCAGTCACGGCGTGAGCGTGATATTGAGCGATGAACTGGCCCGCAGGGCGGTTATGCCCGGCATGCCCGCCTATGAAGCAATTGTCCGGTATTTCGGCCCCCGGATTCTGGCCGAAGACGGGACGCTCCATCGGCCCCGGCTCAGGGACCTGATTGTTCAGGATGCCGAAAAAAAAGCGGCGCTTGAAAGCTTTGTTCACCCCGAGGTGTTCCGCTTGATGGACGAGGATGTCCGGGCCGCCGGCCAAAGCGGCGCCAGGCTGGTGGCGATCGAAGTGCCCTTGCTGTTCGAGGCGGGCCTGCAGTATTATTTCGACTACGTTTTAACTGTGCATGTGCAGCGGCAGGAGCGGATACAAAGGCTTATGGCAAGGGACCGTATCAGCCGGGAACAAGCCGAAGCCCTGATGCGGATTCAAATGCCGGAAAAAGAGAAACGGGAGAAATCGGATTTCGTGATCGACAATTCCGGGGCCCTGGAGCAGACCCTGAAGTCGGTGGATCGATTTTATCAGGATTTAACGGCTCGTTTAAAAAATGATGAAAAAGGTTGACAGCGCCGGGGAGGGGTTATAATATTAAAATAACATACCTACCTGTGGTACGTATCTTATTTCTTCGTATACGATCAATCAGAGCGGTACAACGTTCCTTCAAAAAAA
>CAZNSO010000009.1:41505-62948 GCA_964575805.1 uncultured Desulfobacteraceae bacterium
ATCTTATTTCTTCGTATACGATCAATCAGAGCGGTACAACGTTCCTTCAAAAAAATCATGCGTTCAGGTTTCGTTTTCTCAAAAAATCAAAATGGCTGATTTCTGTGTATGCGAACCCTTTGCCTTGTGCCGCCGGTTTAATCAATCGCCCGAAAAAGTCAGCATGGGCCGGGGAGAGAGCCAATGCCCGGCGCTTGACAGTCTGATTGGCATTTTTTTGAAGAGATAATTCAGGGAGGCCCCGGCAAACACCCGGCAACGGGTATCAGCAGCCCCGGTCCCGGGCGCTGGGAACAGCTTTTTTGAAGGAATCCGGTTTGATGCTCCCGTAAATATATCCGTAAATTGGTAATGGAGGGTCCTGTTGACCCAACCGCATGCAGGGCTTCACGATGTTTCCCCGCGGCCATGCGCCGGACGCATGACCGGCCGGAGAAAAGGGGCCCCATGTGTGCGGCAGGGATTCGGCAGGGCTGCCAGAGTTTAATGAACAAGGATGGCGAGGTTGACAATTAATGAATGTGGTTGAATTAAAAAACAAAAAAATCAGTGAATTGACCCGGATGGCAAAGAAATTTAACATTGACAATGCCGGGGGAATGCGCAAGCAGGAGTTGATCTTTTCCCTGCTTCAGGCCCATATCGAACAGAACGGGTTCATTTACGGGGAGGGGACGCTGGAAGTGCTGCCGGACGGGTTCGGTTTTCTGCGGTCCCCGGACTGCAATTACCTGCCAGGCCCCGATGACATCTACGTCTCGCCATCTCAGATCCGACGTTTCAATCTGCGAACCGGCGACACGGTTTCCGGGCAGATCCGGCAGCCCAAGGAGTCGGAACGCTATTTCGCCCTGCTGAAAGTCGAGGCGATCAATTATGAAGAGCCGGAAATGGCCCGGGAAAAAATCCTGTTTGACAACCTGACCCCGCTTTTTCCGACAAAAAAGATGAAGCTGGAGACGGCGCGGGACAATTACACCACACGGATCATGGACCTTCTCGCCCCCCTCGGGTTCGGTCAGCGGGGCCTTGTGGTGTCACCGCCCCGGGCCGGCAAGACGATGATATTGAAAAATATTGCCAACAGCATCATCACCAGCCACAAAAGCAATGTGGTGCCTTTCGTCGTTTTGATCGATGAGCGGCCGGAAGAGGTCACGGACATGGAGCGCTCCGTCAATGCCGAGGTGGTGAGCTCGACCTTTGACGAGCCGGCCGAGCGCCACATTCAGGTGGCGGAAATGGTTATTGAAAAAGCCAAGCGGCTGGTTGAGCACAAGCGCCATGTGGTCATTCTGCTCGACAGCATCACCCGCCTGGCCAGGGCCTACAATACGGTGATGCCCCCCAGCGGAAAGATACTCTCCGGTGGTGTGGACTCCAATGCCCTGCACCGGCCGAAACGGTTCTTCGGAGCCGCCCGCAACGTGGAGGAGGGCGGCAGCCTCAGCATCATTGCCACCGCCCTGGTGGACACCGGCAGCCGGATGGATGAAGTGATTTTCGAGGAATTCAAGGGCACCGGCAATATGGAGCTTCAGCTGGACCGGCGCCTTGCCGACCGGCGCATGTATCCGGCCATCGATATCAATAAATCCGGCACCCGGAAGGAAGAGCTGCTTCTGGAGCCGGAGGTGCTCAACAGGGTCTGGATTTTAAGAAAGCTCCTGTCCACATTAAATCCTGTTGACAGCCTGGAATTTTTACTGGATAAAATGCAGGGCGCAAAGAGCAACAAGGATTTTCTGGATTCCATGAATTCATGATGACAGATAGCAAAGAGCAAAGAAAGGAAGGTTCTCCAGATGAAAAAGGGTATACATCCGGAATACAAGGATACGGTTATCAAATGCGCATGCGGCAATGAACTCTCCGTGGCATCCACCAAGGAAAACATTTCCGTGGAAATCTGTTCCCAGTGCCATCCCTTCTACACCGGAAAGCAGAAACTGGTGGACTCGGCCGGACGGATTGAGCGATTCCGCAGGAAATATGGCAATTACAAGGATCAGGCGACGAAAAAGTAAGTCACGCCGTCTTTTTCAGACCGGGACAGAGGGTTATGCTGGAGCAATTGGAAGGCATAGAAGCACGCTACCAGGAATTGGAACAGTTGTTGAGCGATCCGGCGATTGTTCAAAACCGGGAGGTTTATCCCCAATACGTGCGGGAGCATAGCGAGCTGGGCAAGATTGTTTCCGTGTATCGAGAGTACAGGCAGACCCTTGAAGAGCTGGAAGAGAGCAAGGGGCTGCTCTCGGACACGGACCCTGAAATGAAAGAGCTTGCCAGAAGCGAGGTGGCGTCTCTTTCGGAGCAGGCCGAAAGGCTGGAGGCCGAGCTGAGGGAGTTGATGACGCCAAAGGACCCCAACGATGACAAGAATGTGCTCCTTGAGATCCGGGCCGGCACCGGAGGCGAGGAAGCCGCGCTTTTTGCCGCTGATTTGTTTCGCATGTACAATCGGTATGCGGAATCCAAACGCTGGAAACTCGAACTGATGACGGAACACTACAGTGATTCCGGCGGCATCAAGGAACTTGTGGCCCTGATAAAGGGAAAGGGCGCTTACAGCCACCTGAAGTATGAAAGCGGGACCCACCGGGTGCAGCGTGTTCCGGCGACTGAAACCCAGGGGCGGATCCACACGTCCGCGGTAACGGTCGCGATTCTGCCCGAGGTCGAAGATGTCGAGGTCCACATTGATCCCAATGACGTCAAGGTGGATGTTTACCGCTCCACCGGCCCCGGTGGACAGTCGGTCAATACCACGGATTCGGCCGTTCGGCTGACCCATTTGCCCACCGGCCTGGTGGTGACCTGCCAGGATGAGAAATCCCAGCATAAAAACCGGGCCAAGGCCATGACCGTGCTGCGGGCCCGTCTTTATGACCTGGAAATCCGGCAGCAGCAGGCCGAGATCTCTCAGCAGCGCAAAAGCCAGGTCGGCTCCGGGGACCGAAGCGAGCGCATCCGAACGTATAATTTTCCCCAGGGCCGTGTAACGGATCACCGCATCGGGTTGACGCTTTACAAGCTGGAGCAGATTCTGCAGGGTGAGCTGCTTGATGAGATCATCAATGAACTGGCCACTCATTTTCAGGCCCAGGCCCTTCAGAATGCAGAAGCCATCTGATTCCCAATGGACCATTCTTGATCTGGTCCAATGGACCACCACCTATTTCAAGTCCCGCCAGATCGATTCCCCCCGTTTAAGCGCGGAGCTCCTGCTGGCCCACGTGTTGGATATCAACCGGATTGACCTGTACCTGCGTTTTGACCAGCCTTTGGCCCCCCCGGAACTGGCCGCTTACCGGCAGCTGATCAAGCGGCGCGTCAACCGGGAGCCGATGGCCTACATTACCGGCCGCAAAGATTTCTGGGACCTCTCTTTTTCCGTTGATCAAAATGTGCTCATCCCGCGGCCGGAAACCGAATTCCTGGTGGAAGCCGCCCTGGAGCGGATTCCGCGTGAAGCCGGGGGGCGGCCGATGCATATACTGGAACTGGGCACCGGATCCGGCGCTGTCATTATCAGTATCGCCGCAAAGCGGCCGGCCCATCTTTACTTTGCCTCGGATGCCGATTGCCGCGCCCTCGCCGTTGCCCGTGAAAACGCGCGGCGAAACCAGGCGGGCGCCGCCATACGGTTCTTTGCCGCCGACTGGCTGGCCCCGCTGAGCCCGCGGCCCGTGTTTGATCTGATCGTTTCCAATCCTCCCTACATCCCGTTTCCCGAAATCCCCGGCCTGGCTCCGGAAATCTGCCGCTATGAACCGGCAGCCGCTCTTGATGGCGGACCTGACGGCCTGTCGGCGATCAGCCATATTATTGATTCAGCCCCTTTGCATATGCGCCCGGGGGGCACCTTGCTGCTGGAGATCGGCGATACCCAGCGCGAACGGGTTGAGAGGCTGCTTGAGCACCGTCGCGGCGTCTCTTTCATTCGGGCCATAAGGGATTACGGCGGCTGGGACCGGGTCGTGGAGGCGGCCTGCCGCGCTTGAGTTTTTTATTGCTCCCTCAAAAAAATTTTGCTAAATAAAATTGATTTACCAAATGCCAATCCTCACGTCCTGGGACCGGCGGCCTGGTGCTTGGAACAAGTCGGCCGGCCGGAGTGATCAGGGCGGTGGAAAAACCAAAGACAAAGGAGTTGTTTATGAATTACGTGACCATGAAAGAGCTGCTTGAGGCAGGGGTCCATTTCGGCCATCAGACCCGGCGGTGGAATCCGAAAATGAAAAAGTACATCTTCGGAGCCCGAAACGGTATCTACATCATTGATCTGCAGCAGACGGTAAAGAAATTCAAAACCGCCTGCGATTTTATTGCGGATACCGTGGCAGGCGGCAGTTCGGTCCTGTTTGTGGGGACCAAGAAGCAGGCCAGGGAAGCCATTTATGAAGAGGCCAACCGCTGCGAGATGTTCTATGTGCACAACCGCTGGTTGGGCGGGATGCTGACCAATTTTCCCACGGTCAAAAAGAGTATAGACCGGCTCAACTATTTGAATACGATTGAAAATGACGGATCCATCAGCCTTTATCCCAAAAAGGAACAGCTCTACCTCCAGAAGGAGCGGGCAAAGCTGGATGCGACACTGGGCGGCATCCGAAACATGAAATCCCTGCCGGGTGCCCTGTTTATCATCGACCCCAAAAAAGAGTCGATTGCCGTCCGGGAAGGGCGGCGGCTGGGAATCCCGATTGTGGCGGTTGTTGATACCAACTGCGATCCGGATATGATCGATTATGTGATCCCCGGCAATGACGATGCCATTCGCGCCATCAACCTGTTGACCTCCAGGGTGGCGGATGCCTGCATCGAAGGTGCGCACCGCCTTGAGGAGCGCCGGCAGGCTGAAGCGGACAAGGGCAAGGAAGCCGAGGAGATACCGCAGCCCGAGGGCCCGAAGGAGCGCCGGGTGGTTTCGGAAGGCGATCAGGGCCCGGTTGTTGAAGTGATCCGCAAGCCGGCATCCAATCCGGATTCGGACGCCGATTCGGATGCCGATACGCAGGCCGAGCCGCAGGAGACCGAATCCCGGTCATAAAAATTCCATTGCCATCAGGTTTGGCAAAAAAGGAAAGGATATTTCCGGTAATTTTTTACCGGCAGCTTTTACAGAACAGGAGAAGAAGTCATGACAGCCATTAGTGCGGGTTTGGTAAAACAGCTCCGGGAGCGTTCCGGGGCGGGAATTATGGATTGCAAGGAAGCACTCACCGAGTGCGAGGCCGACTTGGACAAGGCGGCGGATTATCTGCGCAAGAAAGGACTGGCCACGGCCAAGAAACGGGCGGACCGGGTGGCCTCTGAGGGGGTCGTTCAATCCTATATTCATATGGGCGGCAAAATCGGCGTGCTGGTCGAGATTAACTGTGAGACTGATTTTGTGGCCAAAACAGATGATTTCAAAGAGTTCGTCCGCAACATCGCCATGCATATCGCCGCCTCGAATCCATTGGGGATTGTGCCGGAGGACGTTCCGGAAGCCGAGGCCGAAAAGGAACGGGCGATATACCGGCAGCAGGCCCAGGACATGGGAAAACCCGAGAACATGATCGAAAAGATCGTTGAGGGCAAAATGAGCAAGTTTTATAAAGAAAATTGCCTGATGAATCAATTGTATGTCCGCAACACCGACTTGACGATATCGGATGTCCTCAATGAAATGATTGCCAAAACGGGTGAGAAAATTACCATCCACCGTTTTGCCCGGTTTCAGGTCGGCGGGTAACAGGCTGTGGCGGAACCCTTTTATAAACGCGTCATTCTGAAGCTCAGTGGCGAAGCCCTGATGGGGGATCAAGCCTATGGGATCAGCCCGGCAATGCTTCAATACATGGCTGAAGAGGTAAAATCCGCCCATGATACGGGAACCCAGGTCGCCATTGTCGTCGGGGGCGGCAATATATTCCGGGGCATGGCGGCGGCATCCCAGGGCATGGACCGCGCTTCCGGGGATTATGTGGGGATGCTGGCCACCGTGATGAACAGCCTGGCCCTTCAGGATGCGCTGGAGCGGGTGGGGATTCCCACCCGGGTCCAGTCGGCCATATCCATGCACCAGATGGCGGAGCCCTATATCCGCCGCCGGGCGATCCGCCATCTGGAGAAGGGCCGGGTGGTGATTTTTGCCGCCGGTACCGGCAACCCGTATTTTACAACGGATACGGCATCCGTTTTACGGGCCGAGGAAATCCATGCCGATGTGTTGATGAAAGCGACCAAGGTGGACGGCGTCTATGATTCTGACCCGGTTGAGAATCACAGCGCGGTGTTTATCCAGGAAATCAGCTATATGGAGGTTCTCAGCAGGCGTCTGAAGGTGATGGACAGCACCGCTATCTCCCTGGCCATGAACAATCAGCTCCTGCTGATCGTGTTTGATCTGTTAAAAAAAGGCAATATCCGGAAGGTAATTACCGGCGAGCCCATCGGCACCCGGATATACGAACCGGAGGCAGGGGCTTGAGCCCAAGGGTAAAGGTTCTGACAACAATCATTTCTATAAGGTGGAGACGGTATGATTGACGAGGTTAAGCAGGAAGCCAGGGAAAAAATGGACAAGTCCGTCAGTTCCCTCAAGGGGGAGCTGAAAAAAATCCGCACGGGCAGAGCCTCGCTCAGTCTGCTCGATGATGTTCGGGTGGAGTATTACGGTACCATGACGCCGCTCAATCAGTTGGCCACTTTGTCAGTCCCGGAAAGCCGGTTGATCACGATCCAACCCTGGGATGTCTCCTCGATTAACAGTATCGAAAAAGCCATTTTAAAATCCAATCTCGGTTTGACGCCTTCAAGTGACGGGAAAATCATCCGTATCACCATTCCCCCGTTGACCGAGGAGCGGCGCAAAGACATCGTCAAGCAGGTCAACAAAATGTGCGAGGACTATCGCGTGGCGGTCCGGAACGTTCGCCGCGAGGCCAATGACATGCTCAAACAGCTCAAGAAAGACGGCGATGCCTCCGAGGACGATGTTTTCAAAGCCCAGGAGGACATCCAGAAATTGACGGATGACCACATAAAAGATATCGATAATATCTACAAGGAAAAAGAGAAAGAAATCCTTGAGCTCTAACGCAGGGGAAACCGGTCTGGATCCCGGGAAATTGCCGGCCCATGTGGCCATTATTATGGACGGAAACGGCAGGTGGGCCCAGAAGCGCCTGTTAAACCGCATCAAGGGCCATGAAAAAGGTGCTGAAACAGTACGCATGGTGGTTCGGACATGCAGGGAAATCGGCATCCAATACCTCACCCTGTATGCCTTTTCCACAGAAAACTGGGAACGCCCCCAAAAAGAGATCAACGCCCTGATGGCGCTGCTGAAGAAGTTTCTGGTGGAAGAGAAGCCGGAGATGCGGAAACATAATATCCGGCTGAATGCGATCGGCCAGATCAATCGGCTGGCCCCGGAGGTGCAGAGCGCACTTGCGGACAGCAGGGCGGCCACAGCCGCCAATACCGGCATGTGGCTGAACCTGGGGCTCAGCTATGGCGGCCGCATGGAAATTGTCGAGGCTGCCAGAAGGATCGCGGTGCAGGTCAAGGAGCAGGGCCTGGATGCCGCCTCGATTACCCCGGAACTGTTTGAACAGTATTTGTATACGGCTGATATGCCCGATCCCGAGCTGCTGATTCGTACCAGCGGCGAGCTGCGCATCAGCAACTTTCTTCTCTGGCAGATTGCCTATTCCGAGCTTTATGTCACGCCGACCCTTTGGCCGGACCTGACCCGTGACGAACTGATCGGTATTTTTCGGGATTTCCAGCAGCGGGAGCGACGGTTCGGCAGGGTCGCCCAGGCATAGCCGCTTTACCGCGCATCGGCTGCCGGGGATGCTTTTTCGTGCAGCTGCCTGTCGCTCGACAGCCATCTCCCTTGTATCTGCGGCAAACTTGACAATCACTCAGCTTGGGTTTCGTTTCCAATGGAACTTTCGCATCTAAAACGCTGGCTCACCAGCCTTGCAGCGATCCCGGTCCTGGCGGCATTCTTGATCAAGGCACCGGCCGGTCTTTTTGCCGGTTTTATCGGCCTGCTTGCCATCATTGCCCTGTGGGAATACTATCGCATTGTTTTTGACGGATTGAAGCCTGCGACCGGTTTCCTGCTTCCCCTTTGGGGCGCGGTTATGGGCCTTCTTGTACTTTTTTCGGCATATTATGAGTCCGGCTGGCGTTTTGTCCCCGAAATCATCCTTGTCAACGGCCTGGGCGCGGCGCTTTTGTCCATCCCCCGCTTTAAGATCCATACGGGGGTAGTTGACGTGGTCTCCAGGCAGATGCAGGGTTTGATTTATATTCCGCTTGCCCTCTCCAGTCTGATTTTGCTCAGGATGGAGCCGGAAGGGGTGCGATGGGTTTTCTTTCTGTTGTTTGTGGTGTTTGCCGGGGATGTGGGGGCCTTTTATGCCGGCCGCTTTTTCGGCCGGCGAAAGCTGAGCCCGGCGATCAGCCCCGGCAAAACCGTCGAAGGCGCCATCGGGGGGCTGGTGGTCAATATTCTGGTGGGCTTTGGCTTCATGCTGGTTTTTTTACCCCACTTGCCCGCGGCCGGCTGCCTGCTGCTTTTTATCGTTATCGGCATGATGGGGCAGGCGGGGGATTTGTTCGAATCTGAATTTAAGCGGGTCAGGCAAATCAAGGATTCCGGCAATATTCTGCCGGGACACGGCGGCCTGCTGGACAGGATCGATGCCCTTTTGTTTGCCGCGCCGACGGCGTATCTGTTTAAAAAATATATTCTGATCTGGTTTTAGAAGATTATGCAAAATATCGCCATCCTGGGAGCCACCGGCTCAATCGGGCGAAATACGCTGGCCATTGTTGATATGTTCCCGGAGCGTTTTGCCGTCCGGGCGCTCACGGCAAAAGCGAACATTGAGCTTCTGGCCGGACAGGTGGCCCGTTTTCACCCCGAACTGGCCGTGGTTTACGATGAGACCAGTGCCGCCGGGCTAAAGGGCCTTCTTCCCCCGGGCACCCGTACCGAGATCCTTTGGGGCAGCAGCGGGTATGAAGCCGCCGCCACCCTGGAAGGTGTGGATACCGTGGTATCGGCCATGGTGGGCGGGGCCGGGCTCCTTCCCACCCTTGCGGCCATAGAGACTGGAAAAACGGTCGCCCTGGCCAACAAGGAAACACTCGTCATGGCGGGGGACCTGGTAATGCAGGCCTCTGTGCGCTGCCACGCGGCCATCAGGCCCGTGGACAGTGAACACAGCGCCATTTTTCAATGTATTTGCGGCAACCAGCGGCCGGATCTGCAAAAAATCATCCTCACCGCCTCCGGCGGGCCCTTCCGAAACCTTCCCCGGCAGCGTTTCCCCCTGATCACTCCAAAAGATGCCCTGGCCCATCCGACCTGGCAAATGGGGGCCAAGATCAGTATTGACTCGGCGACATTAATGAACAAAGGCCTGGAAGTGATCGAGGCGACGCACCTGTTTGATATCCCGGGAGAGGCCATCGAGGTGGTGATTCACCCGCAAAGCATTGTCCATTCCATGGTTGTTTACCGGGACGGTTCGGTGATGGCGCAAATGGGGCTGCCGGACATGAAAGCGGCCATCGGCTATGCCCTGTCAGGCCCGGAGCGGCTTCAGATGCAGATTCCCTCCCCGGATTTTACCGATATCAACACCCTGAGCTTTGAGTCTCCGGATATGGAAAAATTTCCCTGCCTGGCCCTGGCCTATGATGCCTGCAGGACCGGCGGCACGATGCCCGCGGTCCTCAACGGTGCCAATGAAGTGGCGGTGGATGCGTTTTTGCGTGAACAAATCGGTTTTATCCAGATTCCGCAAGTCATAGCCGCGGTCATGGAAAAGCACCAGCCTGTTGCCGGGCCGGGTATTGCCGATATTTTGGATGCGGATCTGTGGAGCCGGCAGATTGCGCTTCAGTGGGTGGCTGAAAATGGCGGGAGGCTGTTTTTATGAGCATGGTCATTGGCATTGTTATCGTATTAGGCGTTCTGATTTTTTTCCATGAGCTGGGCCATTTTCTCTGCGCCAAGGCCTTCGGGGTGGGGGTGGAGACTTTTTCCCTGGGTTTTGGACCCAAGTTGCTCAGTAAAACCATTGGGCGGACGCAATACTGTATCTCCGCCATCCCCCTGGGCGGGTATGTCAAAATGGTTGGCGAACAGCCGGACGAAGAAATAGACCCCGAGGACCAGGCCCTTTCCTTTACCCATAAACCGGTGGGCCGGCGAATGTTAATCGTTGCGGCAGGTCCCCTGTTTAACTTTTTCCTGGCGGTCGTGATTTTTTTCATGGTTTTCTGGGCATCCGGCCTGCTGGTGCTTCAGCCGGTTGTGGGCGAGGTGAAGAAGGACTCGCCGGCCCAGTCGGGCGGCCTGACGCCCGGTGACCGGATTGAGGCCATCAACGGGCAGGCTGTTGAGAGCTGGGCGGATATGGCGGAAGCCATCAGCCAGAGTGAAGGCCGGCCCCTGGAAATCATTGTCAAACGTGATGACAGCCGGATTTCCCTTCAGGTTGCGCCTGAAAAACAGAGCGCAGAAAATATTTTCGGCGAAGAACAACGCCGCTACGTCCTCGGCATAACAGCTGCCGGGGAGACCACCAGCATTCGGATGGGCCCGGTTGACGCCTTTAAGGAAAGCCTTGTGCGGACTTACCTGATTATCGAGCTCACCATTGTAAGTGTGGTCAAGCTGATCCAGGGAGCGGTGTCGGTGAAAACCCTGGGCGGGCCGATCATGATCGCCCAGATCGCCGGTGAGCAGGTGCAACAGGGAGCGGTGAACCTGCTGTTTTTTATCGCCCTGGTCAGCATCAACCTCGGCATCTTGAATTTATTGCCCATCCCCGTGCTCGATGGCGGTCATCTCATGTTTTTCTCCATCGAAGCCGTCACCGGCCGCCCGGTCAATCTGAAGACACGGGAGATTGCCCAGCAGGTGGGGATTCTTTTGCTGATGATGCTCATGGTTTTTGTTTTTTATAATGACATCATGCGGATTGTGTCCGGGTGATCTGAAAAGGGGCGTGCTATGGCGCAGCGGCTTGAAATATCCCTGAAACCCGAATTGTTTGACGCCGAGGGCGATGGCGTGCGCCAAAAAGCCGCCGCCTGGTTCAACCTGCCGGTCGTCTCCGTTCGAGCGGTTCATGTGCTGACAATCGACGCGGATCTGACCGAGCGCCAGCTGGAGCGTATCCGCCTGGAGGTGTTTACCAACCCGGTAACCCAGGTCTCCTCCTTTGAGCCGCTTCCGTTTCCCTTTGACTGGTGTGTGTGGGTGGGGTACCGGCCGGGGGTGAGGGATAACCCGGGCAGCACGGCGGTCGAGGCGATCCAGGATGTTCTGGATATGCAGTTGCCCCAGGGGGCTCACGTGTATACCTCCCGGCGCTACTGTATCACCGGCCCGGACCTGGCTGCCGGGGACGCCGAACTGATGGCCGGCGAACTGCTCTCAAACGACATTATTCAGCAGGTCCGGGTGTATTCCCGCGCGGATTGGGACCCGGCAAACGGGATCGGTATTATCATCCCCAGTGTCCGTCTGGATCACACGCCCACGGTGACAACCATTCCCATCGATTCCGATGCCTCTCTTAAAAGAATCAGCGATGAGCGCAATCTTGCCTTGAACGCGAATGATATCCCGGTCATCCGCAGTTACTTCAGGGACCCGCGGGTTCAGGCGGAGCGCAAAGAGATGGGCTTGTCCGACCCCACGGACGTGGAGCTGGAATACATCTCCCAGGCCAGAAGCGACCACTGCAACCACAATACCTTCCAGGGCCTGTTCCGGTACACGGACCTGGAAACCGGCGAAACCGAGGAACTGGACAATCTTTTCAAGACCTTTATCCAGGAGCCCACGCTGGCCTTGAAGGAAAAAAAGGACTGGGTGGTTTCGGTTTTATGGGATAACGCCGGGGTAGGCCGTTTTGACGCGGATCATTATTACGTGATCACGGGCGAGACCCATAATTCGCCCTCCAACATGGAGGCCTATGGCGGGGCGATCACGGGGATCGTGGGCGTCTACCGCGATCCGCTGGGAACGGGCCTCGGCTCGCGACTGGTGATGGGAAGCTACGGTTTTTGCACGGGCCCGCGCGACTATAACGGGGACTTGAAACCGCGCCTTCATCCCCGCCGGCTTTTGGACGGCATTATTGAAGGCGTGCGTGATGGCGGCAATAAAAGCGGCATCCCCACAACCTTCGGCCAGGTGGTTTTCGATGAAGGGTATTTGGGCAAATGCCTGGTTTATGTGACCGCCGTCGGCATCATGCCGGCGCAGACCGCCGGCCGGCCCTCGGAGTTGAAAACCACCAAGCCGGGGGACCGGGTCATCATGTGCGGCGGCCGTGTTGGAAAAGACGGCATACACGGGGTGACCGCCTCTTCCGAGTCCTTCTCAGATGATACGCCGGCCGGCCATGTGCAGATCGGGGATCCCTACACCCAGAAAAAAATGCATGATTTTCTGCTGGAGGCCCGGGATGCGGGACTGCTCCAGTTTATTACGGACAACGGCGGCGGCGGCCTCTCATCCTCCGTTGGGGAATCGGCCCGGTTTTCCAACGGCTGCGAGGTCTGGCTCGAAAAGGTGCCGCTGAAATACAGCGGCCTGGACCAATGGGAAATATGGGTGTCCGAATCCCAGGAGCGAATGACCGTGGCGGTTCGGCCCGAGGATGTGGACCGCTTCATGGCTTTGTCCGAAAAGCACGCGGTTGAGAGCACGGTCATCGGAAAATACAAGGATTCCGGAAAACTGCACCTTACCTACGAGGGAAAAACCTGCGCTTACGTGGATATGGATCTGCTGCAGTCCGGGTTCCCGCAATGGGAGTTTGCGGCCCAATGGCGGTCCCCTGAAATGCGGGGACTTTGCGAGCCGGTTCTGGGGGAACCCGCGGATTACCGGCAGCTGCTTGGCGCTCTTCTGGCCTCTCCCAATCTCGCTTCCAAGGAATGGATCAGCCGGCAGTATGACCACGAAGTGCAGGGTGGCAGTGTGGTAAAACCCCTGGTGGGGGCGCAGCGGGATGTCAACTCGGACGCGGCCGTTTTGCGCCCGGTTCTCTCCTCCTGCCGCGGACTGGTCTTTGCCCAGGCCATGCTTCCCATGTATGCCGCCATTGATGCCCGCCACATGACCACCTGTACCATCGACGAGGCGCTGCGCCGCATGATTGCGGTCGGCGCGGACCCCGATCATATCGGCGGGGTTGACAATTTCTGCTGGCCGAGCATCCAGTATGACCCGGAAAAAAACCCGGACGGCAGATTCAAGGCGGCCCAGTTGGTGCGCTCCTGCCGGGCGCTGGCCGAAACCTGCCTGGCTTATGGGATTCCGCTCCTCTCGGGAAAGGACAGCATGTACGTGGACGGGCATTTGCCCGGCCGTTTTGGCGAAACGCACAAGGTGTCCGCCCTGGAATCCCTCCAGTTTTCCACCATCGGCGTGATAGCCGATATCGAACAGACAGTTACCATGGATGTCAAGGTGCCGGGCGACCGTGTCTATGTTTTGGGGGAGACCCGCGATGAACTGGGGGCTTCCGAGTATTATGCCTTCCTTGGCTGTCTGGGCAGCCGGGTGCCCCGGGTGCATCCCGAGCGGTTCATGCGAACCTATCGCGCCCTGTTTACCGCCATCGGCAGCGGACTGGCGGCCTCTGCCCACGGCATCTACCGGGGCGGCCTGGGGGTGCATCTGGCCATGGTCGCCATGGGCGGCAATCTCGGGCTGAGTGTGGATACCGCCAATGTGCCCTCAGATGCCCCGCTGCGCCCGGATCGCCTCCTGTTCTCGGAGACGCCGGGCCGCTTTATCGTCACCGTTTCTCCTGCGAATGCCCCGGCCTTTGAGGCCCTGTTTGACTCCGGTCAGTGCGCCTGCATCGGTGAAGTAAGCGAGGCGCTGGTTCTGCAGGTCGCCCATGGCCCGCGAGTCCTGCTCCAGGCGCCCTTGTCCGAACTCAAAACCGCCTGGAAAACCCCGTTTGGAGGTCTGGTATGAACCGCCGGGTAAACGCCCTTGTCCTATGCGGCTATGGGCTCAACTGTGATATTGAAACCGCCCATGCCCTTGAACTGGCAGGCGCCCGCGCCGAACGGGTCCACATCAATTCCGTGATCAACGGGTCGGTGCGGCTGGCGGATTATCAGATAATGGTCTTTGTCGGCGGTTTCTCCTGGGGCGATGACCATGGCGCCGGGGTCGTGCAGGCGGTCCGCATGAAAAAGCATGCAGGAGAAAACATCCTCCAGTTTGTGGCTGACGGCAACCTGGTTCTGGGCATCTGCAACGGGTTCCAGAGCCTGGTCAACCTGGGGCTTTTGCCCGGTTTTAACGGCAACTACCAGGACCGGCGGGTGGCGCTCACATTCAATGACTGCGGCAATTTCCGGGACGACTGGGTGCACCTGCGGATCAACGCCGAAAGCCCCTGTGTTTTTACCACCGGCCTCTCCCGCATGGAACTGCCCGTCCGCCACGGGGAGGGAAAATTTGTGGCGGACGATTCCGTGATTGACCGTCTTGTCCATGAAAACCACGTGGTCTGCCGGTATGCCACGGCTGCTGGCATCCCCGCGCGCGGCAGCTTCCCGGACAACCCCAATGGCTCCATGGATGACATTGCCGGTATCTGCGATCCAAGCGGGCGGGTTTTCGGATTGATGCCGCATCCGGAAGCCTTCAACCATCCAAGCAATCATCCGGACTGGCACCGGTGCCGGGAGCGGCAGAAAAGGGGCGAGGTCTCCGCGCCGGAGGATTTGATCACCGGTATCCGTTTGTTTGAGAATGCGGTGGCTTTTCTTGCGGGCTGAAATCCTCGCTTCCCTTCAGGTTGATGAAAGAAAGGCCGAATATGCAATGGCT
Source organism: uncultured Desulfobacteraceae bacterium (assembly GCA_964575805.1). GTDB lineage: Bacteria > Desulfobacterota > Desulfobacteria > Desulfobacterales > Desulfosalsimonadaceae > M55B175. The sequence goes on from CAZNSO010000009.1 coordinate 56,402, forward strand.
GCCGGAAGCAACCGCAGCAATTAAAAAAGCCCCGTTTTTTGTCCGGAAAAAAGCCCGGCAGCGCGTGGAGGAGCGCGTGGCGGCCGAGGGCCGGGATGTGGTAACGGCCGCGGACGTTCATGCCGCCCGGAATCGACTGTTAAACCGCATGGACGAGGAGATAAAGGGATATCAGGTGGACGTTTGCTTCGGCCCCGAGGGATGCCCCAACACGGCAATCGAAAGCCGTCTCCTGGCACAATCCATTGAAGCGCTCCTGGCCGCGGAGGACCTGCGCGGTTTTTTGAAAAAGACGGTGGGCGGGCCCTTGAAGTTTCACCATGAATTCCGGGTGACCCTGGCGGACTGCCCGAATGCCTGTTCCCAGCCGCAGATCAAGGATATCGGGATCATTGGTGCCGCTGTGCCGCGAAAAACCGATGAGCCCTGCAGCCAATGCGGGGCATGCCAGGATATCTGCCGCGAGAATGCGGTAACCGTAAGGGCTGACGGCGGCGGGCCGGAATTTGACCGGCAGCGTTGTCTGCTGTGCGGGCAGTGCCTCCCTGTTTGTCCCACGGGCACGATTGAGTGCGGGAAAAGGGGGTATCGCGTATTAATCGGCGGCAAACTCGGCCGTCATCCCAGGCTTGCCATGGAATTGCCCGGTGTTCATGATGCGGATACGGTGATTGCCATGGTTCAATGGTGCGTGCGTTATTATAAGCAAAACAGCACCGGCGGCACAAGGTTTGCTGAACTTGTGGCAAGGGCGGGGCCGGATTTTTATGACAGGCTGTCCGCCATCGCCCCTGCCACCGAGGGGCAGGGAAACGCCAATCACCGCAATGCCCTTCAATTTGGGGGCTGAGCCAGGCAGGGCGGACCAAGCCAGGTAGGGCGGACCAAGCGGAGCGTGTCCGCCTTTTCTTCTGCGGGAGCCGCGAGTTCAGTCACCCTTGGGCGAGGGATCAGTAATACAGCACCTCTCGCACCTTCCCCGCCAGGGTACGCAGGGTAAAGGGCTTTTCAATAAAGTGCAGGCCCTTGTCCAATACGCCGTGATGGGCGATCACATCAGCGGTATATCCGGACATGAATAAAACCTTCATTTCCGGATACAGTGGCTGAAGTTGCTCAGCCAGTTCCCGCCCGTTCATTTCCGGCATGACCACGTCGGTGATCAGCAGCCGGATCTTTCCTTCACAGGCTCCCGCCTGATCCAGGGCGTCAGCCGGGCTGTCGGCCGCCAGCACGTGGTATCCCAATCGTTCGAGCATGATCTGCCCCATTTTCATGATCCCTGTTTCATCTTCCACCAGCAGCACGGTTTCGCCGCGGCCCTCGAGGATTTCCCGGGACTGCTCCATGCCGGGCGCGTCCGCGGCGCCGACATGGCGCGGCAGATAGATTTTGAAAGTGGAGCCCTCTCCGGGCTCGCTGTAGACATTGACAGCCCCCGAGTTCTGCTTGACAATCCCGTAGACCGTGGCCAGGCCCAGCCCGGTTCCCCGGCTGACATCCTTGGTGGTAAAAAAGGGCTCAAAAATATTTTTCAGCATCTGCCTGTCCATGCCGGAGCCGTTATCGCTGACCGCCAGCAGGACATATTCGCCCGGGAAAAGATCAGCGTGGCCCTCGCAGTAGTGCTGGTCCAGGGTGACGTTGTGGGTTTCAATGGTGATGTGCCCGACCCCCTCAATGGCATCCCGGGCATTGACGCAGAGATTGGCCAGGATCTGGTCGATCTGGGCCGGGTCCAGCTTAACCGCCCAAAGGCCCGGGCCGGGCCGCCATGAAAGCTCGATATCCTCGCCGATCAGCCGGCGCAGCATCTTGAGCATGCCTTCCACGGTCTCGTTTAAATCCAGCACCGCGGGGTTGATGGTCTGTTTCCGGGCAAAGGCCAGCAGCTGGCGGGTGATCTCATTAGAGCGTCTGGCGGCATTAAGGATTTCCTTAAGGTCCGCATGCAGGGGCTCCGAAGGTGTTACCTTGTCCATGGCCAGCTCGGTGTAGCCAATGATAACACTCAGCATGTTGTTGTAATCATGGGCCACCCCGCCTGCCAGTCTTCCCACGGATTCCATTTTCTGGGCCTGCTGCAGCTGGTCTTCCAGGGCGGCCCGTTGGCGCTCGGAGCTTTGCTGCTGTTCATCCAATTCCAGCGCCCTGAGGGCATAGGCGATATCCTCGGCCATTTCTTTAAAAAGCCCCTGTTCCTCCCCGTCTTCGCTGAAGCCCTGGCTAAGGGCCACGCCAATGTAGCCATACATCATTTCTCCATGCGCCAGGGGGGCACACATGACATCCCTTTTCATGCACTCCTCGGCAATGGGGCACCGGCTGCAGGCTTTGTCCCGGCCTCCAATCAGTGTCGGCGCCTCTTCGCTTTCGGCTTTCCGGAAGCAGGTCGGGATTTCGCCGTCTGCAAGCGCGGCCTCCAGCGGCGGAAAAAAATCATTCATGCCCGCCTCGGCCCAGGAAAGCGGTTTCCGGGTTTCGTCCGTCAGCACAATCAACACACTGGCATAGCCGCGACTGTCCACCAGCAGCCGGCAGGCCTGGCGTATCAAGGCCTCCCGGTCACGCTCACGGATAATGAGCTGGTTTACATCCCGGATGGCCCGCAAAACATTGTTCAAATGCTCAATGCGTTTCTGGGCCAGCTTGAAATCGGTGGTGTCCAAACAATGGCCGATATAGCCGATAAACATGCCGGAGCTGTCATAGCGTGGGCTGCCGTCGTCCTGGATCCAGCGGTATAGGCCGTCATGCCGCCTTAGGCGGTAGACCATGGAAAAACGTTGGCGCCGGTCAAAGGAGCGGGAAAAGGTCTTCAGACACCTGTCCCGGTCTTCCGGGTGCACGCCTTCGATCCAGCCCTCGCCCATTTCCTGTTCCAGGGCGCGGCCTGTAAATTCAAGCCAGGCCCGGTTGAAGTAATCGCACTTTTTCTCCGTATTGGCGGTCCAGATCAGGGCGGAGCCGGAATCAGCAAGGTTGCGGAAGTGCTGTTCGCTGTCCTCCAGCTCCCTGGTGCGCCGGGCCACCTGCCGGCGCAGGGACCAGGTCCAGCCAGCCGAACCCAGAAGGATCAGCAAAAGAAGGCCCATCCCCATTGCGGCAATCTTCATGACACGCGCCAGGTCGGGGTGATCGTCGGGGTAGACCCCCATCCATTTTTCATAAATGCGCCGGTACTGCCCGGTTTCCTCGACTACATCCAGGCCTTCGCCCAACTGGGCCAGCAGGGCGCGCTGGCCGTTTTGCACGGCCATGCAGTATTGCGGTGACAGAAAGGGGTGGGTCCCCACCTCCAAATTGTCCCATCCGTATTTGTCGATCCAGAAAAAAGCGGTCCGGCGGGCGACCAGGGCGCAGTCGTGCTTTCCCTCGGCCAGCTGCCGCAGGGCGTCTTCCTGGGCATCCACCCCGTTTACGCGATCTTCTTGCAAGCCTCTTTTCATGACAAAATCGTGCATGATGTCGCCCTGCTGGACAACCATGCGCTTTCCTTTGAGATCTTCCAGTGAGGCGGGGGGCGGCCCTTCTCCCTTGCGCACCACGGCTACATAGTGGTTGACCTTGTGCGGGGGGGTGAAATCAAATACCCGGTCTCTTTCCGGTGAATAAAACATCCCCTGGATAACGTCGATTTCGCCGTGCTCCAGGCCTTGCCGGATCTCCTTCCATGGGCCCAGCCGGATTCGGATATCAAGGCCCACCTCCCCGGCCACCGCCCGGATCAGGTCCACGTTTAATCCGTCAGGCTGGCCGTTTTCATTGATAAATTCGTAGGGCGGGTAATTGTGGTCCCCGCCTACCAGGATATGGCGATCAGAAGGCAGTTCCAGGGCGGCAAACCATTTGGCGTGCAAACGCCTGTACGTGCCGTCCGCCATGACCAGCGCCAGCCCTTCATTCAGAAGGGCCAGGGTTTCCCGGTCGCCTTCCCTGACGGCAAAACAGAACTTTTGTCGGAATTCCGCCACCGGCTTATTGACGATTTTGAGGTTGGCGAGCCCGGTTTTTTGCAAGAGGCGCAGGGCCACCAGGCGCTGGATGAAAACGGCATCGTACTGCCCTTCAGCCAGGCCGTGCAGGGCGTCTTCGAAGGTAGGGGTGGTCTGGATGTCAATGCCGGGTTCCTCGCGCCGGAGGAATTCTTCCGCGTTGTCGCCTTTCATGACCCCGACGGACCGGCCCCTTAAGTCCGAGAGATCGCGGATATCCGTGGATTTTTGGCGGACCACGATGGCACCGTACAGCGACATGTAAGGAAAAGTGAAATCAAAGAGGGCTTCGCGCTCCGGGGTTCGCCCGACAAGCGGTAAGGCCGCGACTTCACCGGTTCTCAGCAGGCCGGAAACCTCTTCCCAGGTGCCTGTGCGAAAAAGCACATCCCGCCCCATGGCCGCCATGGCCGCGCGCATGAGTTCCACGGCAAATCCGTCTGCCCGGCCTTTTTCGTCAACCACGCAAAAAGGCGGGTAGGCCACTTCCGAGGCCGAAAGTATGGGGCTGTCCCCTTCTGCGGCTGCAGCGGGCACGGCCATAAGCACGGCGGAAATCAGCATCAGCCCCAAAAGCGCCCGAGTGAAAACCTCGGATCTGAAAAAGGGGGGCAAACTCAGGGTCGCCGAAAAATGGGTTCCTGTCTGCATGCAAACCTCTTTAGCCTGGGAAAATCGGATTTCGGAAGCAGGGAGGGGCGTTATCAGTTGCCGCCGGGTGCTCCCCTTGGTTCGGTAAAATCAAAAGGCTGGCCTGTGAAGCGGAAATGGTGACAATTTTATGAATCCTATTTTTACTTATTTTTAAAATAATACCAGAGAAATCCCGGTGGAGCAACTAAAATCAGGCGTACCAGGCAGGGGCGAAACCGTCGATGGCCGTGAAATCATTCAAGGCAATAATGTATGGCTTCGTTGTTTTAAACCCCGCTTTTTCCCTGTCATGTCAAAGAAGCCCGGCGGGATTTGCAAATCACGTAAATCGGTTTAGATTTGAATAAAACAAAGGTTAATAAATCCGATCAACACGAAAAGGAGGAAAAACAATGGATCAGACCGAAAAAGACTTGATGGAGGCCTTTGCCGGAGAATCCCAGGCCAACCGGAAATACCTGGCATTTGCCAAAAAAGCTGAGCGCGAGGGCTACCCGCAGGTCGCCCGGCTGTTTCGGGCGGCGGCCGAAGCTGAGACCGTGCATGCCCACAGCCATCTGCGCACGCTGGGAGAGATCCGATCCACGGCGGAAAATCTGAAGGCCGCCATCTCCGGGGAAACCCATGAATTTAAAGAAATGTATCCGGAGATGATCCAAACCGCGGAAAAAAACGGCAACAAGAATGCAGCCCGAAGTTTCCGGTTTGCCAATGAGGTGGAGAAGGTCCATGCGGAACTCTACCAGAAAGCCCTGGACAATCTGGACGCGCCGCAAGAAGTGGACTATCATGTTTGTTCGGTTTGTGGCTATACCTGTGAAGGGGAGCCGCCCGAGACATGCCCGGTCTGCAATGCGAAAAAGAACGCGTTTTTCCGGGTCGACTGAATAATGGTCGGCTTTCCGGTTCTCCAGGGGTGCCCGGAATCAAAGCCGGCTGGTGGTACTGCAGGCGCCCCTGAATTTATAGGGGCGCCCTGGCTTGCGGGAGAACTCAAAAGGCCGTTTCATGATGATGACCGGGGACTTTCTGGATCCGGTTTTTTCCCGACGGGTCCCCCCTTTTTTACCCCCGATGGTGAAGAAAAAAAAGTGGCTGTTTGCCTGGATTTCAAGTAATTAACTGTATTTCCAAACTCTTATCCTGCTTCCCGGCCGGAATCATGGCAGCCGCTTGTATCCCCCGCCTTCCCGGCTTCCAAAAATTTTCCTAAAAAAGCTATGGCCATGCCCGGAATAATAAGGTATATTTCGGCAATTTTATGACTACAGTGGGAGCGCTGGTGTTCATGCGGGTTCAGCTTGCCGATCCAGGCGGCTCTATTGGGGGGTGCCATCCGCTGTTTGTCTCTGCCGGGGTTTTATGCAGCAGTTAAATGAACAGGAAGTCAAAGCGCTGGATATCTTCAGGGACCTGCCGCCCGAGGAATGGGCTGCGATCTACCCCCTGCTGAGCCGGGTGCGAACCATTGAAGGCGAGGAGTTGATCCGGGAGGGCGACCGGGCCCATACTTTTTTTATCGTTCTGAGGGGGCATTTTATGATCCACTACCGGGATGGGCGCGCGCTTACAGTGGACCGCAAAGGCGAAATCATAGGCTGGTCAACGGTTATCAGCCCTTTTCGATATACGGCCAATGTCACCTCACTGACAGAGGGCGAACTCCTTTCGATTCCGGGGGACAGGTTTCTGGAACTGCTGCAGGCAAATTATTCCCTTGGAGAGAAACTGGTTAAAAAAATCAACGAAACCATTCAGCATCGCCACCAGATTGATTGATCGCGGCCGGTGGGCGTGCCGTGAGGACGGCAATGCCGGATGCCCCCGGCGTCGAATCGGCCGCGTCCATAGGAGAGGACGGATATGAAAGGCCTCGAGGCCATCATCTATCACAATGG
>CAZNSO010000010.1:0-59788 GCA_964575805.1 uncultured Desulfobacteraceae bacterium
AAGACGACGGGTTCTGGCCCCGTTAACACAGGTTCGAATCCTGTACCCTCAGCCACTTGAAAATAAAGGGGATCGCGAAAACAGATCGCGGTCCCTTTTTTCGTTTTTGGGTAAATTATGCCACTCCTGTGACACCAAATAAAAAAGCCGCCCCGGATCTCCTAGGGCGGCTTTTTAGCAATATAAATGTTTTTATTTTTTTGGTATTTTTGTCTTTATAAAATCAACATGTTCAGTCAACTCTGGCTTTACTGGATTTCGAAGCGGATCTAATCCTACTTGCATTCCCTCGCGTCTCGCAAGCTTTAAAGCAGGCACAATGTCTGAATCGCCTGTAATAATGATAAGGCAATCTGCTATTTTTTTTAGTGCGATAAGGGCAATATCCATTCCCATTTTCATATCAACGGCTTTTTGCTGAATAACGGGCTTCACATCACTGTCTTGAAGATCGCTTATTGAAATATTCTGTTTCAGCAGTTGCTTTAGCTTTTCATTTTTTAAAGCCCAATCGCCTTTCCAAACAGTTTCTCCCAGCCTAAGCGCAAATGAAGGAGTTTTTTTGATTGAATTGAGGAGTTCTTCTTGTTGAATAGCTACGCTTGATTTGGAAAAATCTATAGCCTTTCCTGTGATTGGATTGTGTCCCTTTTTTTCAAGAGGGGTCGTGTCATAATAAAAAATTCTGTACAAATAATCAGAGTCCCTCAAGAGACTTAGGCAATATTTGCGAATATTGTTGCCATTATAATAAAAAGTTTTCAGTTCATATATTTTTTTACGCATGAACCATCCATCTATCATAAAGACAACACGTTGCTCCACACCCCACCTCTCCAAAAAATTAAAGCCCCATGGTCGATCTCAGCTGTTTTTTTAGTTGCCGGGATGTTGCATGGGGCCCTTTATAACCAAGTTTAACTTTAATGTAATAAACTTGATTGCTATGTCAAGTTTTTTTTCCTTTTTGTCAACCAGCAAAACAAAACAACTTGCATAACCCTGCACCAAAGCCCATCGCCCAAAACAGCCTTTTTTTTACGATGGCCCCTCTTCTTTACACCCGACCCCAAGCCTGTCTCACCCCGGGATCATCCAAATTAGAAGCAAACCCCCCCCCTCTCAGCGTGACATCTTAAAGCAAAATGCATTCGTTGACTCTGATGCATCTCAAATCTTTATTGCCATTTATTTGTGATATGGCCAAAAAAGGACAGGGGAGGGCTTTGCGGTTACAAAAAAAATGCAGCCAAAAACCCTTCCATTAGTATCGCTTCCTTAAAATCGTCTTGACGGATATAAGTCCTATCCCATAAACATAGGAGGTATGTTTGTAACTTACATTTTTGATTATTAATCTTTCGATCTTTGGCCTGCATAATCCTATCCCGGAGGCAACCCATGGAACCTATTATAAACACCTGTGACCCGAGGCCGGATATCCTGGCCGGCACGTTTAACCCGGAGATCTTTACTGCTTCTCTAAACGAGGTCATCGAGTTTTATAAGGCCAATAAGCAGGGGGTTCATCCGATCTATACCGATGCCGGACAGTTTTTCACTGAAGGCACTTATGCCACTGACGGGTTTAAGATGGTTTTAAATGAGGTGTTCGCCCGCCTTGCCGGGGATGGCACCGCGCCGGCCATCCATCGGCTGGAAACCGCGTTCGGCGGCGGAAAAACGCATACCCTGATCGCCTGCACGCATATCGGATACAAGGGCGATGAACTGACCTCGTATATCGACCAACTCATTGAACCGAAATGGATCCCCAAAAAGGGCGAAGTAAACGTTGTGGGTATTGCCGGCAATGAGATCCCCGTACACAAGCCTCAAGGCACCAGTCTGATACCATATACCCTTTGGGGAGAAATCGCCCATCAAATCGGCGGAGAGGAATTATACCGTGCGGTTGAAGGCGACGCCGCCGCATATGCGGCACCGGGCAAAAATTATTTTGACACTGTCTTCAAGGGCAGAAAAATCCTGTTAATGATCGATGAGCTGGCCCAGTATGCGGCCCGGCTTTCCGCAGCCAAGGCCGAAGGCAGCGAACAGCTCGCCGCCTTTCTGATGAGTCTGCATGAATATGCCCGGTCCAACCCGGGCATCTCCGTTGTCCTGACACTGGCCAGCGCCACAGATGCGTTCGCCAGACAAACCGCCCAGCTTGCAGAGCTGCTTTCCAATATCACCGGAAAAGACATGAACGCGGATGACGCACTGGGGCTTGGCCAACAAGCGGTCGAGAGCATTGCCAGTGTGGTCTCAAGGGATGCCACGTCCGTGGTCCCGGTACAGGCATCAGAGATCTCGCGGGTTCTGTCCAAACGTTTGTTTCTCCGGATTGACGAATCCGCCGCCAGGGAAACCGCCGCCGTCTATCAGGAGATGTATCACAAGAATTCCTCCCTCCTGCCGGATGAAGCCATCCGCGAGGATTTTTTTGACCGCATGGCCGCACACTATCCGTTTCATCCGTCTTTCATTGATTTCTTAAACCACAAGCTGGCGACATATGAAAATTTTCAGGGCACCCGGGGGGTGTTGCGGATTCTGGCCCTTGCCGTCCGGACCCTGTGGCACAAGAAGGCCCAGATTCCCATGATTCATACCTGCCACCTGGATCTTCGCAATGCCCGGACTGTCAATGAAGTCATCGGACGATCCGGCAGCGGGGATTTGCTCACAGTGCTGAATGCCGATATCGGCGGCGCTGACACGGATGGCTTAACTGGAAACCGCAGCAATGCAGAATTGGCGGACCGGAAAAATCCACATCCAGAAGGCTGGCCTTTGTATGAATATACCTGGAAAACCGTTTTTTTGCACAGCCTGGTCGGGCGGGACCAGGGATTGAGTTCAAGCATTTTCGGACTGACCGAACAGGACGCCCTTTTTGAGGTCAGTTTCCCCGGCCTGACGCCGCCGCAGGTTGCCGAGGCCTTAAAAGAAATCAACAACAGGGCGTTTTACCTCCGCTTCAATCATGGGAAATATTACGCAAGCCTGGACCCATCGGTGAACATTGCCCTGGCCAAACTCCGTCGCAGTCTGCGCTCAGAAGCCGTCAACGGATTGCTGGAAGCCACTGCCAGAAAAGTGGTCAAAGAAGAGGTGTCACCCTTTAACATCGTATCCGATGTGACCGCGCCGGAACATATTCCGGATAACAAAGGCAAACCTTCCCTGGCATTGATTGCCTTAAAGGCGGAGACCATAAATGTTGAAGATTTTGTGACAACTGCAGGCCCCAACCGGCCAAGGGTTGAACAAAACCTGGTGTTTTTGCTTGTTCCGGATACAGCCCAGACAAAGAGCGGCCAGCAGGAGCAGGAGCTTAAACTGAGAGACGCCACCACACCTGCTGAAGAGAATCGGAGAAAACTTGATGAGCTTGCCCGGACGGTGCTGGCCATGCGCGAGTTGAAAAAAAACCCCCAGAATCATGGCATCAATCCCAAAAAGCTTGAAGGAAACGATTTCAGGCAAAGACATGAGGAACGGGAGAATTCCCTGATCTCAACAGTGACGGAAAGCTACCGCAACCTTTGGTATCCGTCTGCCAGCGGCCACATTGTGTGCAAAGAAATCCGTACCTCGGGCGGTGAAAGCGGCACCCCGGTCATGGAGCAGATCCGAAAGGCCCTCTATGATGACAACGAGCTGATCACCAGCGCGCATACCACGCAATCCGCCTTGACCAGCCTGCGGAAACTCTTTTTTAAACAGCAGGACATTGTGGATATAACCAAACTCAAGGAAAACTTCTGCCGCATTCGCAGCTGGCCGGTCCTGGAGGCGCCGGATGTCTTTGAACAAGTCATCCGGGCAGGCGTTAACCAGGGGAAATGGTGCCTGTTCCGTATGGGAAACGAAGAAACCACCATCCCGGATGAATTTTACAGCAGCGATACCGGGGAGCTTCCGTTTGATGTGGTTATCGGCAAAGGTTACGCACTGATAACCCCGGAGGGCGCAAAACAGCGCGGATGGGGAAAAGCCGCAGGTCCCGATCCCAATCGCATTAAAGACTGGGTTCGCGATATTACCAGGGAAAATTCTGAAGTAAGCGTCTCAGAACTGTCTGAGAAGGTCGCCACAAGATTCGGGGATGTGCCGCCCAAGCAAATCAATGACACGATCTCCAAAATGGTGCAGGAAAACCGGATTTATGCGTATAAAGGCAGTGCCAGCCAGGAAGAGAAGCCGGAGTTAATCAAAGGCACCGGCGCCGCCCTTTACATGCCTGAGTCCGACGATGTGATCATCACCCCGGCCAAGGCGGCTGAAAAAGGATGGGTTAAACCAGAAGAGACAACTGTCCGTATTTCAGGCAAAGACGGGGCGAAAATGATCATGCCCATGCTCCGCCGGATCGGCGCCATCTATGAACGCGGCGGTAAAAGCCGGATTGACACCCTGGATTTAACCGATATGGAGCTGCCAAACGGCGGCACCCTCCGCGTGGCCATAGAAAATGCGCCGCCATCGTCTGTCAAAGACCTGGGAGAGCTTCTTGAAACCATTAACGGGCTGGTCAAAACCGGCGATCAGACCGAATGTCACCTGAAAATCAATCATCCGGAAAATGATTGTCCCTTTGTTAATGAGCTAAAGAAAAATGAAAAATAGACTGGGGTATCAATGAGCAAGCCACAGGCAAAAAAAAACAAGCAGCAGACGCATTATCATCACAAGGTCGCCCCTGAAGTTACAAAGGCCCCCTGGGTGCTGCGCATGACTGAGCATAAAGACAAACCGGTCCCGGTTTTTATCATTAAACAGCGCATCCTTCCGGACCAGCGAACCGATACGGATGACCTGGTGGCCCCTCGCTCCATTTTAAAGGAACGGGGGCTGCTATACGGGCCGCAGCAGCGGCGGTGCCTGCCGGTTGTGCGAACCATCCTCTCCCGGATTAATGACTACAAGGGGGTTCCACTGGAGCTTCAGCAATATTTGAACGGCTCCCGGATCACATTTCGGGGAAACCTCCCCCTGGATGATGAGGCCGGCTATAAACTGGCTTTGATATTCAAATTGCAGGAGCGGATCAGGGAGCTTGACCGCATTGAGCTGATCGCCCGGCGTGTGGACCGGTTTACCCGGGAAGAAGCCGGGTACTGGTATTCCCGCATGACCACATATGGTGATGCCGCCAATCGCTGGGCAGCCGCCGGCATGAAGGTGATGCTGGCAGGACACCCCAAAGACCCGAATGTGGAAACGATGCTGGCAGACCTCAGGCAGCGCAGTTAAATCCTGTGCATACGGAGCTGATAATGACCGATTCCTGGAAAGATGACCTTCGACTGATTGAAGCCGGATTCCCCTGCCATCAGGTAGGGGCGGAGACCCAGCGGGAAAGAGATACTGGCAAGGCGCCTCCAACGCATAGGCTTCATGTCTGGTGGGCGCGCAGGCCTTTGACCCCCAGCCGTGCGGCCATACTTGCATCCCTGCTCCCGGCGGATACAGATCCGGAATGGTTTTTAAGACAGCTTGGGATTGAAAAGCGGGTTGTGGAGATCAACGGGGTGCAGTGGACGTTGGCTGGCAAGGTCCTGGAGAAGGTTGAAAAGGATGGTGATGGCCGGGAGGTGCTGCCGGTTGATCAGACAGTGCTGAATTGGCTGGAAAAAGAAAACCAGCGAAGAAAACAAAATATTGAAAAAATTGAGAAGCTAAAGGCTGACCCAAGCCTTGCCAAAAGTCCAGTCCTGATTAAATGGGAAGAGGACTCACAACCCATATCTAAGCCATTTCCGCAAGAGGGGACAAAATTAAATACAAACCTTGTCAATGCTGATCCAGCTCATGTTAACGACCGCATTCAATTTGCAAAACTTAACTCTGTAAAAAATATTCTCGGCCAACCGATCAAATGGGACCCAGAAGATTTATATGGGTATTCCCGGGCATTTTCTAAGAACCCCGAACCCGAAAACAAGCCAAAAGTAATCCTTGACCCAACAGCCGGTGGAGGCTCTATCCCTTTTGAAGCTCTGCGGCTGGGTCATCAAGTAATTGCCAATGAATTAAATCCCGTTGCTTCTGTTATTTTGCACGCAACATTGGAATACCCGGCAAAATATGGTCCATCTCTCACTGATGAAATCGAGTACTGGGGGAAAATATTACATGATCATGTGTCAGAAAAAATGAAAGATATAACCCCTTTTTCTTCTCTTCCCCCTTCGGAGAAAAAAGAGCTTGCAAACCATTGTAAGGAATGTCCGGAAATAATCCCCCAATTTGATGTGCCGGAATACGATCAAACCGGATTGCTCTACTGCCGCCAGGTCACCTGCCCCAACTGCGGCGGGAAGGCGCCGATGTTAAACACCTGCTGGCTTAGCAAGATGGACGGGAACCAGTGGGGGGTCAAGGTCATCCCGGATGGCCGGCAACAATACGGAAATGTGCGTTTTGAAACCTACCGGGCCTCAAAAGGAAAAGGCCCCTCAGGAGAAGATCCCAACTTTGCAACGGTGAACAGAGGCATCGGGACTTGCATCCACTGCCGGCAAGCCATTGATGCGGATGAAATAAAATCCCAGGCCCGGAGTGAATCGCCGCACGGCACATGGAAGGACCGGCTGTTCTGCGTGGTAGCTGTGCGCCTGCAACCCAAGCTGGACAAAGACGGCCAGCCGCAGCGCTTCAAGAGCGGTGAGAAAAAAGGCGAAATCAAAACGGAAAAAATCCGGTTTTTCCGCCAGCCCAACAAACAGGATCTGGATGCGGTGGATGAGGCTGAAAAGCGTCTGCAGGAAAACTGGGATCGCTTGGACACCCAAGGCCTGATCCCCACGGAAAAATTTCCCCAGGGCAATGACATGCGCCCTCCAAATTATGGTATGCCACGCTGGTGCGACATGTTCACCCCGCGCCAGCTCCTTGGACACTTAACCCTGGTTGAAGAATTAAACCGCCTGAAGCCGCAGATTCTTAACGACTTGGGGGAGGATAAGGGCAAAGCGGTGGTAACGTATCTGCAATTTGCGATTGATAAGGGGGTGGATTATAACAGCCGGCAAACCCGATGGATCTCCCAGAGAAGCCAAGTATCCGGAACATTTGGGCGGCATGATTTTTCTCTAAAATGGACGTTTGGAGAAATGATTTTTTCAGGACCCCATTCTGGCTTTGCCTGGTGTCTATCCCAAATTTATGATGCGTATAAAGGCATGGCAGAGTTGGTACAATCAAATGTGACAAAAAGACCGCAACTTCAGATTGAATGCAGCACAGCCGCATATATACCCTCTTTAAAAGCCAATTCTGTTGATTTGATATGCATGGACCCCCCTTATTACAATAACGTGCAGTATGCAGAACTATCCGATTACTTTTATGTCTGGCAAAAGCGGACACTGCAGGATCTGTACCCTGATTATTTTAAGCGGCGACTGAGCGACAAGCAAAATGAGGCTGTGGCTAACCCTGATCGAGATGGAGGTAGTAAATCGGCCCATTTGACCTATGAAAAAATGATGACGGATATTTTTAAGGAATGCTACCGAGTTGTCAATCCTTCAGGTATCATGACGATTATGTTTACACATAAAAGCCAGGAGGCCTGGGAGGCATTAACAAGATCCCTCATAGAAAATAACTGGATAATAAGTTCAGCCATCCCTGTTGAATCAGAATTTACAAAATCACAACACATCATGAATAATGCATCTGCAGCGAGTTCTATATTTATTGCCTGCCGCAAACGAACTTCAAAGTCCACCGAACCCGCCCTCTGGACCGGCTTTGGCGGCACTGGCGTCCAAGAGCGCATTCAACAGGCAGTTAAACAAGGGTTAAAGGAGTTTCAGGCATTAAAGCTTAACCCCGTGGACGAGATGGTGGCCTCTTACGGCCGCGCCCTGCGCGAGCTGTCCGAGCAATGGCCGGTTATTGACGGGGATGAACAGGTCGGCCCAATCCGCGCCATGAACGAGGCCAGCCGGGTGGTCTCGGAAAACCAGATTCAGCGAATCACCAACGGCCGATTAAACGTAGAGGACCTGTCCTCGGAAGCGGCCATGGCCGTGACCCTTTTTGGCATCTACCGGCTGGCGGAATTTCCCTATGACGAGGCCTTGAACCTTTCCCGCAGTCTCAATATCGCACTTGAAAGCAAGTCCGGCGGGTATGTGTCAAACGGCCGGTTTATAGGGTACGGAACCCAGGGGTCCGCTGGTGGACGGGCAAAAAAATCAGAGGCTGAAGATAAGGGCTTTCACGCGCCGCTGGTGCGCAAAGGCTCCAAGTTAAGACTGGCCCGGCCAGAGGAACGGCATGAGAAACGAAAAGAGTATCCCCAAACGGAATGGGATATTCTCCATGGCACCATCCTGGCTTACCGGGAAGGCGACATTCCGGTTGCCCGGGGGTACCTGGACCGGCATGCAGAGGGTAAACAAGCGCTGGTAAAAGACCTCTTAAACGTATGGGCCGCAGAAATCCCTGACGAAACCCTTAAAAAAGAGGCTCGGGCCATTCTTTTCGGATTGCAATAAGGTATAATACATTGTTAGATTTAAAAATATTACTTTTTGGCGAAGCGACGAACAAGGGTTATCCAGCATGACAATAAATGCAACCGAGAACAACGGGGGAACCGGTGGAACCGCCGGCAGCGAAGATTTTTCCGGGCTGTTTGCATCCGGTGCGCGGTGGATTCGGGCTGATTTTCATCTGCATACGGAACAGGACACCGAGTTTTCAGCGGTTCCGGAAGGCGTGTCCTTCTGCAAGGCCTGGGTGGATCGATTAGCAGAAGAAGATATCCGGCTTGGGGTGATTAGCAACCACAACAAGTTCGGGAGGGAGGAATACCGGAATCTCCGCAGGGAAGCCCGGAAACAGGGAATCTTTATTCTTCCCGGCGTTGAGTTATGCGTGCAGGGCGGCAGTTCCGGTGTTCACATCCTGGTCGTATTTGATCCGGAAACCTGGGTTTGCAACAAGGAAAACGAAGACTTTATCAATCGTTTCCTCGACAATGGTTTTCCCCATACGGCCAAGCGGGAAAGCGAGAATTCAGCATGTCAATGGACACTGTCCCAGGCAATCGAAAAACTGGATAATCATCGAAAAAACGGCCGGGATTCCTTTGTCATCCTGGCGCACGTGGATGATGCCAAAGGCGCTTTCAAGGAAATGAAGGGTGGGCTGGCCTCCCATTTTAACCCGCTTTTTGAGAGAACGGTTCTGGCCGTTCAGAAATCCCGTTCCCGGGATAATTGGGACAAGATGCGCCAATGGGTAAATAAGGACTGGGTCCCGGCCAAAGTGGAAGGATCGGACTGCAAGTCCCTGGAAACAGTGGGGCGGGCGCATGCCGAAGGGGATGAAGACAGGCAGTGTTATCTTAAGCTTGGGGCATTTTCGTTCCAGGCTGTTCGCCTGGCATTGGTTATGAAAGAGCAGCGGGTGGCTGAAAATCTGCCCGAACATCAGGCCGCATATATTCGATCGGTGACCTTTAGAGGCGGGCTTCTTGACGGCCGGACCCTTTTTTTCAATCCGGATATGAACAATTTCATTGGCATCCGGGGAAGCGGGAAATCATCGGTGCTGGAATGCCTTCGTTACCTGCTGAGTATCGATTTGACACCCTCGGATGAAGATACAGAATACAAGGAGGAGCTGGTCAAAAGGACCCTGGGCAGCGGGGGAAATGTATCTGCAGAGGTGATCACCGCGGACAATAAAGCCTACCGGTTTGATCGTATTCTGGGGGATTCCCCGAATGTTTCAATTGACGGGGAAAGCATCCCGGATCTTCGGCCTCAGTCAATTCTTAAGATTCGGTATTTCGGACAAAAGGACCTGGCAAAATTCAGTGAAAAACAATTTGCGGGGAACCTGATCGACCGGTTTGCGGAGCAAAAAGGTGAAAAAAATGAAGAAATACAAGTAGTTAATCATAGAATAGAGCAGCGCCTGGTCGCCATTGCACAGCATGAAAAATATCTGGAAAAGATAGACGCGGTGAAAGCGGATCTGGCAGCGGTAAATGAATCCCTGAAAAAATTTGATGAGCAGAATCTGCAGGAAAAATTAAAAGCCCAGATCGCCTTGGAAAATGATGTAAAAGAAGCAGGGGAAATCGTATCCCTGCAAAAAGATACCATCGATTCGTTAAGGCGCTGGTATGAAGATTATGAGCCGGTGGTCAGTCAGCGCTTCACAAAGACGGCTTCTTCTGAAAATACGACATTTAAGCAGGTAGCAGAAGGGCTGAAGCGTTTTGTGGAAGGTCTGGGCAAGCTCGAGGATTTTCTTTCCGAACTGGAAGCCGCTCACAAAGACACACTTGAAGCCCGGTCCAAGCTGAAGGCGTTTTTTGAGTCCAAAAAGGCGAAGTTTGCCGATATCCGGCGGGCATTAAAACTGGAGGGCGATCTGAATCCGGATACCTATGTTGAGTTGACAAAGAAAAAAAAGCTGCTCACAGCCAGGCTCTCAGAACTTGAAAACATTGAAAAAAAGATGCATACGGCACAGAAAGAGCTCCTGAAGGATCTTCGGTCGCTCCAGTCGCTCTGGAATGAGGAATTCCAGGAACGTATGCGGGAAGTGGAAAAACTAAACGAGGTCTCCTCTGAAATAAAAATAGAGCTTGGTTTCAAGGAGGATAAGGAGACTTTTGTTGAACATCTCAACGCTTTTACCACCGGCATTCAGAAACGGACCCTGAATAAAGTCTGTGACGTGTTTTCCGACGGCGTGGAACTGTACCGGGATCTTTCTGCAGGAGCCGGCCGCCTGGCCGATGAAGTAGATCTGAATCAGGCCCAGATTGCCAGGCTCCATGATGCCGTGGCACAGCACCTCAAAAGCATTATCACGTTTCGGCCGCCAGACAGCGCAAAGATACTTTACAAGAACAAGCCGCTGCATGAGCATTCCCTGGGCCAGCGGGCCACTGCCCTGATGCTCTTTCTTCTGGGGCAGGAAGATTTTGACGTTCTGATTATTGACCAACCTGAAGACGATCTGGACAACCAGACCATATACGAGGAGGTTATCCGGCGACTGCTGGATTTGAAAGGAAAACGCCAGGTAATTTTTGCCACCCACAGCCCGAACATCCCTGTGCTCGGGGATGCAGAGCAGATTTTCAGGTGTGGGTTTTCTCCGGATACCATCAGGCTGCTCTCGGGCTCGATAGACGATCCTGGGATTCAGCGCGAGGTGGTCACAGTTATGGAAGGCGGAAAGGACGCTTTTAGAAAACGAAAGCAGATTTACGAAGCATGGACGCATTAGAATTATTAGACATTATTGCCCTCGGAGAAACTTCAACCGTCCAGTTCAAGCGAACCCTTGACAGTACGGATAAACTGGCGGCAGAGTTGTGCGCACTTGCCAATTCTGAAGGTGGATTGCTTCTTTTTGGCGTGGAAAACGACGGGTCCGTCACTGGTCTGGATCCATCCGAGGTAAGGGTGCTAAATTCCAAAATTGCAAACGTTGCCTCGGAAAAAATCCGTGAGCCGCTTTTTCCGACCTCGGAAGTCGTCCAGGTGGAAGGGAAAAACGTGCTTGTGGTCCATGTCCCGGAAAGTCAGTCCAAGCCCCATTTTGATCCTTCAGGGGCGATCTGGGTCAAGAACATGGCCGACAAAAGGCGGGTGACCTCCCGTGAGGAACTGCGCCGGATATTCCAGGACGCCCAGGTTTTTTATGCTGATGAACAGCCGGTTTACAGATCAACCATCGCGGATCTGCACAGGGAAGCATTCGAAAGGTTTTATGAAAAGGCCTACGGCGAAGCAATAGACCGCGAAGCAAAACCCCTTGTACGTTTTTTGGAAAACCTGAACCTTGTAAAAAATGAAAATCTTACGCTTGCCGGCCTGCTGTTTTTCGGAAAACGTCCGGAGCGATTCCGCCCGGAACTGATGACCAAGGCGGTTGCTTTTCCGGGGACTGAGGCAACTGATACAAAATACTCTGACAGCGAGGACCTGGATGGAACCCTGCCGAAACAATTGGAATTGGCAAGGGCCTTTATTCTTCGAAACCTCCGGAAAGAGCAGGCGGGTCAATCCGTCAATACTGAAGGCCTCCCGGAAATACCCACGGAAGCACTTGAAGAACTGTTGGTGAATATGCTTGTACACCGCAATTACTTTGTGGCGGCGCCTCAAAAGGTATTTATTTTTAGGGATCGCATTGAATTGCATTCGCCCGGAACCCTTCCGAATGCCTTGACCGTGGAGCAGGTGAAGGCCGGCAATTCAATTCCGCGTAATCCGATAATCCACGGGCTTGCCTCCAAAATCATGCCGTACCGGGGCATCGGAACAGGTATTCGCAGGGCTCTGAAATTGTATCCTGCAATAGACCTGCTTAACGAGGAACAGGAGAATCGCTTTCGGGTGATAATCCAAAGACCCTAGCGCTTCAAGCCGGTTTCAAATGCATAGCCAGAAAAGGTTCAGGTAGTCTCAATGCTCAATGATTTCCGGCCTCCGAGGACATTTAAAAACAGGAAATGGCAGTATACCTATAAAACATCCTCCACCGGCCCGGCCGGCCGGCCGGTCAATATACTTCATGATTTCTACATCCCGGTGCTGAAACGAAGCCTCGCCTACGACCGGGTGGCCGGTTATTTCCGGTCCTCTTCTCTTGCAGTGGCATCCCAGGGGTTTTCCGCGTTCACCGCAGCCAACGGGAAAATGCGGTTGATCGTGGGGGCGGATATGGACCCCAATGATGTAACGGCCATCCTCCAGGGCGATAAAGAACGGATGACAGCTCGTCTAAACTTTGAACTGAAAAATTTCGAAGAATGGCCTGAAGATGTAAGACGCGGCGTTGAGTTGTTATCATGGATGGTCTCCCACGGTTGCCTGGAAGTGCGGGTGGCATTCCGGATTCATAAAGCAACCAATGATCCGCTGCCCTTTGAGGCCAGGGATGATGGGTACGTGCACGAGAAATGGGGGGTTTTCACGGATGCTGAAGGAAACCGGATTTACATATCCGGTTCTTTAAACGAATCCAGGCAGGCCCTGGTGCACAATGCGGAAAATATCAACTTAAATACTGACTGGTGGGGGGAGAGTGACCGGCAAAGAATTGACGAAGCCGCCGCCTCTTTTGAATATCTCTGGTCAAACGAGAATCTGCATATAAAAGTTTTGTCCCTGCCCGAGGCGGTTGCCCAGAGATTGATCCAGATCAGTCAAAATGTTAAGCATCCCACGGAAATCGACGGCTCATCCGCGCAGCTGCCTGAGATTGATCCGCCCTCAGCCATTGAAAAGCTTAAATTCGCATTAATTAAGGATGGTCCCCGGCTCCCAGGGGGGAGATACGTCGGCATGGAAACCGCCCCTGTCAAACCCTGGCCGCACCAGGAAGTGGTCGCCCGGCGGCTCGTCCAGACATGGCCATACAGCTATCTGCTCTGCGATGAGGTGGGGCTTGGTAAAACCATTGAAGCCGGGCTTGCGATCCGGTCTCTTTATTTATCCGGTCTGGTCAAGCGGGTGTTAATAGCCCCGCCGGCCAGTTTGACCCAGCAGTGGCACCGGGAAATGGCGGCAAAATTCTTTCTTCCGTTTGCCCGCATCCGGGGCGGAGCAAACGTAAAACATGAATATATCTTTCCGTATGAAAAAAATTTTACCGGCTCGCAAATGTATGCGCCGGATTTATGTATTGTCTCAACCGGGCTTTTAAGCCGGTCCCAGCGGCTCCCGGAACTTAAGCAAGCTGCACGGTTTGACCTGGCCCTGGTGGACGAGGCCCATTACGCCCGCAGAAGAGATTCCAAGAACGGGGAGCGCGCCTCCCCTCAGTTTGGCTTGCTTTATCGCGCCATCCGGGATTATTTGACCAGTCAAACGGAATGCCTCTGGCTGGCCACAGCAACCCCCATGCAGCTCAATTGGATCGAGGTGTTTGACCTGATTTATTTAACTTCCCGTATTGCGCATTTCCGGGAAGATCCCACCCTGACATGGGCTTATTATCGGTCTTTGGGCAAACTGGTCCGGGATAAGGACCTGAATGAATATGAGTGGAATTTTTTAGGCCGCGCGGTTTCATCCGTGGAATTCTATGATCCGTTTTTATGGCGGTTTTTTAATGAAGCCGTGATCGATGGTACAATCCGGTCTCCAGCAAAGCAATGGTTTGAAGAGGGGCGCATTCCCAGGGGAAGTGACCGAAGAAATATCCAGCGGCTGATTTTTGCAGCCGCCCCATTGTCCCGTGTGATGCTGCGGCACACAAGACCGCTTCTGGAGATTTACCGTGAAAACGGCCAGTTGGGGGCGAATCTTGCAAAGCGGGAAATTCTGGCGGTTCCGGAAATCGTCTTAACCGGCCTGGAAAAATCCACCTATGATGATTTAGAGGCCTATTGCAAGGATCTGACCAAACAGATTGAAGCCAATACTCCGGACAACAAATGGAAGACCAGCCTCGGGTTTTATCTGAGCTTTCTTCGGTTACGGCTGGCCTCAAGTATTTTTGCCCTGCGCGAGACCCTTAAGCGACGCAAGGACCGGGTTGCTGGCACCCGGGAGTATTTGAGTCCTTCCCAGGATGTGGATAGTGATCTGGAGCGGCGGGACAGCCTTTTTGGGGACAATGAGGAAATCGATGAAAAGGTCATTGAAACGCTTCTTAAGAATCGGACCCCTGAGGATTTGGCGTGGGAGGAAAACCGGCTGGCAGAAATGCTCGCGCCGCTGAAGGAGTTATCCGAGACCCCCCTAAAAATGAAAGAGCTGCTCTCTGTGCTGCAAAGACGGCGTCTATCAGGCGGAAGAATCAGCCAGACCGTCATTTTCACCCGATTTTATGACACCTTAAGCGATATCGTAAACCGGCTCCGCAAAATCGATCCGGCCATGCTGATCGGCACCTATTCCGGCAAAGGCGGCCAGTATGTTGATCCCCGAAACAACCAGCTTCGCGGTGTTGAGCGCGATGAGATCAAACACCGGTTTTTCAGGGGGGAGATTGATGTGCTGGTTTGCACGGATGCCGCAGCGGAAGGCCTCAACCTGCAGACAGCGGATCTCATCATCAACTATGACCTGCCTTGGAACCCCATGAAGGTGGAGCAGCGGATCGGCCGTATTGATCGGATCGGTCAGAAACACGAGAGGATAAAGGTTTTAAACCTTTGCTACGTGGACTCCGCGGAACAAATTGTTTATGACCGGCTTTTGAAACGGCTGGCTCAAGCCGGGGATGTGGTTGGTACTCAGCAAATATCCATGCTGCCGGTAACTGAAGATGAATTTGCAGATCTCGCTGCCGGCACACTTAACAAAGAGACCCTTTTAAAAAGAGCCGAACAACGGATTAAAATCCAGCAGCAGCGAACCGAAAGCATGGAAATACCGGCACGGGATTTATACAATATCTACCTGCGGTTAAAAGACAAGCGCAGCCAGAATCCCCCGCCGATTCAATTGATCAATATCTGGGACGCCATGGTTGGATCAAAATATCTCCGGGATCTGGGCAGCACGGTAACAGCTGAGGATAATCTCTTTAAGATTCGGGGTATAGACGAGAACTCTTATGAAACAGCTTTGACAGTTGATCAGGATCTATATGAAAAAGGCGCGCCGGATGGTGAGCCGCCCATTCATTTCGCATCTTATGGGGACCCCTTTTTTGAACGAATTATAGATGCCTTTGACCAGTTGGATCTTCCCGAATGCATCGCCCGCTTAAAAGAAGACGTGCCGGAGACCCAGGCAGAGATTGTTGCTTATGCAGCCGCCTGCATAAATGAGGATGGACAATCAGAGATAAAGCTCATCACCCGTTATTCGGATCTTTCAAATATCGTGTTGGATGAGGGAAAGACGCTGAATGCAGATGCACTGGTACCGGCAAAAAAGAAGCTCCATCAAATGATGCGGGATGAATTTGACGAGACCCGAAGCATTGACCGATTGATAGGGTATAACAAAAATGCCGCAAAAGCCCATGCCGCCTTAAATCTGTTGATTGCAGACAGCCTGCTGCCCGGTATCAATCACACGGAACAGGATAATTTCTGGCAGGCAGCCAGTACCATAGAAGAAATTATCGGCAGCCGGGAGCATCTCCTGGTCCCCCACATGCCCACCCGGGCGCTATCAAAAATCCAAAAGGATCTGCTCTTTGATATCCATGTTCCCCAAACCGGCGATAACACCACGCCGACACTGCCGGTCCTCTTGATTGAATCCGCCCTCAACACCGCCTGCCGCGTGGCGGATGGAATGAGGGAGCGACGGGCGGATTTAACCATCGCTAAAGTCAAGGGACGGTTAAAACGGGAGATCGAGCGGTATATTAGTTGAAAAAATGTAAATGGTTATTAGCGTTCTAATCTCACGTGGCCATTTGTTAAATCGACTCCGTCCTTTAATCTCCCGGCTTCAGGTTGCACCCGGGCCGGAGTTTGTGCGATAATCTGGAAAAAGTTGATGGCAGGAACACAATCTGGAAACCGGGGAGGGGCGCATGATAATGAACGCAGCCGGCCTGGCGGCCGCACGGCCGTTTGAAATTTGCTCGATACGGCCGCCCACGGAAAACCACAGCCTGACTTTCAGGCTTGTCCGCAACTGCTACTGGAAAAAATGTGCTTTCTGTCCGATTTATAAAACCGGTGCACGGTTTAAAAAGCGCCCGGCAGCGGAGATAAAACAGGATGTGGCAAACGCGCGGGTTCTGAATGAGCTCGTAGCGGAGAAGGTTATCGGAACAGCGGCTGATGGCGGAGCCCTTCAAAATCGGGCATCCCAACTTGTGGAAAGCATCCGGCAGGCAAAAAGTGAAGCCGGGGAGGCCGAACCGGTCCGCCGCACGCCTCTTGACCAATCACCCGATCCGAGGATCAGGTGGTTCAGCTCCTGGTTTATTGACTATCCGGACATTTCCGACTGTGTGGAACACCTCCTGGCATGGCGTCTTACAGGTGCCCGCACCTGTTTTCTGGGAGATGCGGACGCACTTATACTCAAGCCCGCTTATATCGAAGAGATCATGGCCTGTATCAAGGAGAACTTCCCGGAACTGAAGCGTTTTACGGTTTACGGCAGGACCGCCACGGCTGCCAGGCACAGACGCCTGCAGGAGCTTGAGGTGTTTAGAAATGCCGGCATTGACAGGGTGCACTTCGGTGTGGAAAGCGGCAGCGCGCGGGTGTTAAAGAGGGTAAACAAGGGGGCCGCCCCGGAAGACCACGTGGAAGGCGCGCTGAAGACAACACAGGCAGGCCTTTCCTGCTCCTTCTACATTATGCCGGGGCTGGGGGGCACGGCCCTCTCGCAAGCGCATGCCGCAGAGACCGCCCGGGTCATCAACAGGGCAAAGCCTGACTATGTCAGGTTACGCACCCTGGAAATATTCAACGGGACGCCCCTGGATCTCATGCGGCAGAAAGGGGAATTCACGGAAGCTGATGACGACACGGTGGTACGGGAAATCAAAAGGCTGTTACAGGAGATAACCGCAGAGACGGAACTGTTGAGCGACAGCGCCACCAACCTGCTGCAGATAAACGGCCGGCTTCCCATGGACCGGCAGCGTATGCTTGCCCAAATCGATGATTACCTTTGCCTGGGGCCCAGAGAGCGAATCGAATACAGCTTCCGCACGAGGCTTGCCGCATTTGCGGGCCAGTACGGAGGTCTTTCCGGGGAGCTAATGGACGCGCTCAGCCCTGTTTTAAAGGACGGCCGCCTTGATCCGGGGCCGGCATCGGATGCGGAGCTAAAGCAAATGACCGCTTTTGTCAAATCCAGGCTTATGCCCTGACCATCCGGCCTTTGTCACTTTTTCGCTCCCGGCGCGATCTCCACCACGTTTTGGAATCTGCTGACCAGGATATACTTTTCAACGGATATCCGGACGACAGCGCTCGACTCGGAGCGCGCGAACGCCTCGAGGTGCGGCTGCTTTTCCCTGAAAATGGCCAGGCATCGTTCGCGCTCCGCCCCGTTGACCCCGGCCGCCCTTCCGATGGCCGTGGCAGCGGTCGCCTCCTTTATATCCGAGATGTCGTTGACACGGTCGTCGATCAGCATGGACACTTGCGGATTGGCTTCCAGATTCGCATACTTTCTGCTTTGGCGGGGGGTGGCAAAAACCATTTCAAAGAGGGTGTCGTCCACGGCAAAGGCCACCAGGCTGGTATAGGGACAATCCGCCTGGCTGGTGGCCAGCACCCCGGCATAACGGGAGTGTAAAAGACGGCCAAGGACGGATTTTGCATCACTGGCATTCATGCTCACAGGCGTATTCCTTTTTTTTTCGGATATCCCGGATATCATGAATCCGGGGTTCAATGGCTTTCAGGTCCGCCGCAAAGCGTGGCCTGGCACCCCGCCGGCAGTGCCGGAATAAAGCAGTTGAACCGGGGATTGGATTTGTTCTGCTTTTAAAGCAATCTATTCCTTCCCAAGCACTTCCCGCACCTTTGTCGCCAGGTCCTGCAGCGAGAAAGGTTTCTGAATGAACTGAACCCCTTCATCGATCACCCCGTGATGGGCGATGACATTGGCTGTGTAGCCCGACATGTAAAGGGTTTTAAGTCCGGGGTGGCGCCGTGTCAATCGGGAGGACAAATCCCGGCCGTTCATCTCCGGCATGACCACATCGGTCACCAACAGGTGGATGGCTCCCTTGAATTTTTTGGCGGTCTGCAAGGCCTCAGATGGATTGCCGGCGGTGTGAACGGTATAACCCAGCCTTTCGAGCATCTGTCTGGCCATCTGCAGTATCGTTTTTTCATCTTCGACAACCAGTATGGTCTCCGTTCCCCTTGGAATCTGAGCGGTGGATTCTTTGGCAGGGCTAAAAGAAGCTTCTCCCGCCTCCCGGGCCGGAAGATATATTTTAAAAGATGTCCCTTCGCCGGGTTCGCTGTACACGTTTACAAACCCTTTGTTCTGTTTGACAATACCGTAAATCGTGGGCAGGCCCAGGCCGGTTCCCTTGCCGATTGTCTTGGTGGTAAAAAAGGGCTCGAACAGGAGGGTCTGAACTTCTTTTTCCATGCCGCAGCCATCATCGCTCACGGCCAGCATGACATATCGTCCGGGGATTGCCTCTACGTTGGTTCTGCAGTAATCTTGATCAATTACCATGTTCCGGGTTTCTATGGTCAGCTTTCCCACATCGGATATGGCATCCCGCGCATTGACGGCGAGGTTCGCCATGATTTGATCCACCTGGGTCGGGTCTATCTTTACAGGCCACAATTTGCTGCCGGGGTGCCATTCAATCTCGATGTTTTCACCGATCAGGCGCTGGAGCATTTTTAGCATGCCGGCAACGGTGTCGTTTAAATCAAGCAGCACGGGGCTGATGGTCTGCTGCCGGGCAAAGGCCAGGAGCTGCCGCACGATGTCGGCGGATTTTTTCCCTGCGGTGTGGATCTCCCGGATGGTCTCGTGGAGGGGGGAGGAAGGGGCAATCAGGTCCAAGGCAATTTCGGCGTACCCGTTGATGATGGAAAGCTTGTTGTTGAAGTCATGCGCCACCCCGCCGGCCAGACGCCCCACGGATTCCATCTTCTGGGCCTGACTGAGCTGAGCCTGGAGCTTTTGTTGCTCTGTCACATCCTGGTTGAGCACCACTGCCCCTTCAATATCCCCCTTTTCATCAAAAACCGGTGCGGTGGAGTTGATTATGATTTTTTTCTTCCCGTCAAAAGCGTCAATTTCCAGCAACTCGTCCAGAATGGTGGCGCCATTGCGTATGGTGCGGGCCAGGGCCCAGGTCTCCGGCGTGATTTCTTCGCCGGAACGATATCTGCGGGCCTTGAACACCCCGTATCCGGACGGGTCGACCAGGGGTTCGGCGCCCCAGATTTTCACTCCCGCAGGGTTGCCCCGCAGCAGCCTGCCGTTTTTATCCGCAAACCAGAGGCCGATCGGCAGAATATCAAAAATCCTTTGAAGCAGGCTCTCCCGCTTGCGCAGCTCCTGTTCCGCCTGCTTCTGGCTGCTGATGTCCCTCACCCATTCCACGAAGATGTCATCATCGCCGCTTTCATCCAGCAGGGGAATGACGCGCACATCGAACCACCGGCCATCGGGAAGCTGCGCTTCCGCCTGGAACGGCTCCCGGGTCTCCAGCACGGTT
The DNA here is from genome assembly GCA_964575805.1 of uncultured Desulfobacteraceae bacterium. Classification (GTDB taxonomy): domain Bacteria; phylum Desulfobacterota; class Desulfobacteria; order Desulfobacterales; family Desulfosalsimonadaceae; genus M55B175. The sequence continues at coordinate 20,134 of CAZNSO010000010.1, forward strand.
TTGGCCTGGCAGTCAGGGCATATGTCATCATACCCTCTGTAGGTTTTGTGGCACTTGGTATGCAGTATCCGCTTTTCTTCGGCAACAGCCCCAAAACCGTTCCAGTTGCTGTATAGGATATTCATCTCCTTGTCATTGATGGAGATCATGTCCGGGACAAGGGAAAGCATTTTCTGGAAACGATCCTCGCTTTCCCGCAGCGCCGTCTCCGCCTTTCTGCGCTCCGCGATGTCAATTGCAATCGGCAGTATGACCGCCTGATTGTCTAACCGGATGGCATTCAGGTGGATTTCCACGGGGTATTGGGAACCGTCCTTTCTGGTATGAATGGATTGAATGGTTCGGGATTCGCCAAGATTCATGCTGCGCCATAATTGAAGCCTGGCATCCTCGCTGAAGTCGCCGGAGTCCAGCTCCGATACATTCATGGAAAGCAGTTCCTGCTCTGAATAACCCGTGCTGTTGGATGCGGCTTGATTGACCAAGAGCAATCGGCCGTCGAGATCATGCGCAAAAACAGCGCCGGGAAGATTTTGGATAATTGTTCTGAAGCGCTGCTCGCTTTCCCGCAGCGCCGTCTCCGCCTGCTTGCGCTCGGTGATGTCTCTTGAACTGAATACGATTTTTTCGGGGACATCATTTTGGTCTTTAATCAAATTCCCCACAGTTTCAAGCCAGAGGTAAGAGCCGTCCTGACACCGGTATCGATAGGCGACACGACGCGGATGGCCCGTCGTGAGAAAATCGCCGAATTCCTCCATTACCCCCGGGAGGTCTTCCGGATGCACAAAATCCATGACGTTTTTCCCGATCAGAAAATCAAGCTTGTAGCCCAGGATTTCATGGGATTTTCCGGCAAAAGTGAAGTTGCCTTCCATGTCGGTGAGGGCGATCATATCCATCATATTGTCGGTGACGATCCGCAACAGCGCAGCCAGGTCGTCGCTTCCTTCAAGCCGGCTGCGCAGCTGCGCGTTTTGGAGACCGGCCTCAATCTGTTTTACCTGAAGTTCGTGAAACCGCTGACGAATCTGCTCGCGCGTCATGGCGTCCGGATCGGGAATTTCCATGGTTTCGGCCATTTGCTCGGCCTGCCGGCGGATTTCTGCGGGGCCGGGAAATGGAAGCGTATGGGATGGCGAGCAGGGGTGATCAGTATTTCCCTTTGTCATGCTTGTCTCCAGGGGATTGGGTCAGCTGTGGCATTGTCCGGGTCTTTCCTGCCGGATGGTTAGCAGTCGCATCATAAACGCCATCATCGGGGAAGTTGGTATGTTGGGGCCTCTTTTGCGGCTTATGCTCCTGATTTTGGTATGTTATTTTTTGGTAGCAGAATTGCCGGCGGTTTGCAACGGCAATTGCAAACGGTCGATTTTGCAGAGCGATTTCTCGTCCCGGGGGAATTTTTTCGGAATTTTATTGCAACAGCGCAACAAATCCCCTAATTTGCAAGCGTTTATTCAATTGCGCGTATTGGCAAGATTTTTACATGGGCATTGCCGGCAATGGGGAAGGGCCGATGGCCGGGCTCGGGGGGTGTTTTAAAACATGCGCCCGCCGGAAGCAATGCCGGTGATCCCAGGAAAAACGGCAATGGCAAGGGTTGGAAAAAGGACGGGGAATACAGGGCTTGCGTATGGGTGTGGATGAGTTTGAACAGAGACGGACGTTGAGACGATCCGATGCCTTTCTGCAGAAGCTGATCCAGAGCGCGGTGGATGGCGTGATTGCCGCCGACATGAAGGGCAACATCATCATTTTTAATGATGCCGCTTCCGAGATCAGCGGATATACCGGAAGGGAGGTGTTCACGGAGATCAACATCCGGGATGTCTACCCCAACGACGGGGCAAGGGAGGTCATGCGCAAGCTTCGCTCCCCGGACCATGGAGGTGTGGGAAAATTAAAGTCCTGCAAGATCGATGTAATGCGAAAGGACGGCAAAATTATCCCCATCCTGCTGAATGCGGCCATTATCTATGAGGATCGGCAGGAGGTGGCCACCATCGGGTTCTTCCATGATCTGCGGGAGGAACTGCGGATCCGGGATGAACTGGAAAAAACACAGGTGCAGCTTCTTCAGGCTGAAATCATGGCTTCGCAAAGCCGGCAGCGGGCCATTATTGAATCCTTCCCCTCGGGCGCCCTGGTGGTGGACGAAAAAGGCCATGTGGTGCTGATGAATCCGGTGTTTAAAAAGCATTTGCAGTTGAATCCGGATGTGCCGGCCGGCAAGCCGATAGAGGATTATGTGGATGACCCGGGTTTCTGCCGGTTCGTTCGAAGCATACCGGAGACGGGCAGGTTCGACTCGGAGGAGGTGCCGACCTATGAATTCGGGCGCTCCAAGGATAAATTCTTTTTGGCCAAGGGCCGGCCGGTATCCGGCGAGCAGGATGAAGACCTGGGGTCAGTGGTTATTCTTGTCGATATTACCGCCATCAAGCTGCTGGATCGGCTTAAATCCGAGTTCGTGGCAAAAGTCTCGCATGAGTTGAAATCCCCGCTCTCCACTATTCACGAGCAGTTAAGCATCGTGCTGGAAGAGCTTGCCGCCAAGGAGCACACAGACAATCATCAGATCCTGTTCCGGGCCCGGGAGCGAACCAACAGCCTGATTTCCATGATCAGCGATCTCCTGGACATCTCCCGGATCGAAACCGGTTTGATCTCCGGCAAGGGCCGCACCCCCGATCCAGCCCGGGTTTTGAGTGAAACCGTGGAATTTTACCGGTCAAAAGCGTCGGAAAAAGGGCATGCGATCACCATCGAGCTTCCGGAAGAGCCGCTGCCTGCGGTAAAAGCCGACCCGATCGCCCTTCAGAGCATTTTTTCGAACCTGATTACCAATGCCATCAATTACACCCCGCCGAACGGGACTATTGCGGCGCGGGTCGGGTTTGCCGGAGCGTATATCCGTTTTGCCATCGCTGATAACGGGTTCGGGATCGCCCCCGCATATCTGGACAAGATTTTCGAGCGGTTCTACCGGGTACAGACGGAAAAAACGCGGATGATTCCGGGGACCGGCCTGGGACTTGCGATTATAAAGGAGATGCTCACCTCTGTCGGCGGTCGTATAGAGGTGAGCAGTGAACCGGATAAAGGCAGTGTCTTCTCTGTCTATTTGCCGGTGGATACCGAAGCGCAGGCTTAGTCGGCCCCAGGCTCACCGCTCGAGCAGGCGTTTAATCGCTTCAACGATCTGCTGGCCGGAGGCGGGCTTTTCCAGGTAGTCGTCAGCTTCCGTGCACATGCTGTCATAATGGGAGTAGGAGGTCGGCGTAACTTCTATATCCCCTGAGGTCACCCGGGACCCTACGCTGGTCAGAAGGACAACCGGAATATCGGCAAGCCTCGGGTCCTGTTTCAGGTCCCGGCACAGTTCATGCCCGTTTTTCTCAGGCATCATGACATCGAGCACAATGGCATCGGGTGGGTGCTGCTGGATTTTTTCGAGCCCTTCCACCCCGTTAAAGGCACTTTCAGCAACAAAACCGTTTTTTTTGAGATAGGTTTGCACAACTATGTTGAAATCCGGATCATCGTCAACAACCAAAACCCTTTTGCTCTCGCTCATCTGCTATCCTTTCAAAGCTTTGCCTCCTTTGCGGGGCGCCATTAACAGGGGAACAGCTGCCTTCCCGACATTGGCCTCAAAATGTCCGGCACCGCCTGTTTCCTGAATCGCAGTTGCTCCATGATGTATATAGCATTCGGGATGCGGGGGGATCAAGAAAGAAGCGGGCGCTTAACGGCTTGATTCGGGTTGCCTGCTTGTATAGGGTCCCACAATAAAAACAAAAAACGGAAGAACAGCCCATGATTCAGCAGACAATCACCTCCTGTGATGATATTCAGTGTTTCCTGGTGACAGAGCACTTTTTTGAATATTTCAAAGACGACTCCGGGGTCAGCAAGTTTGACCGGGCGATCCTGGACTTGGCCCGCATCTATCCGGATGCCGTGCTGGTGGGGGCGATTGCCGTCTCCAAGTATGTGCAGCCGCCCATTGAGCCGCGGGTGACTTTTGATATTGACGTGGTTTTGAAGGAATCGGACTTCAATGCATTTTTAAATGACGAACTCCCGGAAGACAAGCTGGAAATTCTGGAAACCTACTTTAAAACCTCGGATTCGGTCAGTCACAGCTTGATCCATCGCAAGACCGGCATTTATGTGGATTTTCTGTCGGTTCAAAGCGAGCCGGTGCGCAAGCGATTGATCCGCTATATTCTTGACAACCGGGAAGAGGCCACCAATCTTCTGGCCATGGATGCATACCGGATCCAGATAGCCAAGCCCGAGCTGATTGTCGCCATGAAGCTCAATCGTTACGCCAAAAAGCCGCGCTCGGAAAAGGGGCTGGCCGACCGCCTGGATATCGTTAAAATCATGAAATCCTATCACGGCCGGCCGGAGCTGCTCGATCCCGATAAAATAAGGGCCTATGCCAACCGAAGGGAGATCCGGTGCCTGGAGGAAATCCTTGAAGATGTCAATTGCGATATTTGCGGTACCGAAGCGGCATGATAAGGGGGGATACGTTCCGGCCCCTTAGTGCCGGGCCGGCGCAGCCTGGCCCGGGAGCCGGCGCCTGCATTCCCGGGCATAAACCGGTTTTTTTTGCGGAAGTCAAAGTCGCTTGACAGGGTGGGCCAAATAGGGCAGAGTGAGATAAAAGCGGTGGATTTTAACTCAAAGACTTTTCCGCCGCCTCAGCTTAGACGAAATTTCGCTGGAATGAAAGTGACAGGCAATGAGATCAACAAGCAAGCGCAATAGCACCCGAAGCCAGGTCTGGGCGGAAACAGAGGCCACGGTTCGCTTCCTGAACTCAATGAATGCAAGGGATAGCAAGGCCCGCGCCATCACCGGCAAAGTCCTGGATGTCGGTGCCTCCGGGATGTTTGTCGAAACCTCCGAAACCCCTGCAAATGATGCTGATGTTGACATCGAGATCCGTTTCGACCCCGGCTCCAAATCCTCTCCGCTCAAGCTCCGTGCCCGGGGAAAGATCACCCGCGTGACCGACAGGGGAATGGGCATCCGTTTCCTCTCCATTGACCTGGCCCGGCTGCAGGAGTGTATTGTCAAAAAGATGAACCGGAGTCCCGAGGGCAAGACCGGTTATACCCTGAAGAGCAGGGCGTCCTCATAATGGGGCGCCTCGTCCTCAGGCGGTTCTCCCTCTGTTGTCCCTCCTGCCCCCGGGTTTTTCCATAGCTTTCCGCCGGTATTTTTTCACGCAGCAGCAGGAGCGTTTTGCGTAAAAATTCATTTCAATTTTTCCTCTCTATAGAAATTCTTTTAAAATTAATCGGTTAAAATTCAAATTTTAGCTTGACACGCCTCTGGATATGACCTACCAAGGATTCATGGGGAGTTGGCTTTTTATATTCAAATATTTCCGGGTATTCAACCTTGATGGTTCCGTAAAAAGCGATTTATTCCACCGCGGCGGTATTTTTGCAAAAAGGAACGAAAAGCGATGGTCTATTTTGTATCGTCACCACCGGTATTTTTCCCGAGGCCTGTTTCTTGGGAAAACACCGGCGATGACTCAATTATAAGGACATAGCCGGAAGCTCCTTGGAAGTCCCTGCCCCTTTTTTTAAAGCGGGGGTGAGTTTGTCTTCATTGCTGCACGCGTGCCCGGCGGGCATTCCGGGGATGCGCCGCCGGGCCGGTGATATTAAACCCAAGCCGTCGAATCGGGAAGAAGGTCCATTTTTTCAGAAAGCTGCTCAAAGGCTGATTTCAACTCTTCCAGTTTGCTGTCAATGGTTTCTTTTTGGGGCGACCAGTCTGAAGGGCATTCGTTCCTCAATTGTGCGAGTTGCCTGTTCAGGTCGGCGACAATGCGGTTAAGGTTTTCAAGGATGGGGTCGATTTTTTCTTTGCTTGAGCCCTCAAGGTTGCGCGTCGCCAGAATGGTATCATAAATGGTGGCTTTCCAGCCGGTCAGTTGATTGTTGATGGTGTCACAATAGGCTTTGGCATCCATAAGCGCCTCCTTTGATAATGTTGATCCAGGGGGGTGAATTCCAGATGATGTCCGGCGTGGGCGTCCCTGGATTGGCAGGTACCGGCCCTGTATTTGCGGCAACATTGGAAATCGCACCGTTTGCAATTAATATAGATGCCGCCTGTCGTTTGTCAAACAGGGGGCTAAATTCAGAGGCTTCCGGAACGGGAGTGCCTGATGAGGAGGGATGTATGCAGAAGAACAGGCAGCAGTTAAAATACGGGTCCCATGGCGAGGGGGAGGAAGACCTGGACATTCCGACTTTTCTGCGGGCCCGTAAAAAAAGACAGGCTGTTCTGGATCATTGCAAAGCCGCTTCCGGGCAGGAGAACCGTCCGGGCGGCAACAGGCCGGGCTGTAAAGGGCCGGAGCGGGAGGAGGGGCTGGAACTGTTGATTCAGCGAATTAACAATCGCCTGGACCACCCTTATGCCTCCATTGAAACAGTCGCCTCCATCAATGACCTGGTACGGTACGGGCTGCCCCGCGGCATCGCCCGGCAGCTTTTCCCTCTCGTTTGCGACGGGTGCAAAGAAGGATGGGTGGTTGGTGCTTTTTTGTACAAACTTGCCCGGCACCCGGATTATGAGCCTTTGCTGTCCCCGCGGGTGCAGCGGTTGATTCAGGATTATGTTCACGGGCAGGGGGTCAGTTGTGTGCAGCTGGAGCCCTGTATGCAGCCCATTGTTTATAAGCAGGGCTGAAGGAAAGCCGCGTTTTTCATCAATAACCGTGCCTCCCTGAAAATTGCCCGCCGCCGCTTATTCCGTTTCACCTGTTATGGCCGCCCCCTTTTGAAACCCTGACCTGATTGCCCCGGAACTGTTTAGAAACTGTAGACCAGGGTCAGGGAGGTTTCCGTGTCCGTTTTCTCGGTGTCTTCCGGAACCGTCGAAGTGTGCTCCAGGATAAAAGCGGTTTTCATTGACAGGGCGCCCACAATCCGGGCCTGGATCGCTGAAACGGATTTGGTCACGGTCTGATCGGAGCCGCTTTTCACGCTGAGCTCCTGTTTAAAATCCGATTTTTCGCCCAGCTGCGTGCGAAACAGGGCATACGCCCTCAGGATCGCTTCTTTTTCCGTTTCCTCGCTGTTTAACCGGTTGTAGCGATAACCGGGGCCGGCCTCAATCTCCATGAGCATGCGTTCTGTTTTGAATAAACGCCGGCCGTAACCGGCGGACACGGAAGTCTGGTACTCGTACCCGCTGAACCGGTCATCTTCATAACTGCCGGTGAGGAAGGCGTAATCGTTTTCCGTAAACTTGTAGCCGGACTTGGCCGAAACCAGGTATTTCTCCGTAGAGGTAACCATTTCCGACTCGCCGGTATCCGACTCTTTTTCCTCTGCACTGTACATGGCCTCAAGCTGCCCCTGATGCCGCCACCGATCCGACTCGTAATAGAGACCGAACCTGCCGTTTACGGATTCGGTTTCCGAATTGCCGCTGGTCATCAGAAATCCCAGCTCCCCCTCCCCCCCCAGGGGGCCGTTTTCCCGTGCGAAAAGGGGCGGGGCTGACAGCAGAAGCAGGACGATGATCCCAATAAGACCGCGTTTCATTGACTTCCTCCTTTAAATCGGTTTGGTTCCAATATGCAGTGTGGCAAGGCCCATTGTCAAACGATACCAGCGGATTTGGCGGAAGCCGACCGATTGCATGAGCCCGGCAAAAGCTTCGGGCTCCGGAAAGCGGATGACAGAGGCGGGCAGGTATCGATAGGCGCGGGTGTTGCTCGAGAAGAAACCGCCAATTGCGGGCAGGATTTTTTCAAAATAGGACAGGTACAGGAATCTGAGAATCGGCGGCGTGGGGGTGGCCAGTTCCAGCACCGCCAGGGTGCCGCCGGGCCGCAGATGCCTGAAAAACACTTCAAGTGCGCCCTGTCGGTTTATAATGTTTCTGATGCCGAAAGCTATGGTGATTGCATCGAAAGTGTCGGGAGAAAAGGGCAGGGCCAGGGTGTTGCCGGCGATAAGCCGGGTTTTGCCATCGGTTGGAAGCGAGTTCAATTTTTTACGGGCGATCCGGAGCATCTCCGGGGCAAAGTCGATACCCACAATGCCGCCCACCTGAGTTTTTATTTTAAGCAGCTCAATCATTACGTCCCCGGTGCCGCAGGCAGCGTCTAAAAGGAGAGCGTTGGGGGGCACCGGCAGCGCCCTTACCATCACTTTGCGCCAGTGCACGTCCCGCCGCAGGCTCAACAAGCGATTCAGGAAATCATATCTCGGGGCAATGCTGTTGAACATATCCTTTATAAAGCCAAGTTCCATATTGACATTCCATTTTTATGCATTAGTGTATCGATGAAAACATTTTCCCAATTCCCATATCATATGGGGGCAGGCTTTCAAGTTGTTTTATAGCGTATCCGCTCTGTTCACCCGGCATCCGATATTCCGGCGGTGCGCAAGGGGGTAAACGGCGAGGGACATTTTCATGCAATAACTGCCAAGGAGATCCATGAGCCCGAAAAGAGATTATTACGAAATTTTAGGCGTCAATCGTGACGCGGATGCCCAGGAACTCAAGTCCAAGTACCGCAAAATCGCCCTGCAATACCATCCGGACCGGAACCCCGGGGATAAAGCGGCTGAAGAAAAATTCAAAGAGGCCGCCGAGGCTTACAAGGTATTATCCGATCCGGAGCAAAAAAAGATATATGACCAGTTCGGCCATGAGGGTCTAAACGGCATGAATGGCGGGGGTGCCGGCGCTGGCGGGTTTGAGGATATTTTCTCCAGTTTCGGCGATATCTTTGAGGAGTTCTTCGGTTTCCGCGGCGGCCGCCGGGGACGCGCGGGGGCCATGCGGGGAGCGGATCTGCGCTATGATCTGTCCATTGATTTCATGGAGGCCGCCTTTGGCCTGGAAACAGAAATTGATGTGGAGAAAATGATTGCCTGCCCGACGTGTGAGGGCTCCGGCGCCAAGCCCGGAACGGAGCCGGAGACCTGCTCCCACTGCCGTGGGACCGGGCAATTTGTGCGCACCCAGGGATTCTTCTCGGTAAAAAGCGCCTGCCCCAATTGCCGAGGGGAGGGACGCGTTATTAAGGAGGTCTGTCCGGAATGCCGGGGACGACAGCAGGTCGTGGATTCAAAGAAAGTTTCGCTGAAAATACCGGCCGGCGTGGACAACGGGTCCAAGCTGAGGCTCTCCGGCGAAGGCGAGCCCGGGGCAAACGGCGGGCCGCCGGGTGATCTTTATGTTTTCATCCGGGTAAAGCCCCATGAGTATTTTGAACGTCGCAATAATGATGTTATCTGTAAAGTGGAACTGTCTTTCGTTCAGGCCGCATTAGGTGATGAGGTGACCGTGCCCACCCTGGAGAGCGAGGAAACCGTAAAGATTCCCGGCGGGACGCAGTACGGCGATACTTTTCGATTGCCGGGACTGGGGATTCCCTCTCTGCGGACCCATATCCGGGGAGACCAGATTGTTCAGGTGGAATTGCGCACGCCAAAGCACCTGAATAAACGACAGGAAGAACTTCTGCGCGAGTTCAGCAAGATCGAATCAGAAAAATTTACAACCCGTATCAAGAAGCTGTTCCGGAGCAGCAACGCAAAAGCCGCCAGGTAAGGATTGCATGCATGTATGAATTGAAAGTGGTGACGCGGTTTGCCGCGGCTCATCAGTTGCGGATGGTGACAGAGAAGTGCGAGAACCTGCATGGCCACAACTGGAATATCGAAGTTTTTGTGGCTGGACCGGAATTAAACAGCGCGGGTGTATTGGTGGATTTTGGGGAAATCAAGAAGCATCTGGGTGCCGTGATTGATTCTCTGGACCACAAGTTTTTGAATGAGCTGGATTTTTTTAAAGAGACCAACCCCTCCTCGGAGAACATCGCCCGGTTTATCGCCCTGCGCATGCAGGAAAAACTGGACACCCCTTCTGTCTACGTGTCGCGGGTGGCTGTCTGGGAATCCGATGACGCCTGCGCGACATACTACCGGCCCTCCGGCGGGCCTGCCTGAGGACTAAAACCGCCGCCTTGCGGAGCAGGCAGGATGTCCGGGGTTCCCATCCCTGCAAATGCCCCGAGGTGAGATCGGATCCCCAAAACCCTCGCGGCGTGCTGTATGGAGCAACCGGTTAATAATCGGTTGATTTGCCCGCCGGTTTTCGATAAAAAACCCCCACTGACTGGAAGAAGCCGATTTTTTGGCATCAGTGGGGGTGAGCAAGAAAAACTGGAAACAGCACTCCTTAAGCTCCCCTTCCGGATACCAGATAATCCCGGCCAAAGCAATTGGTGATTTTGTATATATGCCCGTACGCCGAAAGGCGAAGGGTTTTCCTTTGCCATGCAGGGCGGAGAGGCTGGCAGAATTGATCCAGACACCGGTAATGTCGCCTGAGAAACAAGCCGTTATTCGCGTCAGCGGGCTTACAAAGGAATATGGCCAGATCACGGCCCTGAAGGATATTTCTTTTTCGGTTTACGAAGGGGAGTTTCTCCTTGTTACAGGAGCCAGCGGGGCAGGCAAATCAACTCTTATCAAACTGCTTTACATGGGTGAACCGTTCACGCAAGGGGCCATTATAGTTGACGGCGTGAATCTGGCCCGGGTTTCGCGGAAGCAGGTTCCCTGGCTGCGCAGAAAATTTGGTGTCATCTTCCAGGACTTTAAACTGATTGCCAGTCAGACGGTTTTTGAAAATGTCGCCCTGGTGCTGGAGGTCGCCCGCATCAGGCCGGATAAAATCAAGGAGCGGGTCTGCGAAGTGCTCGAAACCGTGGGGATCGCGGAAAGGGCGAATGAATATCCGCCTGTGCTCTCGGGCGGCGAGCAGCAGCGCGTTGCGGTGGCCCGGGCCATGGTGGGACGGCCGAAGTTTATCCTGGCCGATGAACCCACCGGAAGCCTGGACCCGGATTCAGCCGAGCATATCTTCTGCCTGCTCAAGGCAGCCCACCGGCAGGGCACAACAATTCTTCTGGCCACCCATGATACCGCCCTGATCCAGGCCCACTGTGGGCCCGTGGTGCATCTGGATAAGGGGCGGATGCAAATGGAATCAAGCAGGTGAGAGTTAAAAGTACCGGTTTGCCGATGAGCCGCGCAACTGTTAAACGGGTGTTGCGGGATATCCGTAACAACTTGTATCTTCATGCGATTTGCCTTGTCACCATTTCGCTCGCGGTGTTTATTTTAAGCGCTTTTGCCCTTTTTTATCTAAATGTCACGGAGTTGCTGGATGCCTGGAAGAAGGGCGTGCGGGTGATGGTATATGTTGCCGATGAGCTTTCAGATGAGCGTCTGGCGACAATGGAATCCCGTATAAAGGCGCTGGAAGGCGTGATGCAGGTCGAATTTGTATCCAAGCAAACCGCTTTTGATGCCTTGAAGGCCGATATCGGGGAGCAGTCGGCGCTGCTGGAGGGGCTGGATAGAAATCCGCTGCCGAATGCTTTTGAGGTCCGGTTGAACGAATCTTTCGTCAATCTTGACGCCATCGGGCGGCTTGCTGCAGGGATTGCGGCCATGGAGGGGGTAGATGATGTCGCGTATGCCCAAAAATGGCTTCGTCAGTTTGCCGGTGTTTACAATTTGTTCAAGGTGACGGGCCTGGTGCTGGTGGGGATGTTTTTCCTGGCCATTGTCTTTATCGTGGCCAACACGATTCGTCTGATCCTTTACTCCCGGCGTCAGGAGATCGAAATCATGTGGATTGTCGGGGCTGATGAGAATTTTATCAAGTCCCCGTTTTATATAGAAAGTCTGCTGTTGGGACTTGTGGGCGGCGTCACCGGGGTGGTCTTTCTGTATTTGGCATACCGGGGGACGGTCCCCGGTTTGACGCCGGAAATACTTTTTTCCTTTTTTGAAATCCGCTTTCTCCCCGCCTCTGTCTGGGCGGCGATTGTAGGTTGCAGCATGGCGGTTGGATGGGCAGGATGTCATTTTTCAATCAAGCGATTTTTAAAAGTCTGATTTTTCTTTTATTTTTTGTCGCCTCGGGTTTCGGTGCCGGTCACGCAATCGGCTCTGATGACCTTGGCATCGGGCTGATCCGGGCGGATCGTTTAAATATGCGAAATGGCCCCGGTTTGGACCAGCCGGTAAAAAAGGTGCTGCCAAGAGGCACCTGTGTCGTGGTGCTGGCGGAAACCCAGGGTTGGCTGAGAGTCAGCCACGAAGAGGATATCGGGTTCATCTCCCGTCGGGCGGAATATGTGCGGTATCCCCTTGATTCAGACAAAGCCGGGCGGGACGGGGAAATCGCTGCCCTTCAGGCGGAAGTCGGCAGGGTTAAGGAAAAGATACGGGCACAGCGGGAAGAAATTGCCGCATACAGCCGGCAGGAGAAAAAAATGGTGGATGCTCTGGATGCCATTGACAGGAAAATGGCTGCTGCCCGCCAAAAGCTTCGGGAAATTGAAGAATCAATGGCTGCGGTCAACCGGGAGCTCGCCGGGATCCGCGAACAGGTGGAGGCGTTGGAAAGCTCCCTGGCGGATGAACGGGAGTACGCCAGCAGCCGTCTGGTGGCCCTGCATAAGATGAACTCTCTGGGAGAGATGAACCTGCTGGCATCTGCTGCATCCATGCACGAATTTTTAAACAGGCGGGCGGCACTGGAAAAAATTTTGGAATATGATCAGCGGGTGGTGGCCGGGATGCTGGAGAAACAGGCGAAGCTGAAAACGCTGCTGGCTTCCCTGGATGCGCGGAAGTCCCGGAAAAAAACGCTTGAAAATCAATACGGCCGAACCATTGCCGCCTTGGAGAAACAAAAGGCTGAACGCAAGCAGGTTCTCGCAGAGATCCGCAGCAAAACATCCAACCGCCAAACCAACTTGAAATACCTCAGAGATGCCGCCGACCGGCTGGAGCAGACACTTTCTGAACTCAAGGCCCCAGACCCGGAGCCAAAGGCGTCCGCCCCCTGCTTTGCCGCATATCAAGGCTTGCTAAATATGCCGGTAGACGGTAAAATTATTTCTGATTATGGCAAATACACGGATCCCCGTTCAGGGGTGGCCTGTTTTCGCAATGGCATTGAGATCCAGGCAGCTCGGGGCGCACCCGTCCAGGCGGTTTTTTCAGGTGAGACCATTTATGCGGATTGGTTGAAAGGGTATGGGAATGTCATTATTCTCGCCCATGGCAATGATTATCATACCGTGTATGCTCACGCCGAGGAACTCTTTTTAAAAAAAGGCGACCATGTGGAAGCCGGGGATGTGATTGCCACGGTAGGTGATTCCGCCAGTTTGTCCGGGGCCGCCCTTTATTTTGAGGTCCGGCATGGCGGAGATCCTGTCAATCCGCTAAAATGGATAGACAACAGTTAAAAGGAGAAAAAATATGGGCTTAACGCACAGACAGGGGATGAAGGCCGGGGCCGTACTCATTATCACCGCTTTTATCATGGTCTCCGCAACCTGCGTATATGGGGATCTAAGCCGAGCTGAAGAAACTTATAAGGGGCTGAAGCTTTTCAGTGACGTTATCGAAGAAATTGAAAAAAATTACGTGGAACCGGTGGATACCCAGGAGTTGATCGAAGAAGCCATCCACGGCATGGTGGATAGTCTGGATCCCCATTCCTCCTTCATGCCCCCCGAAGCCTACGAGGATCTCCAGGTGGAAACCAAGGGGGAATTCGGCGGCATCGGCATCGTGATCACCAAGCGGGACGGCCGCCTGACGGTTATCTCTCCAATAGAGGGCACGCCCGCCTACAAAGCCGGCATTCAGGCCCAGGACATTATCGTCCGCATCGACGGCAAGCGGACGAAGGACATGATGCTGTGGGAGGCGGTTAAACTGATGCGCGGCGAGGAAGGAACCCCGGTGGATATCACCGTGTACCGAAAAGGAGAGAAAAATACGCTCGATTTCTCCCTGGAGCGTGAGATCATTCCTATGGAGAGCGTGCGGCAGTTAACCATCAAGCCGGGTTACGGCTATCTTTGGGTTACCAATTTTCGGGAGAACACCACCGCTGAAGTGAAAAAGGCCCTTGATGAGCTGGAAAGCGAAAATTCCCCCTTGCAGGGCCTGATTATGGACCTTCGGGACAATCCCGGGGGGCTTCTGGATCAGGCGGTGAAAGTGTCGGATATATTTCTGGAAGAAGGCCAGATTGTTTCCATCAAGGGGCGGGATGAAGCGGATACGCAGAATTATTCCGCTCATCCGGACCGGGTTCAACGGGACTACCCCATCGTTGTTCTGATCAACGGCGGCAGTGCCAGTGCAGCGGAAATTGTGGCCGGTGCGCTCCAGGATAACGGGCGGGCGCTGATTCTGGGGACCACTTCATTCGGCAAGGGGTCGGTGCAGACCGTCAAGCCGCTTCGGGATGGATTTGCACTCAAGTATACCATCGCCCGTTATTATACGCCCAGCGGCCGATCCATTCAGGCGGATGGGATTCACCCCGACCTTGTGGTAAAGCGCCGGATGCTGGATGAAACGGCCGTGGAGGGCATTGATGACCAGCGGATCAAGGAGGAAGACCTGGAAAACCATTTGCTCCCGGATGTCGAAGATCCGGAAGCGGATATGGATATGGATGAAGACGCGGGTTCGGAGGCCGATGAGATCCTGGATGACGAGGGAAGCGGGTCCGAAGGGGATGACGAGGACAAGGATGCACAAAAGTTGATGCGTCTAAGAGATGCGGTATACCAGCACAGTGATACCGACCCCAAGGCGATGCTGCTGGATTCCCAGATAAACCGCGCTTATGAACTGCTTAAAGGGTTCCACGTATTCAAGGGGATGAAAACAGATTAAAACCGGAATTTTGTGCGGATACGCGATGCCGGCGGGCGATTGGGCGCAACAGGAAGCTTCTCTGTTGCGCCTTTTTCTGATCTCAACGGAGCGGACGGGTTTAAATGGCCAGCAAGCAGGAACCAAAGGCGACAAAGAAAAAACCGGCTTCCAAAAAACCGGTTTCCAAAAAAGCAAGTGCAAAAAAACCGGCTGCCGGAAAGAAACCGGTTTCCAAAAGGACAGGCGGGGGCTCGGGCGGCACCCAAAAAAGCCGTTCCCCAAAGACGGGGAAAAAAGTCTCTACCGGGCCAGGCAAAGCCGGGAGTCGGGCCGTAAAACGGAAAACATCCGGAAAATCCCGGAGCAAGGGCAAGGGGACGAGCGGCCCCCGATGGTTTGGGGGCATATTGCTGTTGGTTCTGGGGGCGGCCGCTCTGGGCATGGCCGCTTACCTCTGGTTGCAGGTTCCTGTACCGGTGGCGCCGGACCCGCAAGCCCCGTCCGCTTCCCCGCCGCAGGCGGAGACGCCCTCAAAAACAAGGCAATTTGAAAAGTCCGGAAAATCCGCAATACCGCCGACCCAGGCGACAGAACCCCTTCCTGCCGCACTGCCGCCGACGGAGCCGCAAGCGCCGATAGCGCCGGCCCTGCCGGATACGCGCCCCCGGGTGGCCATTATCATTGATGATATCGGGGAAAGTATGGAAATGGCGGAAAAGTTTTTCAATCTGGACGCTGAGCTTACCTTTGCGATCCTGCCCCATGCCCGGAATACCCGGGAAATCGCAGAAACCGCGGTCAGCCGGGGCTATCAGGTGATGCTGCACCTGCCCATGGAACCCAATGAGTATCCTCGTATCGATTCAGGCCCGGGTTCCCTGCTGACCGGAATGACGCCGGATGAGCGGATCCGTCAATTAAAAATCAACCTGGATGCCGTGCCGCATGCCCAGGGGGTCAATAATCATATGGGCTCGAAAATGACGGCCATGTTCGATCAAATGAACCAGATCTTTTCGGTGCTGAAAAAACGGGGCCTTTTTTTCGTTGACAGTCGGACCACGGCGGCCAGCCAGTGCCGCTCATCAGCGCGCTTGTTCCATATCGCCTTTGCCGAGCGCGATGTGTTCCTGGATCATGTTCCGCAGCGGGAGGCCATTTTTAAGCAAATCGAGGAATTGATGGCTGTGGCGGAAATCAACGGCAGCGCCGTTGCCATCGGGCATCCCCATCCGCTCACTTACCAGGTTCTGAAAGCCGCTTTGCCCGAGGTAAAACGCCGGGTGCGGCTGGTTCCGGCCTCGGCCCTGGTAAAAACATTCTAAGGATCAGGGTTTATGCGCATGCCCCGCTGCGAAGGCGATCCAGTCCTCTTCGGATCGGATTTCGTAGACCTGCAACTTTTTTTGAACCATCTCTTCTGCCACCCACTGCTTTTTTTCACCGATGATCCCCGAGCAGATGAAAACCCCGTTGTCCGCCAAAAGCGACGGAATGTCAGAGAGAAGGGGCAGAATGACTTCGGCCAGGATGTTGGCCGCGATAAAATCGAATTTTCCTCTTACCTGGGCTGCGAGATGGCCCGTTTTTACGTGGAAGCGCTCGGCCGCCACCCGGTTCTGCGCCAGATTTTCAAGAGCGATGGAAACAGCGTCCGGGTCCTTGTCAATACCCGTCAAATGCGTGGCCCCAAGTTTATCCGCGGCAAGCATGAGAATTCCGGATCCCGTACCGATATCCAGAAAGCTGCCGCCGGGTTTCATATAATCCTCCATCAGCTGGATGCAGAGCCTTGTGGTGGCATGGGTGCCGGTGCCAAAGGCCATGCCGGGGTCGATCTCCAGGATGGTTTCCCCGGGCTCAGCCGTGTAGTCGCGCCAGGTGGGTTTAATTACAAACCGATCGGAGATTTTTCGGGGGTAGAAAAATTTTTTCCACGACTCGGCCCAGTCTTCTTCGTTGACATCTGTATAGACCACCCGGGAGATGATGCCCGCATTTTCATTGATCCGGTTTAATTCCGCTTCCAGCTGCCGGCAGTTTTCAGGCAGCCGTTCGTTTTTTGAGAAATAACCGATGACCGCGTAATGCTCGGGCATCTCGACTGCGTCCGGCGCCCAGTCAATGTCCTGGGCGTATTCCGGTGATTCCACAGTGACGCCGTTGAGGCCCAAATCATAATATATGTCTGATACAAGCGATATGGCGGTATCCATATCCTGGTAAAGGGAATAATCAATAAGCACTTTAGCTTCGACCCATTTCATCATCTGCTCCTTTTTCCTGGCGATACGAAACGTCAAACTAAGGGGAATCGCAGCGAAAGACAAGAAAATTCTGTCCCATCCGAGGCATCCGGCTGCGGCGGATCCAT
The DNA here is from genome assembly GCA_964575805.1 of uncultured Desulfobacteraceae bacterium. Taxonomy (GTDB): domain Bacteria; phylum Desulfobacterota; class Desulfobacteria; order Desulfobacterales; family Desulfosalsimonadaceae; genus M55B175. The sequence continues at coordinate 37,282 of CAZNSO010000010.1, forward strand.
CCCCTTTGCTGGCATATGGCTTGTCAGGGCCGGCAATGCCGGTTAATTCGCTTGACGGGCCATGACCGAATTGATAAGGCTCTTTCTACGATGACATATGATTCCCGGAAATATGAGCGCCTGCGCGAGTCAATGGTGCGAAACCAGATTGAAGCCCGAGGCATTACGGATCCGGCCGTTTTGTCTGCCATGCGCCGGGTGCCGCGGCATATGTTCGTCAGTGAAGCGCTGATGAACCAGGCTTATTCCGATCATCCCCTGCCCATCGGAGAGCAGCAGACCATTTCCCAGCCCTATATCGTTGCCCAAATGACCCAGGCGCTGCAGGTGGGCGGCACGGACCGGGTGCTGGAAGTCGGTACCGGCTCCGGCTACCAGGCGGCGGTTCTTGCGGAAATCGTCTATCGGGTCTACACCATCGAGAAAAAACGCAATCTCTATATCCGGGCCAGGCAGATTTTTGACCGGCTGCCTTATATGAACATCGTCACCCGGTATTCGGACGGAACCCTGGGCTGGCGGGAGGAAAGTCCTTTCGATGCCATTCTCGTAACCGCCGGCGCCCCCGAGATCCCCGCCACCCTGGTGAATCAGCTGGCCGTGGGCGGCCGGATGGTGATTCCGGTAGGCAACTCGTTGTCCCAGGAGATGATCAAGCTCTACCGAGATGAAAAGGGCATCCATCAAAGCCGGCTGGGCGGATGCCGTTTTGTCAAGCTGGTCGGCGAACACGGCTGGAGCGAATCATGAGCTGGAAAGCGCCGGTATCCTGGCGTGAGGCGCTTGCCCGCAACCCCGGGCCGAAAACCCCGGCACAGGCATTGGTTCTGGCTCTGAAAGGGCTGGCCATGGGAGCGGCCGATACGATCCCCGGGGTTTCCGGGGGGACCATGGCCCTGATCACCGGCATATACGAGGACCTGCTGGCAGCGGTCAAATCGGTAGATGCCAGGGCAATCGGCTGCCTGCTCCGGTTTGATATCAAGGGCGCTGTGGCGCAAATCCACGTACGGTTCCTGCTGGCACTGTTCTGCGGTATCGGCGCCGCGGTTCTAACCCTGGCCCGGATCATGAATTATCTTCTCAACCATCATCCCCAATTGACCTGGAGTCTTTTTTTCGGCTTGATCGGCGCTTCCATCTGGGTTGTGGGCCGGAAGGTGAAGCGCTGGGGGGCGGGTACGGCCCTTTCGTTTTTTTTCGGTGCGGCGGCGGCGTTTCAGGTGGTTGCCCTGGTGCCGGCGACAACCCCGGAAACTCCGTGGTTTATTTTTTTATCCGGGATGATCGCCATCTGCGCGATGATTCTGCCGGGCTTGAGCGGGGCTTTCATCCTCGTGATCCTGGGAAAATATGAATTTATTACCGCCACGCTGAAAAATCCCCTGGATCCGGTCAATCTGGGGGTCATTCTGGTTTTCGGGGCCGGCTGCATGGTGGGGCTTGCCGGGTTTTCACGCGTGCTGAAATTTTTGCTCGACTCCTGGTATAATCTGACCCTGGCTTTTCTCACCGGCCTGATGGCGGGTTCCCTGCGAAAGGTGTGGCCCTGGAAGGAAGTCCTGGAGCAAAAAATTGTCGACGGCGAAGTTCTGGTGCTGCAAGAGCGCAACGTGCTGCCGGACGCACTGAACCCGGAAATTCTTTTCGCCGTATCCCTTATGGTTGTCGGCTTCGCAGCTGTTATGGCCCTGGAGAAATTGTCCGAGGACCCCCCATCGGCTTACTGATCCTTGCTTACGGATCCCTGCCGAATTTTTTCTGCAGTTCCTCCTGCACTATCGGCGGCACCATGCTTTCAATGTTGCCGCCGAACCGGGCGGCCTCCTTGATAATCGAAGAGCTGGTAAAAATCCAGCGCAGCCCCGTCATGAGAAACACGGTTTGCACTTCGCGATTCAGACGCCGGTTCATCAAGGCCATCTGGAACTCATATTCAAAGTCCGACACCGCCCGCATACCCCGCAGGATGGCTTGGGCCTCCCGCTTTTGGGCGTAATCCACAAGGAGGCCGTCATAAGAGTCAATTTCAATACGGGTCAGGTCTTTCAAAGATTCGGTTAACAGGTGGATTCGCTCCTCAACAGTAAAAAGCGTATTTTTGGCCGGGTTGTCGAGTATGGTAATGATAATCCGGTCGAAAATTTTCAAGCCCCGGTTGATAATGTCCAGGTGCCCGTTGGTAACCGGGTCGAAAGACCCGGGATATACTGCCGTGTGCTCCATTTCTGGCCGTCCTTTTTTTTCTGATTTTTGCATTGCCCGTCTTTGTTTGCTATCCAATTTCATAAATCAGGAAGGTCACAGCAGCCTTCCCGTATTGCCGACGGTCCACAGTTTCAAAGCCCGGGGGGGGCTTCCCGTCCAGGAGCTTTATCCGGGCCCCGTGTTCAACGACCACCCTCGCCCCGTTTTTCAGGCTGCGGCTGTCGTCAAGATTTTGAAGGGCCGGCACGATCAGCTCCTGTCCATAAGGCGGATCCATAAATACCAGGTCGAAACCGGGTTGATCTGCCCGGATGCAATCCAGGTTCCTTGCAATATCCCACCTGATGCATTGCGCCAGGTGCCCGGCCCCGCAGATGCGGATATTTTCCTTGATGGCGGTTATCGCCAGGGTATCGGCATCAATCAATACCGCATGCGCAGCCCCTCTGCTCAACGCTTCCAGTCCCAGGGCGCCGGTGCCGGCAAAAAGATCCAGCACCCGTGCTCCCGGTACGGTGCTGGCAAGGATGTCAAAAACCGCCTCTCTCAACTTTGCCCCCGTGGGGCGGATATTTGCGCCGGGAACGGGGCGGAGTTTTTTCCTTTTAAAATCACCGCCGATAATTCGCATGCTTAAACTTTTATTTTTCTGGCGATTTTTTGCAGATGGGACTTGTCAGCCCCTGTTTGTTCAGCTGTTTTGCCTATATCAAAGGCGTTTTCTTTGAGCTTCTGCCGGATAAATTCTTTTTCAAAGGCCTCTTTGGCGTCTTTGAGGCGGTTGTAAGCAAAAAGGGCGGCTTCGGGGCCGGTTTCCGGTTTACGTTCCGGGTTATAGGGCTCCGGAATGTCCTCGGGGGTGATCGGATTTTTTTCGGAAAAAATCGCCAGGCGCTCCAGGAGGTTTTTGAATTCCCGGATATTGCCGGGCCAGTTGTACCGCTTGAGCATCTCAAGGGCCGGGGCGGCGATGGTCTTGCAGGCGACCCCATTGTTTTCGGCTATCTGGGCAAGAAATAACTGGGCGAGTTCCGGAATGTCCTCAGCGCGGTCTCTTAGTGGGGGGACTGAAATCGGAATCACATTCAGGCGATAGTAAAGGTCTTCCCGGAAGCGCCCCGCCGCGATTTCCCGGCTCAGGTCCTTGTTGCTGGATGCAATCACCCGAACATCGATTTTCAGGGTACGCCCACCGCCCACCCGTTGGAATTGCTTCTCCTGCAGGACCCGGAGCAGTGTGGCCTGGGTTTTCAGGTCCATATCGGCGATTTCATCGAAAAAAAGGGTGCCCTTGTCCGCCAGTTCGAATTTGCCCTTTTTCCTTGCTGTTGACTGATTGAAGGCCCCTTTTTCCAGGCCCAGCAATTCGATCTCCATCCGTTCGTTGGAAATGGCGGCGCAGTTGACGTCGACCAGGGGCATTTCCGAGCGATGGCTGAACTGGTGAATCATCCGGGCGACGAGTTCCTTGCCGGTGCCGTGCTCTCCGGAAATCAGGACCCATGCATCCGTTGGCGCGGCAATCTGAATCTGGTTTTTCAGTTCCCGGATCGGCTGGCTGTTGCCTGTAATGGAGTTGCGCTCGATTGTTTTTTTCCGCAGATACCGGTTCTCTTCTTCAAGGCGCCGAAAGTTGAGGGCATTGTTTATCGCCACAATGACCTTGTCAATGGAAATGGGTTTTTCAACAAAATCGTAGGCCCCCATTTTTGTAGCGTTTACGGCTGTTTCAATGGTGCCGTGGCCGGTTATCATGACCACCTGGGTGCCGGGGTGATGCTTTTTGATTTCCTTGAGTGTGTCAATACCGTCAATGCCCGGCATCCAGATGTCGAGCAACACCAGGTCGGGCGAGTCGGTTTCGAGGATTTTTAGCGCTTCATACCCGTTTGTGGCGGTCAGTATTTCAAACCCGTCGTCTGCCAGGATGCCGCCCAGCGACTTGAGTATGGAAGCTTCATCATCAACAATCAGAATTGATGGAAACATGAACGGTTCTCTCCTTCAGGTGTTAGCGGACCGGGAATTCGATGATGAATCGGGAGCCCCGGGGGTGGTTGTCTTCGGCCCAGACCCGTCCGTTGTGATCGGAGACAATGGTGCTGACAATGGCCAGCCCCAGGCCCATCCCGGATTTTTTGGTCGTAAAGTCAGGCTCAAACAGATAGGCCTTGTCACTGTCGGCGATCCCCTCGCCCGTGTCGGCAATTTCAAGATAAACGTGCTCCGCGTTCTCGTCACAGTATAATTTGATGCGTATGCTGCCTTCGGTTTTAATCGAGGAGATGGCATTGTCAATTAAATTTATCAAGGTCTGCTTGATTTGCTGGCGGTCCAGCGGCAATACGGGGATGTTCTCCCGGATTTCAAAGTCAAACGCAATATTGGGATAGCCATCCCGGTACAAGGCGATCGATTCCTGGACAATCGGCGGCAATTCGCAGGGAGCGGGGTTGGCCGTGGGAAATTTGGCGAAGGTGGAGAATTCGTTGACCAGATTTCTTATGAGTTCCGTGTGTTCCGCGATGGTCTGGATGCATTCGTCAAAAACCGGATCATTGATGGTGGTTTTGTATTTGCGTTTGAGCCGCTGGGCGGACAGGGATATCGGTGTGAGCGGATTTTTCACTTCATGGGCGATGCGGCGGGCCACTTCCCGCCAGGCGGCCATCCGCTGAGCTTTTTCGATTTCGGTGATATCGTCGAAGACCAGCACCAGGCCAATTTGCTGGCCGTTGTCATCTTTCAGGGCATTAAAGGTGACCTTGAAACTTCGGGGCTTGCCGTCAATCGTCAGGCTGACGGATTTTGTCAGGCTCTCTTCCCGCTTTTTCCAGAAACGCTCCCGGATTTCCCCGGCGAGTTCATTGCTTTCATTTTTAAGCAGGTGCCGGTAGTTTTTTTTCAGGACATCATCGGCGTTGATATGAAGCATGCGTTCAGCGGAGTCATTGATGGTGGTTACCAGCCCCCGGGAATCGAAGGAGATAACCCCGGTTGAGACGTTGTCCAGAACGATTTCCATATACCGCCGGCGCTCTTCGATTTCAATATTTTGTTCATAGAGTTTTTTGGCTGAAAATTCGAGCTCTTTGCGGTTGAACCGAAGATCCCGGGTCATTTTGTTGAAGGAGTCCACCAGGGTTTTAATCTCGTCGTCGGCAATTACATTGATGCGGTAGGCCAGGTCCCCCTCGGCCACTCGCCGGGTGCCCTCGGAGAGCTCCATGATCGGCACGGTGATCGTGCGGGAGAGGTACATCCCGAACCATATGGCGCAGAATACCACTAACAGGGAAACAATGGAGAGCGTGAGGTAATAGGAGAGCCGGATGGGGCGTTTCAACATTTTCATCTGCTGGTATTCTTCAATCCCCTTGGAGATGGATACCAGGTTTTGTTCCAGATCCGGAGGCAGCAGAATGCTGATAACAACGAATCCTTCGATTGAAGGGCCTTCGGCCTTGTAGGGAATTGCGGCAATGTTGCGGATGATCTCGCCGGCGGCAATGTTTTCGGAAACCGACCAGGTGTTGGTTGGATCGTTCATCCCTTTTTGAAGCGCCGAGGAGCTGACCGGTTTTAAATGCTTGGCCGCCATTTCCGAGGAAACCGACAAGGTCAGCCGTTTGAAGTTGGCGTTGTATATTTCCACCGCATTCAGGTTAAAGGCGCGCTGCACCACCTGTGTATAGTTGTCCAGTTCGGAGTAGTTTTTCTCATCCAGCAGGTCCCGCGACTCGATCTGGTAGGCGGCTTTATCCAGAAAAAAGGTGTTGTTTTCCTCGACCAGCTTGTAAAGATTGCGCCCGACGTCCAGTGAATTGTCCAGGGCCTGCTCGATCGGTATCTTAAACCAGAATTCAATGCTGGTGGAGATAAACTGGATGGAAAAAAAGAACAGCACGATGGTCGGTAAAAGGGTCAGGGTGATGAATGCCGCAACCAGCTTGGTGCGAAGTTTGCTGCCGGCCACCCGCCGCCGCCGTTCATAGTAGAGCTTGACTATATTACGGAACACAAGGAATATCAGCAGGGTTAGCAGCAACATGTTGATATTCATCAGTATAAACATCAAAACCATGTTGGATGGCGGTATGTCGGCCCCGGAGCCGAAGGCTTGTATGGTAATATAGGTCAGCAGAGAGATCAGGGCAAGAACGACCGCGATAATGATGAAATCGCGCTTTCTGCGCCTGCTTTCGGCTTCAGGGGATGGTTGACGGTAACGGTTATCTTTCATGGATTCTTCAAAAAAATGGCGGCTTAATATTCAAACTCGAACGTATGCCAGCTGGTTTCAAAATCCCACAAGGCGGTGAAAAAGAAGAGGTAATGAAGATTAAACGGCAGGGTCACCTTGTCCAGCTCGGCTTTTGCCCGGATCTGGTAATGCTCTGATTTTTCCAGGTTGGCAAGGGCTGTGACCCGCAGGCTTTTTATTTCGGACATAAGGGCCTTGGCTTGCTCGAAGGAACCTGTGGTGATGGGTTTGTTGTCATCCCAGGAGCGTTTCACCACATACTCGTTTTTCAGGTTGTTGTATTTGATGGCATGCGTGATTTGTTTTTCGGCGATTACTTTTTTAAACCACAGGGGCCGGTCCTGCTCCAGCTGGATAAAAAAGGAAAAGGTGGTGGGAATGCCATTTTGGATGGCCTCCACCATTTCCTTTTTGAAAGCGTCCTTGACCTTGAAGAAAATGAGCAGGTCATCGCGGTTATTGGTGACTGCAAAATCCGTGAGCCGGACCTCTTTCGCCATGCCGGGAGCCGCAAGGGCGAGCATCAGGCAGGAGACAATGAGGGCGGTTTTTAAAAGGATGCGCATGCGGGTTTTCATAAACAGTTCGGACTCCAGTCATTGCCGTTTTCATCCGGTTTGAGAGGCCTGATTGGTTTCAGGCAGATCGCAGATATCCGGTGAATCCAGCGATGCGGTTTTCCAGGCCGATTTATTGTCAAAAAATGTGGTCAGAAATTGATGGTTAAAGTTGTGCCCGGATTTGTGGAGCACCAAATGGCCCAAAATCGGCATGCCGAGCAAAGCAAAATCACCGATGGCGTCCAGGATTTTATGCCGGACGAATTCATCGGGATGACGAAGCCCCCCCTCATTGATAACCCCGTTTTCGTCAATAACCACCGAATTGTTGAGGGAGCCGCCTTTGGCCAAGCCGAAAAACTGCATATATTCAACTTCATGAAGGAATCCGAAGGTGCGGGCATCACAGATCTCTTTTACAAAATTGGTTTCCGAAAGGATAAAGTCCATGGACTGCTCGGCAATGGCGGGGTGCTCGAATTGAATCGTGCAGCTTATGCGGCGCTCCCGGGCGGGATAGAGATAAACCGCCTTGTCCCCCTCAACCAGCTGAATGGGCTCCTTGATGATAAAATACATGCGCGGGGCGTCCTGCCTGACGATTCCGGTTGATTGAATGGCACGGGTAAACTGGCCCGCGCTGCCGTCCATGATCGGGGCCTCGTAATCGTCAAGTTCGCAAATGGCGTTGTCTATGGACAGGCCGGACAAACAGGCCATCAAGTGTTCGATTGTGGAGACGATGCAGCCGCCCTCGCCGATGACCGTGGCCAGGCTGGTGTCCACCACCCGCTTGAAAATGGCCCTGACCATCGGTGCTGTCGGCAGATCCACCCGCCGGAAGTTAATGCCGGAATTCGGTGGCGCGGGTTTGATGGTCAAGTTTACCGGTTTGCCCGAATGCACACCAATGCCTTTGAAATGCAAGGCTTTGGCCAGTGTCCGCTGCTGCACCGGGCATGATTCCCTGATCGGGCCTGTGTCGTTATTGCGGGTATTTGGCATTTGAGTGAATTCCATTTTATTTTCAGTGATTCACTCTGCCATATAACTGATATCGAAAAAAAATGCAAACAGATGACGAGAAAAGAGGAAAGCGATTGTCCTCGGCAGACGGCTTTGTTATAAAGCAGGGGGTTGAACCCCCGGCACCTTGCCGTCCGGCTGGCCGGGATACTTCTGAGAGCCCCGTTTTAATTGAAGGGAATGCGGTTTGCTGTCTAAAGTTTCAAGTGGAGCGGTTGTCGGGATTGATGGCTGCCTCATGGAGGTGGAAGTGGATATCTCCCGGGGATTACCGACATTCACAACCGTGGGGCTGCCGGAGGCCTCGGTGAAAGAAAGCCGGGATCGGGTCAAATCCGCGATCACCAACTGCGGCTACCGGTTTCCGGATGACCGGATCACGGTAAACCTGGCCCCGGCCCATATCAAAAAGGCCGGGACCGGTTTTGATCTTCCCATCGCACTCGGCATTCTCGCTGCATCGGAAGTGCTTTCCGAAAACGGATGCGGCGATATCCCCGTTATTGGCGAACTCGCCCTGGACGGGCGCGTCAAACCGGTGAACGGCTGCCTGCCCATGACCCTTGCCGCAAAGGATGCCGGCTACCGGGGTATTATCGTGCCCTACGAAAACCGGCGGGAAGCCTCCGTGGTCCGCGATTTCCCGGTCTACCCGGTAAAAACCCTGCCCGAAGCCGTCGGGTTTTTCGCCGGTGAGCGGCAGATCCCGCAGGAGCCCTGGAACTGCGGGCAGGAATTTGAAGAAGCGGATATGGAAGATGATTTTTCGGAAGTGGCCGGCCAGGACCATGTCAAGCGGGCCATGGAAGTGGCGGCGGCCGGGGGGCATAACCTGATCATGACCGGCCCTCCGGGTTCCGGGAAAACCATGCTGGCCAAACGTTTTGCCGGTATTGTTCCGGCCATTTCTTTTGAGGAGGCCGTTGAAACAACGAAAATTTTCAGTGTAGCCGGCCTGATGCCGGATAATAAGGGCTTGGTGACCCAAAGGCCCTTCAGGGCGCCGCACCACAGCATATCGGATGCCGGCATGATCGGCGGGGGTTCGGTGCCGCGGCCGGGGGAGGTGAGTCTCGCTCATAACGGGGTGTTGTTCCTGGATGAACTGCCTGAATTTAAAAAATCTGTGCTGGAGCTGCTCCGGCAGCCGCTGGAGGGCCATGCCGTTCACATATCCCGTGCAGCCGCGGCAATCAGTTATCCTGCGCGGTTTGCCCTGGTTGCCGCCATGAATCCCTGCCCCTGCGGGCATTATACAGATCCCCAGCATGCCTGCCATTGTTCCGCCTCCCAGGTCCGGAAGTACCGGCAGAAGATTTCCGGGCCGCTTCTGGACCGGATTGACATTCACATTGAAGTCCCGCCGGTGGCCTACCGGGACCTTGTTTCCAAAGGGCCGGCCGAAGCCTCCCGGCTGATTCGCGAAAGGGTCGGCCGGGCCCGAAACCGGCAGCGGGAAAGATTAAAAAAATTCGGGATTTTTTTGAATGCCCAGATGGAAAACCGCCATATTCAGAGCTGCTGCCCGGTCAACGGGGAATCCGCCGGAATGCTGGAGACCGCGGTGGATCGCCTGGGGCTCTCCGCCCGGGCCTACAAGCGGATTTTGAAAATTGCCCGCACGATTGCCGATCTGGGGGAGTCGGAGGCCATCGGCAGGGAGCATATTGCCGAGGCGATTCAGTATCGGAGCCTGGATCGCGGTTTTTAGCTGTTATTCAGTTTTAAGTTGTCAGGAGGAAAGGGTGCGCTCAGATGTGTGGGCTGAAATTGATCTTGGTGCACTGGCGCATAACATGAGCCAGCTGCGATCCGTTCTGGATCCGGGCACGCGGATGATGGCCGTGGTTAAAGCGAATGCCTATGGTCACGGATTGCTGCCGGTGGCCCGGCAGGTGTTGGGGGCCGGCGCCGATTGCCTTGGTGTCGCCAGGTATGCCGAAGCGCTTCAGCTTCGGCAGGCAGGAATTGAGGCGCCGGTTCTGATTTTCGGTTACACCCCCCCGGCCTTGACCCCGGAGCTGGTGGCCAACGACCTGAGCCAGACTGTCTGCTCCTATGAAACCGCCCGCCGAATGGCCGCCCGGGCCCGGAAGTGCGGGGGGAGCCTTTCGGTTCATATTAAGGTGGATACCGGTATGGGGCGGCTGGGCATTGTCGTGCCAAGCGAAGATGCCGCCAGTCCGGCCGCTGGCGTCGATGCGGCGGCTGTTGACGAAATATACGCCATCCAGGGGTTGCCCGACCTTCGGGTAAAAGGCATTTATACGCATTTTGCCACCGCTGATCATTCGGACAAAACCTATGCCCGGGGGCAGTTTCGCCTGTTTAAGGAACTGATGTCGGCGCTGGCAGCCGGCGGTGCCCGGCCGGTCCGGCGCCATGCGGCCAACAGCGCGGCCATTATTGATATGCCGGAAACGCATCTGGACATGGTCCGCGCGGGTATAGCGATTTATGGCCTGTACCCTTCAGCGGCCTTAAGCCGGCACCGGCTGGATCTGCGGCCGGTGATGGCGGTGAAGGCCCGGATTATTCATCTGAAAAAAGTGGATGCGGGTTTCGCGGTGAGTTACGGGGCTGCAGCCCGGACCTCGGCGCCCACCACCATTGCCACCGTTTCCATCGGGTATGCGGACGGTTACAACCGGCTGCTCTCCTGCCGGGGAAGGATGCTGGTCCGGGGCAGGTCCGCCCCGGTGATCGGCAGGGTCTGCATGGACCAGACCATGCTGGATGTGGGGCATATCGACGGGGTCGGAATTGGTGATGAAGTGGTGGTTTTCGGCCGGGACGGGGAGCAGGAGGTGGCTGTGGCGGAGATTGCCGAAATGCTCGGAACCATCAGCTATGAAGTGGTTTCCGGTATTTCCGACCGGGTGGAGCGGATTGCCTGCCGCCCGCCGCTGTGATGGCTTCTCTTTGCAGGGGCGCCCGACGCGGGCTGCCGCCGGGCGCCGGGGGCGCCGGACACTTGAGAGGTTTCATCGCTTTTTGATCCCCTGTTTTGGCATTGCCCTGCCTTGCAGATCCTGCGGCCGTGACGCCGCTCACCCGCTGCATGCGGCTCGGTGCAAGGTCATGACCCGCCCTGTCAACCTGTTGGATCTGCTGAGAAAAGGAGGACCAAAATTTCTTGACAAGAATTCCGGGGGGTGCTAAATAATCTATTTTGCAGGAATAAAATCGTATCTTTTTGAATTATAAGGGAATATTTTTTTCGACGTTTTGGCGCAAGGCAGTGTGTCCTGTTAACGCCCGAAAATAGAAATTTAAGCTCTTAATGGGAACTTGGAGAAAGGAGGTGTCTTCAACCATAGCCGGATTTTGTTTTGAGCACCATATTAAGTGGATATGAATTCACTGACATTAAACCGAAAACGAGTAGGAGGTAGATAATGCCGAGTTTTGTAGTCACAGAAAAGTGCGACGGTTGCAAGGGCGGCGATAAGACCGCATGCCAGTACATCTGTCCAAACGACCTCATGGTTCTTGAACCCAACACCATGAAAGCTTACAACCAGGAGCCGGACCAATGCTGGGAATGTTTTTCCTGCGTAAAGATCTGCCCGAGCCAGGCGATCGAGGTCAGAGGCTATTCGGACTTTGTTCCCCTTGGGAGCAGCATCTATCCGATGATGGGTACCGAGGATATCATGTGGACCTGCAAATTCCGCAACGGCACCATCAAGCGCTTCAAGTTCCCCATCCGCACCACCCCTGAAGGCAGCGCCAATGCTTATGCGGACCTCAAGGGCAAGGATCTCGAAAGCGAACTGCTTTCAACTGAAGAATCCGAGGGCTATCAGATGCCGAAACCGCAAGCCACTGCATAAGCGGACGAAGTTCTTTTTGGGATAGATCACCAGGTTTCAATTTTTCATAAGTTAGGAGGATAACATATGGCATTACCGAATAAACCGGCGGGAGAACTCAAAGCTGTCAGGGATCCCGAAGTTGAGGAAAGAGAAGTTGATGTTCTGATCGTGGGCGGCGGCATGGCGGCTTGCGGTTCGGCATTTGAAGTCAAGAAGTGGCTGGGCGATGATCAGAGCGTGCTTCTGGTCGATAAAGCCGCCATGGAGCGAAGCGGCGCAGTTGCCCAGGGGCTTTCCGCCATTAACACCTACCTCGGCGACAATACCCCCGACGACTACGTCCGCATGGTGCGCAACGACCTGATGGGCATCGTCCGCGAAGACCTGATCTTTGATCTGGGCTGCCACGTCGATGACTCGGTCCACTTGTTTGAGGAATGGGGCCTGCCGGTATGGAAGAAGACCGATGAAGGCAAAAACATGGACGGCAAGAAGGGCCTTAAGCTGGGGACCCTGAAGTCCGGCGCCCAGCCGGTCCGCACCGGTAAATGGCAGATCATGATCAACGGCGAGTCCTACAAGCGGATTGTCTCGGAAGCCGCCAAACTGGCGCTTGGCGAAGAAAACATCCTGGAGCGGGTCTTTATTGTTGAACTGCTGCTGGACAAAAACAAAGAAAACCAGGTTGCGGGCGCTGTCGGCTTCTCCGTTCGTGAGAACAAAGTTTATATCATCAAGGCCAAAACCATGATGGTGGCCTGCGGCGGTGCGGTCAATATCTATCAGCCGCGCTCTGTGGGCGAGGGCAAGGGCCGCGCCTGGTACCCGGTATGGAACGCCGGCTCCACCTACACCATGTGCATGAAGGTGGGTGCGGAGCTTTCCATGATGGAAAACCGGTTCACCCCCGCGCGTTTCAAAGACGGCTACGGCCCGGTCGGCGCATGGTTCCTGCTGTTCAAGGCCAAAGCGCTCAACGGTCTGGGTGAAGTTTACGTCACCGGCGATGCAGCCAAAGCCGAGCTGGAAAAATATGCGCCTTACGGCACCGCAGCGATCACCCCGACCTGCCTGCGAAACCATCTCATGCTCTTTGAGATGAAAGAAGGCCGCGGCCCGATCCAGATGGATACGGTCACCGCACTGGCGGAACTCGGCAAGAGCCTGGACAAGAAAGAACTCAAGCACCTCGAATCCGAAGCCTGGGAAGACTTCCTTGACATGACTTGCGGTCAGGCCAACCTGTGGTGCGCCACCAACACCGAGCCGGAAAAGAAAAATTCCGAGATCATGCCGACCGAACCTTATCTGCTCGGCTCTCACTCCGGCTGCTGCGGTCTGTGGACCTCGGGCCCGGATTTTGACTGGGTCCCGGATTCCTACAAGATCAAAGCCGACAATGGCAAGGTCTATAACCGGATGACAACTGTCTACGGCCTCTTCACGGCTGGTGACGGCGTCGGCTGCTCAGGCCATAAATTCTCTTCGGGCTCCCACGCCGAGGGTCGAATGACTGCCAAGCAGATGGTCCGCTATGCAAAAGATCATGCGGATTTCAAACCGGAGCTGCCGATGAGCAAAGAAGAGATCGTTGATATGGTTTACAAACCGGTTCGTGTGTTCCTGGACAACTATGAATACACAACGGATATCGATATCAACCCGGCCTATATCAAACCGTCCGGAATGGCGCTGCGCCTGATGAAAGCAACCAATGAATACGGCGCTGGCCACCAGACCTATTATGAAACCACCTCCAAGATGCTTGAAGTGATCATGGATCAGCTGCAGGTCATGCGCGAAGACTGTGAAAAACTGGCCGCCGGGGATCTCCATGAACTGATGCGCGCCTGGGAGATCTACCATCGTATCTGGACGGTCGAGTCTCACCTGCGGCACATTCAGTACCGCAAAGAAACCCGTTACCCGGGCTTCTATTACCAGGCCGATTATCCGAAGCAGGATGACGAGAACTGGTTCTGCTTCACCAACTCCAAGTATGACCCGAAGAAGGGTGAATGGGATACCTTCAAGAGGGATTATGTTCAGATTATTCCTAACTAAACCGGGATCTTCTGTTCTATAAGCAACATACCTCCAGGTGCCCTTCGCAGGCACCTGGAGGTTTTTATTAACTGTTTCGGTCTGATCTGATGGCTTGCCAAAAGAGGTCGGAAACTTTAAAACTGGGCACCGGACAGGCCCGTGGGGTCGCTTCCGGTACCGAGTTTTCAAGTTTTGAGTCAAATCCTTGGCAGAGTTGGCGCATATTCAGCTAACGGATGGGCCCATCACCGGCTGCAATGCAGGCGCGAACTGACAAGTCCAACAATTTAAAGTACGGAGGGTTAGGATGACTGAAGGAACAGGAGCCCCGTTTAGCGGAAGCATTATGGTCGTCGGGGGTGGTATCAGTGGGTTGACAACAGCCCTCGAAGCCGCCGAAGTGGGCTATGAAGTTTTCATTATTGAAAAAAACCCCTTTTTGGGTGGACGTGTAGCTCAGCTGAAACAGTATTTCCCCAAACTCTGTCCTCCCACCTGCGGCCTTGAGATCAATTTCCGGCGAATAAAGGACAACCCGAATATTCACGTGTATACCATGGCTGAGGTTGAGAAGGTGGCGGGCGGGCCCGGCAACTACAATGTCAGCATCAGGAAAAATCCGCGTTATGTGAATGAAAACTGCACCTGCTGCAATGCCTGTGCCGAGGCATGCCAGGTGGAGATTCCCAATGACTTCAATTTTGGAATGGACAAAATCAAGGGCGCCTATCTGCCGCATGAAATGTCATTCCCAGCCCGCTACGTGATTTCGCCGCAGATTATCGGAACCGAAGACGCCAAGCGCGCCCAGGAGGCATGCCCCTATGATGCCATCGATCTGGAGATGCAGGCCAAGACATTTGAGCTTTCCGTCGGCTCGGTTGTCTGGGCTACCGGCTGGGAACCCTATGACGCCTCAAAGCTCGACAATCTGGGCTACGGCCGTTTCTCCAATGTGATCACCAACATGATGATGGAGCGGCTCTCAGCGCCCAATGGCCCCACCAAGGGGAAAATCCTGCGCCCTTCTGATGACAAGGCGCCGGAGACCATCGCTTTCGTTCAGTGCGCCGGTTCCCGGGATGAGAATCACCTTCCTTATTGTTCCTATATCTGCTGCATGGCGTCTCTCAAGCAGGCCACCTATATCCGGGAGCAGTACCCGGATGCCAAAATCTATATTTTCTATATTGACATCCGCTCTCCGGGGTATCGATACGAAAAATTCTACAAACAGGTCAAGGAAGATGAAAACATTTTCTTTGTCAAAGGCAAAGTGGCCCAGGTGGAAGAGGGCGCTGACAGCCAGCAGGTGACCGTTGTGGCCGAAGATACGATAAGCGGGGAAAAAATCCATCAAACGGTGGATATGGTGGTCCTTGCCACCGGTATGCAGCCCAGCGCATCCAAGGCAAAACTTCCGGCCGACTTAAAGTATACGGAAGACGGATTTATTATAAATGACTTCGACAAAGGCGGCATGTATGCCGCTGGTTGCGCCAACAAGCCGGCCGATGTGGTTTCATCCAACCAGAACGCAACCGGTATGGCTCTCAAAGCGATTCAAACCCTGGTGAAGCGGTAGGAGGTAACCATGAGTAAAAAATATGGTGTTTATATCTGTACAGGTTGCGGCATCGGCGATGCCCTGGATATAAAAAGCATCTGTGATGTGGTGGAGGAAGAAGCACTGCCCTGTCAAACCCATGAATTCTTGTGCAGCAAGGAAGGGGCTGAGCTGATTAAAAAAGATATTGAGGAGAAAGGGACCAATGCAATTATTATCGGCGCCTGCTCCCGGCGCGTCAACCACGATGTGTTTAACTTCCCCGGCTGCATCGTGGATCGGGTCAACCTGCGCGAACAGGTGGTATGGTCTCATCCGCGCTCCGAGTTTCCGGCCTTGACCGAGGAGGAAAAAGAGGATGAGGAGAACTTTGACCGGGTCCAGATGATGGCGGAGGACTATATCCGGATGGGCATGGCCCGTGTGGAGAAAGTCAGCCTTCCGGAGCCTTATGTGCCGGAGACCTTTTCCAGGAAAATCCTGGTGATGGGCGGCGGTGTCACCGGGATGACCGCGGCACTGGATGCGGCCAGCCTCGGCTACGAGGTCACCCTGGTGGAAAAAACGGCGCAGCTTGGCGGCAATGCCGCCAAATGGCGCAAGCAGCTGCCGGTGCAGCCGCCTTATGATGCCCTGATTCCTTCAAAAGTGGCGGAAATGATCAAGAAGGTGGAGGCGGATCAGAAGATTACGGTCCGGACCGAAACCGAGGTGGCCCGGATAGCCGGCCAACCCGGTGAATTTACGGTTACCATGAAAAAGCCCGGTGAAAAAATCGAGTTTGACGTGCCCTACCCCTTGCCGGAAGAAATGAAGTATGACGAGAGCGGCAAGGAACTCGACAATGAGGCCCAAATGGAGCGCTACCTGGAATACAATGAAGGGCGAAAGGATATTCTTACCCTTGATCCCAACGGTGAACAGTTCGGGTCCGTGGTTCTGGCAGCCGGCTGGCGTCCCTACGAGCCCGCCAATGATGAATTCGCTCACCTGGGATATGGGCAGCTCCCGGATGTGGTCACCAATTATCAGTTTGAGGAAATCGCAGCCAAGGGCAAACTCATGCGGCCCTCAGACGGCAGGCCGGTCAAGTCGGTTGTCTTTGTTCAAAGCCCGGGCGGGGCGGAAGACGACAGCGACTTTACCTACACCGGGGCAGTGACCAGCATGGTGGCGTTAAAGCAGGCCAAGTATTTGCGCGAAGACGATCCGGACAGCAAAGCCTATATCGTCTACCAGCATATGCGCACGCCGGGCCTTTCCGAGAATTTTTACAAGGCGCTGCAGCAGGATCCCGGCATTTTTATGACCAAGGGGGAAGTTACCGGCGTATCCAAAAATGGAGACGGGATGATGGTGGATGCCAGCCATACGCTTTTGGGCGAAGCCATCCAGATCAAGGCGGATATGGTGGTACTGGCAACCGGCATGGTGCCGGTAACGGTTGACAACCCCACGGTCAACCTCGCCTACCGTCAGGGGCCCGGTTTCCGGGATAACGAGATATTTGACTGGTATGCGGATTCCAATTTTATCTGCTTTCCCTATGAAACCCAGCGGACGGGCATTTATGCCGCCGGTGCCATCCGGCGCGGCATGACCATTGACGAGTCGATCGAAGACGCTTCAGGCGCCGCTCTAAAAGCCATACAATGCCTGGAATCGGCCAATCGCGGTGTGTCCGTGCATCCGCGCTCTGGCGACATGACCTTTCCCGAGTTTTTCTTCCAGCGCTGCACGCAGTGCAAGCGCTGTACCGAGGAATGCCCCTTCGGCGCATTGGATGACGATGCCAAGGGGACACCGAAGCCCAATATCACCCGTTGCCGCCGCTGCGGAACCTGCATGGGCGCATGCCCGGAGCGGATCATCGGGTTTGCCGATTACAATATTGACAGCATTGGTTCCATGGTGAAGGCTGTTGAAGTTCCATCGGAAGATGATTATGATGAGCCGCCGCTTCGGATCCTCGGGCTGGTGTGTGAGAATGATGCCTACCCGGCCATGGACATAGTCGGGCTTCACCGCCAGTCCTTTTCAGCCGATGTCCGCATTATCCCGGTCCGATGCCTCGGTTCGGTCAATGTTATCTGGATCAAGGATGCCCTTTCCCAGGGCATGGACGGCGTCTTTTTGCTTGGTTGCAAAAAGGGCGATGATTACCAGTGCCACTTTGTCAAGGGCAGCGAGCTGGCCCAGATCCGGATGCAGAAAATCGGTGACGCCCTGCAGAGTCTGGCTCTTGAAGAAGAACGGGTGGCCCAGTACGAAGTGGCCATTGACGAGTATGACAAGATCCCCGGTATCATCAACAAGTTTGTGGAAGATGTCGAGGCCCTTGGTCCCAACCCGTTTAAAGGCTTCTAAAAAATGGATGCGCCGCCGGTCCCCGGTTTTTTCACCAGCCGGCACCGGCGGCCAGTCAATCAGTTATATGGACAGATAATGGCGGAAACAGCCAAGGCCAACAGGAGGTATGGAAATGGCGGATAGAATTCTGGTTGAACCAGATGTGGACTTTATAAAACAGATTGGCGAACTCGGCGGCGAAACGTTGAAGAAATGCTATCAGTGCGCCACCTGTTCGGTGGCCTGTCCGATTTCCCCGGACAAGCGGCCCTTTCCGAGAAAGGAGATGATTGCCGCGTCCTGGGGACTCAAAGACAGGGTGATTAAAAACGGCGATATATGGCTTTGCCACAATTGCGGTGACTGCACGACCCAATGTCCCCGCGGGGCAAACCCGGGTGACGTGCTGGCAGCCGCGCGTTCTTATGCCATTGCCGATTATGGCACGCCCAAATCTCTTGGCATGGCGATCAATGACCCAAAGAAGCTGCCGATTTTCGCAGCCCTTCCAGCGGTTGTTTTTCTGGTGCTTGGCCTTGTGCTTAAGCTCTTCGGTATTCATTGGCTTAATTTCAGCCCTGAACTCAATGCCCACGGCGAAATCGCCCATGCCCAGTTCTTTTCCACCTGGCTGGTGGACCTTATTTTTATCCCGCTCTCCATCTGGGTGGTCGTGATTTTTGCGCTGGGGCTGAAACGGTTTATTGCCGATATTCATGAAAATGCTTTGAGTGAAGGCAAAACGCAAAAGCAGAAGATCGAACCGGTGGAATTCATTAAATCCATCGGTATCGCGATCCCCAAAATATTGAAGCATAAACAGTTTTCCGAATGCGGGGAGAACAATGAACGGGCGACCCCGCACATGATGGTGCTCTTTTCTTTTATCGGGCTTTTTATTGTAACAGCCATATTTTTTGTTGTGCTTTACGGGTTCGGCGTGCATGGTCCTTATTCCCAGCTCAATCCGGTCAAAATTCTGGCCAATGTCTCAGGCATTGCGCTGATCATCGGAACCATTCTGCTCATGCGGCAGCGGGCGGCAAAACCGGACCAGGTGTCCACCTACAAGGACTGGTACCTGTTGTGGATGATTCTGGGTGTTGCGGCCACCGGCATGCTGGCGGAATTGACCCGGCTTGCGGACGCCGCCTTTTTAACCTATTTGATTTATTTCATCCATTTAATGTTTGTATTCAACCTGATTGCGTTTCTGCCGTTTTCCAAGCTTGCGCATCTGGTTTACCGGACGGTGGCCATGGGATACAACGAATATTCCGGAAGAGAGTCCAAGCCGGTCTAATCCCTTGACAACCGCCATGTCATTTTAAAAATAGAAAAAAGAGACCCGGCCCAGGGGGCGCAACGGGTCTCTTTTTTTGGTGCGCTGGCCCGTTTCTGCGGGCAGGCACCGGGATGGTGAAAAAAATGCTGGGAGCCATTGCAGGCGATATTATCGGGTCGGTCTATGAGCGTCAGCCGATAAAAAGTACTGATTTTCCGTTATTTCAGAGCCGATCCCGTTTTACGGACGATACGGTTCTGACTGTTGCGATAGCGGACGCCATTGTAAAAAACAACGATTACCAGGGAGCGCTCAAGACCTACGGCCAGGCCTACCCGGATGCCGGGTTCGGCATGCTTTTTTTCAACTGGTTGTTTGCATCAGACAGCCAGCCGTACAATTCCTGGGGCAATGGTTCCGCCATGCGGGTAAGTCCGGTGGGATTTGCCTTTGACAGTGTGGAGCGGGTGCTGGAGGAGGCTGAGAAAAGTGCTGCGGTTACCCATAATCACCCGGAGGGCATTGCCGGGGCCCAGGCGGTGGCCCTGGCGGTATTTCTGGCAAGAAACGGCGAATCAAAGGCCGGCATCAAGCACGAGATTGAAACCCGCTTTGACTATGAACTGGACCGCACCATTGACAGTATCCGGCCGGGATACAGCTTTGACTCCAGCTGTCGCGGTTCCGTTCCTGAAGCCATCATTGCATTTTATGAATCCAGCGATCTGGAAGACGCTATCCGCAAGGCCGTTTCCCTGGGGGGTGACAGTGATACCCTGGCCTGCATCGCAGGCAGTATCGCCCATGCCTATTACGGAAAAATACCGGAATGGATCATGAAAAAGGTCTATTCCCGTCTCCCGGAAGCATTTATCCCTGTAATCGAGGACTTTAATTTACGTTTTCAGGTAGTGGTATAGAAGAACACCCGACTTTTTAAGATAAAAAAAGGTTTGCCGGCCTTTTGGCCGGGCAAACCTTTTTTTTAATTCAGATGGGAAGCGGATCGCGCCTTCCCGGACTTTTTGGTGCTGCTGTTACTTTTTCTCGTCGCCGGTGGCAGCCCCGTGCAGTTTCACTTCGACCTTTTCGGTCAGTCCCTCGTAGTATTCCCGAAGGATATTGAGCACCTCGACCCGTCCGAAATGGTCGGGAATGGGGGTGCCTTCGGAAAGGCTCTTGCGGAGCATGGTGCCGGAGAGGATGACCCGGTCTTCCTTGCTGTGCGGGCAGGTTTTGAGTGAAGCCATGCCGTCGCACTTGTGGCAGTAGAAGGTCCAGTCAATTTTCAAAGGCTTGCAGAGCAGGGCCTTGCCGGATTCTTCCGGGTACGGGATTTTATCGAAAATGGTCTGGGCTTCGAACATCCCGTAGAAATCTCCAACACCGGCATGGTCGCGGCCGATAATCATGTGGCTGCAGCCGTAGTTCTGACGGAAAGTGGCATGCAGCAGGGCCTCGCGGGGGCCTGCGTAGCGCATATCCAGCGGATAACCGCCCTGTACGACCTTGTCTTCAACAAAGTAATTTTTTACCAGGGCATCGATACATTTAACCCGGACATCGGCAGGAATATCGCCGGGTTTGAGGTTGCCCACCAGGGAGTGAATGAAAACCCCATCGCTGACTTCAATGGCGATTTTGGCCAGGTATTCGTGGGAACGATGCATGGGATTTCTGAGCTGCATGGCGGGAATCCGGGACCAGCCCTTTTCCTCAAAAATCTTGCGGGATTCGGAGGGGCGCAGGTAAATGCCCTTGTAAGCCGTCGGGAAATCGGCTTCGCTTAACACCTTGACCGGTCCGGCCAGGTTGAACTGTTTCTGATTCATTACCATCTGCACGCCGGGGTGCTCTTCCTTGGCGATTTTCCAGAATTCTTCAGGGGTGGGGGTGCCTTCGCCCATGAAAGTCTTTTCGCACTGGTAAATTTTGTTTTCCTCGGTCATTTCGTACTTTTCAGTGACCTTCATGGTGGCCATGATCTCATCGCCTTCCGGATCATAAAGCGCGACTTCCTCGCCTTCACTGATAGCGTCCGCATCTTCCTTGGATGCCGAGAGGGTGACCGGGATGGGCCAGAACGTACCGTCTGAAAGCAGATAATTGTCGCAGACACTCTTCCAGTCCGCCTTTGTCATGAATCCGGACAGCGGGCTGAAGCCGCCGGTTCCGATCATGATAAGATCGCCCCTTTCGTTCGGGGTAATGGGGATCTGTTTAAGCCCCTGGGCTTTTTTCTTTTCCGCTTCCAGTTCGGCTCCCTCGAGCAGGCAGATGGTCAGGCCTTTGCCGCCATGGGGGGGGACTAAATTTGACATGGTTTCCGTCTCCTTTCAATCATTGATGGTATGCGATTTTCTCTTGCATCAAATTACCGCAACATAAATTCCGATGCCTTTACAATTATTTTATTAAAGGAACTGTTTTTAGTAGGAAACAAGTGATTTGTCAAGTCCAATCGCAATTTGGAAATAAATATCAAGGGCTCGAAACATAATTTTTCCCGGCGGTTTTTGTGGAAGGCCCAACTGGGGTTCCAGCCAGCCGGAGCGCAGGCTGCAAAGGGGCCTGCGGCAATGGATGTTGCCTGCGAGCCGGGAGCCGACCGCCGGAAGCGGTTGCTTTCGCCCTTGTCAATTTTTATGGGCATTATGAATGTTAACTTCCGCAAATGTTTTAATCTCAGCCAGGACCCGCGTGGCGGCATCCAATATTTCCATGGCCAGGGCCGCGCCCGTGCCCTCCCCAAGGCGTAGATGGAGGTCCAGCAAAGGGTCCGCGCCAATCCGGGAGAGCATGAATTGATGGCCCACTTCAACGGATTGATGGGCGGCAAAGAGGTAGGGCTTGGCGGCCGGCGCCAGTTCCGTGGCAATCAGGGCGCCGGCGGTCGATATCAAGCCGTCGGAGAGCACGGGGATGCCATGGGCCGCGGCACCGATAACGATCCCGGCAATCCCCCCGATTTCAAACCCCCCCACCTTGGACAGGACATCCAGGGGGTCGGCCGGATCCGGGGCGTGCATCTGTAAGGCGGATTCAATGATTGCTGCCTTCCGGGACAGGCCGTGGTCGTCCAGGCCGGTTCCCCGGCCGGTGAGCTCGCGTGCCGGAATTTGGGAAAATGCGGCAATTATTGCGGTTGACGGGCTGGTGTTGCCGATGCCCATGTCCCCGGTCCCGATGATGTCGATGGCGCTCCGGGCAACGAGATCGTTTACGGTTTCAATGCCGGCTTCAAGCGCGGCCGCCGCTTCCTCCCGGCTCATGGCCGGTTGCCTGGAAAAGTTGTCCGTGCCTTTGCGGATCTTTTTATGAAAAATGGGCAGCGCGGGATCAAATTCGTGGTTGACCCCGAAATCGGCAACTATCACACGGGCG
>CAZNSO010000011.1:0-9270 GCA_964575805.1 uncultured Desulfobacteraceae bacterium
AAGCCGCCCAGCAAAGACTCCGTGTAATCACGGCTGATTTGCTGGTAACCGGTCCTCAGCTGAAGCGCTTTTTCCACCAGCGGCTGGTTCCAGTAAAATTCCCAGACCTTGCCGCGCGTATTCAATTTTTGATACGGATCCACCGCCGCGATATTTAACCCTGCCCAGTATTTTGATCCTTCGAAATATTCCACACCGAACTTGGGGTTATTCAGCCTGTCCGATTCAAAGGTGTAGCGGAGGCCGGCGTACACTGCCCAGGCATCATCGGAGGATTCATTATCAGCAGATCCCAGATAGGGGCCCGCGTTTCCATAAATCTCCTGCAGGATCTGGTTGATCGCCGCATTCATTTCTTCAGGCAGGGCTTCCGAATTTAACGGGAGATCATTGATCAGGATTTTCCTCCCGTTCGGCTCCATATTGCTGTAAGCCACGCTGGCAAAGCAATCGATGGGGAGTTCAAAAATCCGGTCGTTTGAAATCTGCAGGGTAAATTTATCCACGTATCCGAGCTTATCGGGGAAGCGCGCCGTTACCGGTACGGGGAAATTACCGCTGTTGAGCCTCAGGAGGGAGTTGAAAGCGTCATCGCCGGTGGGCCGGAGACTGTCAACACGGAACCATTGGAAAATACATGTGGACGCGTCCAGAAAGGGCAGACTGGCGTTTAACTGGACCGTGTAGAAATCTATATCTTCCAGCGCTCCCGGGTCTCTGGTGAAAGGGCGGGCATCCACATCATCCTCGCTTCTGGCATAAATCAGATTCAGGGACTTCATCCAGGAATTACCCAGGTAATAAGTCAGCGCCAGGCCATCGGATTCGGCATTAAAGGTGAGGTCCGGATAACTGCTCATGGCGGGGCGGTTATACCGGTATTGGGTCAGATAGCCGCCGGAGGTGGGCAGCCGGCCAAATGTCAGGTTCAACTTTTGATCGAGCCACAGGGGCCGGTAATCGGCATACGCCCGCTTGATCTTGACCCCGGTGTCGGAAGGCTTGTTCGAATAATTGAAATCCGCGCTTCTGACGTCCTGGGGCGTATTCCAGGCGCCCCAGAGCTTGTACATGGTCAGCGTGCCATGAAACTGGACCTCTTCGGTCGGCTCCGCCGAAAATCGGAGATCCAGGTAATTCACAAAGGCATTGTCATAAGCTTCATGCCCTGTATCGTTATCCTTGCGGGTCATGTCAAAATAGGAGGATCGCAGATAGGCTTCGTTGCCCATGCGGTATTTTTCGATCAACCCGGCATCCCTGATGGTCTGCTTATACACATGGCCGATATTTTTCCGGAGCGTATCTATCTCCTCTCTCTGCTGATCAACCTGCTCCTGCAGCTGCTCGATCCGGTCCTGCCGGTCGTTCTCAGCTGCGGGGGCATAAGTTGCCGTCAGGGACAGGCAAAGAGATAAACCGAAAAGGGCGAAGCGCTTAAAAATTTGCATCGAAAACCTCCGAATTAAAATAAGCTTGTTAATGGACTCAAAAAAGCCATCAACGCACCGATTCAAGCTTCAAGATTTAAGCTTCAAATGGTCCGTTCTGAAAACTTTTGCCCATTGCTGCGGTTGAATCTCTCCCGGGAACCGCACCAATACAATCGGAGTGCCATTCCAGGGTCTTATTATCGGGGAGGGGACCAGGATCCGATTCCCTCGGGTTCCGGTTCATGCTTTCTTGCCTGGCTCGTCAGATATTCGATAACCCTTTCTTTTTCTTCCTCACTTTGCCAGGGAATTTCTGAAAAAATATCGTGCCCGCCGTTTTCGATCAGGTGCCGCCACAAATTTTTCGGCATATCCGCGGCAGAGAGCGCTTGCGGGGTGTGACATTTTTGAAAACAAATGGAATTGTCGAAATCCGGGTGGGTAAAACAATTATTGCTGCTGCCCTGCCCTTTGGCGCCGGCGGCGACGCTGAAAAAAAGAACACAGGATAAAAATATTCCCACAGCTTTCCTGTTAATACGCATTTCTCCTCCGGTTGTGGCCGGCTCATGCCGGCCAATCTAGAATCAGTCCCAGACCCCGATGCCCTCTTTCATACGACTCTCATCCTTGGCATTCCTGAGCAGAAAAATAAGGACGCGGTCTTTTTGTTCGGGACTCTCCCACGGAATTTTCTCAAAAATGGCATGCCCCTCATTTTCAATCAAAAGAAGCCACTGTTTGCGGGTTTTTTGAGATGGTGAAAAATCATTCGGCTTATGGCAACGCTTAAAGCAGATGGAATTCTCGAATTCGTTTTTGGGAATCGGAGGCAGGGATTTCTCCTTTTCTATAATCTTTTCAATCCGGGCGGGGGACAATTGGACCATTTCATCGCTGTTCAACGGGGTAAGGGCGTTGGTGACGCCAGGGAGGAAAACATACAATCCGATCAGGATGAAACTTACACTCATAAAAACCGTTTTGAATACTGAGGGTTTCACTATCCGGCAACCTCCTGCTGAACACGTTTGGAGCAGACTTGAAATGGTTTTTCAGCCACCCGGTTTGCTGATTGCCATTCTTCTACCAGAAAACCGAACGCCTTTCAATAAATAAAATCATGTTTATTATTCTCATGTCCATGCCATGATTGGACTGTGGTGTCAATCTTTAAATCAAGTTCATATGAAATCAAAATTTTTAGCATATCACGAAAAAACAAAAAGATACACCGACATTGGGCAATTTTTGAATTGGCGCCGGATTCAAGCCGAACCAGACAGGTACTGATATTTGCAAAACCAAGTATACATCAACCCAAGGCGCACACGCAGTTTTAAAGGCGGACACGCTGCGCCTGGTCCGCCCTGAGAGAGTTACGCGCGCCTTACTCAGCCCTGCGAGCCTGCTCCGTCAAGGACGATTGAAAATATGCCTGTAGAATTGTGCAAACAGTAGAAAAATTTGAAGCACGCCGCTCAGGGTACGGGAAGAAGCACGGACAACCGGGCCTGCAAAAGGGAAAAAAAGAGACTTGTAAAAAGAGCGAACGTTCGCTATGTAAAATCAACAATACAAAAAGCCCGGCTGTGACTTCAGTTCCATTCAATCAAACAAGGAGGATCTATGAACCGGCAGGCCTACCTGGACCAGTTGGAGAAACTATGGAGGGAAAATTGGCCGGAAGGATTTCCGCATGCCCCGCAATACCCTTACGGCGAAATTCTCATGAGCGATTACCTGCGCAGGCGCGCGCGGGAATTACCGGACAAGGCCTGTGTCATCTATTACGGCGCGGAAATGACCTTTTCCCAGCTCAACACCTACAGCGACCGTTTTGCCGCCTACCTGGCCGGCCATGGCCTGAAAAAGGGCGACCGGGTGGCGGTTCTGATGCCGAACTGCCCCCAGTTTCTGATTGCCTTCTACGGCATTCTCAAGCTTGGCTGCATCCATGTGCCGGTCAACCCCCTTTTCAAGGAAACCGAATTCACTTATGAAATGCAGGACGCCGAGCCCCGGGCCATCGTGGCCCTGGATCTGCTGTACGGTCTGGTTGCGGCCACCCGGGAAAATACCAGCCTGGAGGTGGTCCTTTCCACAAGCCTCACCGACTGGCTGCCGGCGGAGCCCGCTTTTCCCGTTCCGGACCTTGCCCTGATGCCCCGGCAGGAATGCCCGGGGTCCCTGGATTTCATGACCGTGCTGAATGAAGAGACCCGTCCCTGTCCCCAGGTTGCACTCAGCCTGGATGACATTGCCGCCCTCAATTATACCGGGGGCACGACCGGAATGCCGAAAGGCTGCGAACACACCCAGGGGGATATGCTCTACACCGCCGCCTGCGGGGCGACCTTTGCCATGGGCCAACCCACTGAAAAAGATATTTTTTTAACTTACCTTCCGGTTTTCTGGATTGCCGGCGAGGATGCCGGCGTTCTCATGCCGGTTCTCAGTGGCGTTTCCGAAATCCTTCTGGTAAGGTGGGATGCCAGGGCGGTCCTTGAGGCCATTGCCCGATACAAGGCCACCATCACCTACGGCCTGGTGGACAATATCGTCGAACTGATGGAGCACCCGGACCTGGCAGGCTACGACCTGAGTTCGCTGCGGGAGACCCTGGTCTCCTCCTTTGTCAAAAAATTAAACAAGGATTACCGGGACCGTTGGCGGGAACTGACCGGCTCCGTCCTGCGGGAATCCAGCTACGGCATGACCGAAACCCACACCCTGGACACATTTACTGCCGGCCTGCAGAACGAGGATCTGGATTTGGCATCCCGCCCGGTTTTCGTGGGGCTTCCCATGCCCGGCACGCGGGTAATGATCGCTGATTTCACCACGGGCGCGCCGCAGCCCCTGAACGCAGAAGGCGAAATCGTGATTCAAACCCCATCCCTGATGAAGGCATACTGGAAAAAACCGGATGAAACCGCCCGGCAGCTCGTGGATGGCTGGCTCCACACGGGGGATATCGGCATGATCGATGATCGCGGGTTTTTGACCTATCTCGGCCGCAGCAAGGAAATGCTCAAGGTCAAGGGCATGAGTGTCTTCCCCTCGGAAGTCGAAACCCTTCTGGGCCGGCACCCGGCGATTGCCGGCAGCGCGGTGCTGGGACGGCGGGATGAGAAAAAAGGCGAAGTGCCGGTGGCTTTCATCCAACTCAACCCGGACCATGCGGGACAAATTGACGCAGCCGCGATTGCCGCCTGGTGCAAGGAAAACATGGCGGCCTACAAGGTGCCGGAAATCCGGATAGTGGACCAGCTGCCGCTGACGGCAACAGGAAAAGTGCAAAAGGAACAGTTGAAGGATCGGTTATAAATATGAACACCAAAAAAATTCTGGTTGCCAACCGGGGCGAAATCGCTGTTCGCATTATCCGGGCGATTGCTGAACTGAACCTGTCCTGCGTGGCCGTGTACGCTGAAGATGAGGCCCACTCGCTTCATACACGGATGGCCAATGAGCGCGTCGCCCTCGGGGGCAGCGGCCCGGCCGCCTACCTGGATCAGGACCGGATCCTGGCGGCTGCCGCGGAACACGGCTGCCAGGCCGTTCATCCGGGTTACGGTTTTCTGGCGGAAAATGCCGGGTTTGCGCGTCGCTGCGAAGCCGCCGGTTTTGCCTTTATCGGGCCGTCGCCGGAAAGCCTGGAGTTGTTCGGCAACAAAACCAGGGCGCGACAGCTGGCCGAAGACTGCGGCATTGCGCTGCTTGAAGGGACAAAAGGGCCGGTGACGCTGGAACAGGCCTGCGAATTTTTTGAAGGTCTTGGCGCAAACGGGGCGGTCATGATCAAAGCCGTGGCAGGAGGCGGCGGCCGCGGCATGCGGACGGTCCATGACATCTCCCGCCTGGAGGCCGCCTTTCGGCTGTGCCAATCCGAAGCCCTGGCAGCCTTTGGAAACGGGGAGCTTTATCTGGAGCGCCTGATTCCAAGGGCCCGGCATATCGAAGTACAGGTCATCGGGGATGGATCGGGCACGGTCAGCCACCTGCATGAGCGCGAATGCACCCTGCAGCGGCGCAACCAGAAAATCATCGAAGTGGCCCCCAGCCCGGCCCTGGAAACAGCACCGGCCCTGCGGGATCGGATCACCCGGGCGGCGCTCCGGCTTGCTGAAAAAGCCGCCTACAAAAGTCTGGGAACCGTTGAATTCCTGCTTGATACGGATGGGGCAAAAGATGCCCCCGCCTTTTATTTCCTTGAGGTCAACCCCCGGCTCCAGGTGGAGCACACGATTACCGAGGAGGTCACCGGCCTGGACCTGGTCAGGGTGCAGACCGAGATCGCCCTCGGCCGGTCCCTCCGGGATCTCGGCCTTCTGCAGGAGCAGATTCCGGAACCGGCCGGATATGCCATTCAGATGCGGGTCAACATGGAAACGCTTGCCGCAAACGGCGACATTCATGCCGCGGGCGGGACCTTGACGGTTTTTGAACCGCCCCTCGGTCCCGGCGTCCGGGTGGACACCTTCGGATACCCGGGTTATGCCACCAACCCGAATTTTGATTCCTTGCTGGCCAAACTGATCAGCCACTCCCGGTTCGGGACCTATGCCGACGTGCTGGCAAAAGCTTACCGCGCCCTTGCCGAGTTCCGGATTGAAGGCGTTGCAACCAATATCGCCCTTCTGAAAAATATTCTGAAACATCCGGACGTGGCTGCCAATCGGGTATCCACCCGCTTTGTGGAGGAGAACCTGGAAGCTCTGCTGGCAAACGGCCGGGAGCCCCACAAGGCCATGTCCGTGGAGGCAAGCGGAGCCGGCCAGAATAGCGATGCCCTTGCGGAACCGCGCGACGGCATGCTTCAGGGACCGGCAAACACGGTGCCTGTGGTCGCATCCATGCCGGGAACCGTATTTAAGATAGAGGTCCGCCCGGGCGAGCCGGTTCATGAAAGCCAGGCCATAGCCATTGTCGAATCCATGAAAATGCAGCATATTATTGAAGCCCGGGTAAGCGGCGTTGTCCGGCAGATTTGCGTCAGCGAGGGCGATACCCTGTATAAAGACCACCCCGTGCTGTTTATCGAACCCATGGCAGTGGACCTGACGGCGCCGGATGTCGAGAAGGCCCGGGACCCGGATGAAATCCGGCCGGACCTGGCGGAAGTGATTTCCCGCCACCAGGCCACCCTGGACGAATACCGGCCCGGGGCCGTTGAAAAACGGCGCCGGACCGGTCAGCGGACAGCGCGGGAAAACATCGCCGATCTGCTTGACCCGGACACTTTCATCGAGTACGGGGCCCTGGCCGTGGCCGCCCAGCGGCGGCGGCGCTCCATGGAGGAGCTGATTCAGAAAAGCCCGGCGGATGGCCTGATCACCGGCATTGGCGCCGTAAACGGGACCCTCTTTGATCAAACCCGCACCCGGTGCGCGGTATTGGCTTATGATTACACGGCCATGGCAGGCACCCAGGGGGCCTTTAACCACCAAAAAACCGATCGCATGCTCCATATCGCCGAACAGTGGCGGCTTCCGGTGGTGCTTTTTGCCGAGGGCGGGGGCGGGCGGCCCGGGGATGTGGATGCCATGGAATTGAGCGTTGCGGGCCTGGACCTGGACACCTTCACCCGGTATGCGGCTTTAAGCGGCCTGGTACCGGTGGTGGGCATCGTCTCGGGTCGCTGTTTTGCGGGCAATGCCACGCTTCTGGGCTGCAGTGACGTGATCATCGCAACAAAAAACGCCAATATCGGCATGGGAGGCCCGGCCATGATCGAGGGCGGCGGCCTGGGTCAATGCCGGCCCGAAGATATCGGCCCCGTTGAGATCCAATCGCCAAACGGCGTGGTCGACATTGTGGTTGCGGACGAGGCCGAAGCCGTGCAGACAGCAAAACAATACCTCTCCTTTTTTCAGGGCCCCCTCACAGACTGGCAAGCCCCGGACCAGCGCCTCCTGCGCCGCCTGATCCCGGAAAACCGGCTGAGAGCCTACAATATCCGGGAAATAATTGAAACCCTGGCCGATACGGGGTCGGTGCTGGAGCTCAGAAAAGAATTCGGCGTGGGGATCATCACCGCATTCATACGGATCGAGGGCATCCCCTTCGGTCTGACAGCCAACAACTGCTCACACCTGGGCGGCGCCATCGATGCGGACGCCGCGGACAAGGCCGCCCGGTTTATCCAGCTCTGTGACGCCTTTGACATTCCCCTGCTGACGCTCTGCGACACCCCCGGCTTCATGGTCGGCCCGGAAGCGGAAAAGACCGCCCAGGTCCGGCACTTCGCCCGGATGTTCACCACTGCGGCAGGTGCCACCATCCCCATGTTTTCGGTGGTTCTTCGCAAGGGCTACGGCCTTGGCGCCATGGCCATGGTCGGCGGGGGTTATCACCGGCCGGTGTTCAATGTTTCCTGGCCGACCGGTGAATTCGGCGGCATGGGCCTTGAGGGGGCGGTCAAGCTGGGGTTCAAAAAGGACCTGGAAGCCAAAACAGACCCCCGCGAACGCCAGGAGCTCTATGATTCGCTGGTGGCCATGGCCTATGAGCATGGAAAAGCCATCAATATGGCCTCATTTTTGGAAATCGACGATGTCATTGATCCGCGGGACACCCGCTACCGGATCACCCGCGGGCTGCGCTCACTGCCGCCCCCGGAGCGGCGGACCGGGAAAAAACGCTCCCATATCGACACCTGGTAGTGCCGGCATTCACGCGCCTCCTGTTTTGGAAAGGCCGGTTAAAGAAACAGGGGAATGCTTGACAAGGGTCATTTTAAGTATATACTCAATACAAACAAATGCTGAAAGGAGGCAGATAATTATGGCGAAAATGACAGAGCGGATGAAGGAGTTGTTTGAGAAGGTGCCCACCGCGGTTCTGGCCACCGCCACCGCGGACGGTCAGCCCAATGCCGTTCCTGTGGGGGCGAAAAAAATCATTGACGATGAAACCATTTTAATCTCTGACCAGTTTTTCAACAAAACCCTGGCCAACATGAAATCCAACCCCAAAGTTGCGGTGTCTTTCTGGGAGGGCCATGAGGGGTATCAATTCAAAGGCAGCATCACCATCGAAACCTCAGGGAAGCGCTATGAAGAAACCGCCGCCTGGATCGAGGAAATGGGCAACAAGGCGGGGGTTCCCCTTAAATCCAAGGGCGCGGTTATCCTCAAAATCGATGAGATCTACGGTTTGGCCCCGGGGCCGGGCGCCGGAAAAAAACTCGCTTGATCCATCATTCATGATGGCAATGTGATAAAAAAGCTGGCAAATCCCGCGTCAAAAGTGCATTTGCCAGCTTTTCTGCGTTGCCGATCACCGAACATGCCGGCATAAAAGGAAGGCGAAAATTTTTAACCGCAGGCATACGCGAAGTATGCTGAGGATTAAAATTTGAGCCTGACACAAATATTGGCGAAAAAGACGGTTTTCGTTCAGGCCCTATTTAACGGTCAATACCGGGCAATGGGCATTAAGAATGAGGTACTGGGCGGTTGAGCCGAAAAGCAGCTTGCCCATTTTGGAGCGTTTGCGAATGCCGATAACAATTTCATCAACCCCCTGCTCCTCGGCATAAGCCAGCAAATCATCTTCCGGTGTCATGCCGCGCACCAGCAAATGGGTTTCACAGGGAATCTCCGCTTTTTTCAACTGGTCTTCGGCATTTTGCAGGGCGCCTTCAAGCTCGCCGATGGTTTTCTGTTCCTCCTCCGTGCCCTTCTCCAGGGAAGCGACCAGGAACACCTTGGCATCTAACAATCGGGCGCGCTCCATGAGCACGTTCAGCGCCGCCCGGGAAGAGCGGGAACCGGTGTAGCAAAGCATAACCTTCATTTCCGACCTCACTTTTCTGTCTGTCATGAGTTAA
>CAZNSO010000011.1:9370-45600 GCA_964575805.1 uncultured Desulfobacteraceae bacterium
TCGCCCGGATTTTTGCCCGGGTCAGGGAAAACGGCGATTTCAGCCCCAAACCTGCGTAGGGATCATACCACCTGCCCCCCCCATTTAAAAGTGCCAATTTGAATCATTCGGCCTGGATTGAAGAATATCGGCAAAAAATTATCCTGGTCAAAGGTCTGGTTGATGCAAAAGCCGGGTAAGCCATGGCCTCAAGCCCCGAGATAGGCTTTTCTGACCTGCTCGTCATTTTTTAAGTGCCGGCATTCTCCGGAAAGAACGCAGGCCCCGCTCTCCAGTACATAGCCCCGGTCGGTGATGTTCAATGCCATGTTGGCATTCTGCTCGGATAAAAATATCGTGGTGTCCATCTCGTGGTTAATGCTCGCAATCACCTCCGCCATCTGTTTCACGATCAACGGCGCCAGCCCGACCGAAGGCTCATCCAGCAAAAGCATCAGCGGTTCGCTCATCAAGGCCCGGGCTATGGCCAGCATCTGCTGCTCCCCGCCGCTGAAAGTCCCGGCCTGCTGGTTGCTGCGCTCCCTTAAGATAGGAAACAGCTCATAAACCCGCGCCAGGTTTTTCTGGATGCGTTTCTTGTCGTTTTTTATGGGGAAGGCCCCCAGAAGCAGATTCTTCTCGACTGACAGCCGGGGAAACAACTGCCGTCCCTGGGGACACAGCACCAGGCCCTGGGCCACTATCTTGTGCACCGGCAGCCGGTGGATCGATCGGCCATTGAACTTCACGGAGCCCGCATTGGGTTTGAGCACCCCTGCAATAGTCCGGAACAAGGTGGTCTTGCCCGCCCCGTTGCTGCCCAGAAGCGCCACGAACTCCCCCTGGGCGATTTCCAGGGAGATGTCGTGAATAATCTGCATCCCGCCGATATCCGTATGAACCTGTTTGAGCTCAAGCATCGATTTCCCCTCCCAGGTAGGCTTCGATCACCGCAGGGTCCCTTTTGACGGCATCGGGCGGCCCCTCGGCAATTTTTTTCCCGTAATTCAACACAACAATGCGATCCGCCAGGCCCATTACCATCTGCATCTTGTGCTCGATCAGGCACACCGTGGTCCCCTGTTCCCTTACGCGCTCAATCAAACCGGTAATCCGGTCGGTCTCCTCCGGGATCAAGCCGCCGGTGGGTTCATCAAGCAGCAAAATCTGCGGTTCGCATACCAGCGCGATGCCAATGGCCAGACGCTTCTGCTCCTCCTGGGAAAGCGAGGGGATGAAATGATGGCTTTTCTCTGAAAGCCCCAGAAACTCCAGGGTTTCCATGGCCCGCTGAAAAGCTGCTGCCTGGTCGGCCTTAAAAGTCCGGGTATGAAAGAGCGTGTTCCAAAAACCCAGCCGGGTCCGCCATTTATAGGCGATCATCAGGTTGTCGATCACCCGGAGCTGATCGAAAAGGCTTGTGGTCTGAAAGGTCCGGGAAACCCCCTGGCCGGCAATGCGGTACGGCTTTAAACCGGTTATGTCGAGTTCGCTGATATAGATTTTTCCCGCTGTCGGCCGCAGGGTGCCGGTGATCAGGTTGAACACGGTCGATTTGCCCGCGCCGTTCGGGCCGATGATCGCCAGGATTTCTCCCGGCACGATTTCAAAGCTCAAATCCTGCACGGCAAGGAGGCCGTCAAAACGTTTGGTCACAGATTCAACGCGAAGCATGGCCACTCTCCGAGAGTTTTCGCTGCCGCCGGGCGGCAACTTTTTGATTCAACTGGCGAAGCCCTCCGGCAAAGCCTTGCGGGAAATAGATGATCACCACCACCAGCAGGGCGCCGAAAAACAGCATGCGGTAGTCGCCCATGAACTGCAGGAACTCCATTAAAACCGGTATGGCAAAGGCCCCGACCACCGGCCCGGGCAGGGTGGCCATGCCGCCTAGAATCAAAAAAATCAAAAAATTAAAGGTCATCATGTAACCGGCCGCGCTCGGGCTCACCGCACCGATGATGCTGGCATAAAGCCCCCCGGCCAGACCGGCGATGAAATTGGCGATAACAAAAGAGACCAGCTTGGTGGCAAAGGTGTTGATCCCCACGGAATCGGCCAGCGGCTCGTTGTTGCGCACGGCCATGAAACTCAGGCCGAAGATCGAGTACACCAGCCGGTAGAGCGCAAACAGGGTCAGCAGGAGAAAGGCCAGGGCCAGGTAGTACATCCCCGTTTGCGTGTAAAGCGGTATTTCGCCGAAAAACGGCACCGGAATCGACGATGGCCGGGGGATGCCGAAAATCCCGTTGTGCCCCCCGGTCAGTTCGATCCAGTTGCCGGCCACGATCCAGAGGATCACGCCGAAGCAAAGCGAGGTGATGGCAAAATACGCCCCCCGGGTCCGGAGGGTGGGCAGTCCCACCAAAAGGCCCACAAAAGAAGCGATCAGGGCGGATGCCGGAAGCGCCAGCCAGAACGTGATCCCGGCCTTGGTCATAATCGCCACCCCATAAGCCCCGATGCCGAAAAAGGCCCCGTGCGCAAGCGAGGCCTGGCCCGTCACGCCGATGATCAGGTTCATGCCCGATGTGGCGATGGCAAAAAGCAGGCTCATGGTTACAATCTGGAAGATATAGGGATCAGGCACATAGAGAGGCAGAAGCAGTGCCGCGGCTAGAATCGCCAGGTAAAGCAGCTTGGTATGGATCGGCTTGGTAAACACGGTCTAGTCCTCCTTCCGGCCGAACAATCCGGTTGGCTTGATGGATAAAATGAGCACAAGGGCGCCGAAGGCAAACACGTCTTTATATGCCGCGGAAACATAGCCCCCGCCCAGCGCTTCGATAAGCCCCAGGATATAGCCGCCCAGGATGGCCCCCGGGATGCTGCCCATGCCCCCCAGGATGACAATGACAAAGGCCTTCATCCCCAGGATCGCCCCCATGGAGGGTGAGAGCATGAATATCGGGGTGAGAAAACTGGCCGCCACCGCTGCGGTGCCCGCTGAAATGGCAAAGGTCATGGCAGAGACCCGGTTGACGTTGATACCGGTCAGCATGGCGCCTTCCCGGTTCTGTGCCACCGCCTCGATGGTGGTGCCCATGATCGTCTTTTTCATGAACAGGTGCAATGCCATGATCAAAGCAACAGCGCCAAAGATAACCAGCAGCCGCTGCAGGCTCATTGTGATGCCCCAGACTTCAAAAATCTGCGGGTGGGGATTGGGTATCCGCAAGCCCTGGGAGCCCCATACCACCAGGGCCAGGGCTTCCAGAAACAGAAGCGAGCCAATGGCGGCGATAAACGCGTTGATATGGGGCTGGTCGTTCAAGGGCCGGTAAACGAACCGCTCCATCAGGGCCCCGATCACGCCCAGCGCCGCCACTGAAAAAACCAGGGCCAACCAGTAGCCCAAGCCCGCCGACGCCATAAAAAAGAAGGTGATATAACCGCCGATCATGTAAAGATGGCCGTGGGCAAAATTGGGGATGTTTAAGATCCCCATGACCAGCGTCAGGCCCAGGGCCACAATCGCATACGTGCTGCCGAACATAATGCCGTTGAAAACCTGCTGCAGGAAAAGCTCCATTGCCTCTCACCCCTTGTTCTTATGAATAGTCCCTGCCCGGCCGCGCCAAAGCCCGTATCGCCTGAACAGCAATCAGGCGAAAAGTTTTACCGAGCAAACGTTCGGAAAATGGATTCGCTGCCTGGCATAACAAACGAAACACTGTTTGGCAATATATTTTATGTTTATCGACCGGCCTGGCGGGGACTGCTAAACAACTCAAAAGCCCAAAAAAACCCGGGGGGCCAATCAACTTTTGCCCCCCGGGCACAGGAAAAGAACGAAAAAAACTATTCGGTGTAGCCCTCCAGGGGTTCCCAGCGGGTTTCAATGCCTTCAGTGGGGACGAGTTCCTTGGCCGCCTCAAAGGCAGCGTCGTCCTTGGCCCACCAGATATACTGATAGGCTTCGGCGTATTTACCGTCCGCAATATAACCAACGGTTGCGGGGACCAGGAGCTTGGTTTCCCGGGTTCCCACAAAAACGGTGGGAACTTTTTCCGGGTCCTGGGGCAGGACCTTGGGAATGGCCGCCTTGATGGCCTTGGGGTCGGTTACGGTGCCGGCTTCTTTCATGGCTGAAAACACCAGATTCAGCGCGGAATATTCCAGCATGGCTTCATAGGTGTTGTGCACACCGTATTGTTCCTCGTAGCGCTTGTTGAATTCCTTAACTACCGGGGATGGCAGGTCCAGGCACCGCAGCACCCCGATAACGCCGTCCATCAGGGCCAGGTCCCCGCCAAAGACCACGTCCGCAATGTAGTCCATCTTGGCCTGGTCCACCAGGATGAACCCACCCTTAAACCCGAGGTTCCGGGCCTGTTCAATCACCAGGCCGGTGGGCTCGGAAGGCCCGCCGATGAGCATAAATTCCGGGTCGGTTGCCAGGGCCGCGCTCAACTGGGAGGAAAAATCCGTTTCCGTGTAATAGTTGGCCGGCTTGTCCGCCGTGATTTCACCGCCCATTTTATTGACCCAGTACTCCTTGAAGGCCTCGCGCCATTCATCCCCATAAGCCCCGAGCGTGACGACCATGGCGCCCTTCCGCCAGCCCTTCTCCCAGGCCAGATCCGAGAAGCCGTGCACGTAAGCGGTAAAAGGCGGGGGGATGGAGCAGGTCAGATCATTGTCGAGCGCATCAATTTTCGGGGTGCTGCTGTAGGCCATCATCAGGAATTCGGATCCCCGCTGCTCATTGATCTCCATTAAGGGCGCAATGGTGTTGAATATCGGGTTGAAAATCACGCGCGCACCCGAGCGGGACCGGAGGCGGCGGGCATTGTTGACCGCCGCGGTGGGGTCGATCATGTCGTCATAGGTTTCCACCTTGAACGTGTAAGAGGTGCCGTCAATCGTGATACCGCCGGCCTTGTTGATGTCCTCGCAGGCCATTTTAAGCCCGTTGACATTGTCCCGGCCATAGCCGGCCCCGGGCCCGCTCAGGGGGCCGGTGAATCCGATCACCACCTCCTCCGCCCAGGTGCCGGTGCCGGACAGGCACACGGTCAAAAGGCCAAGCACCAGACCAAACGCAAACTGTTTCATTCTTTTCATCACGCTCCCCTCTCTTTGGTTTGAAATACAAAAGGCTGCCTTCGAAATCCTGGCAAAAAAACCCAAACAGGGCTTTTCGACAAAGGCATGCCGTATTGAGCTTTGGACGCCTCCCGGAAAAACGGGGGGTCCGCCGCGGCAACAACTCTGTTTTGGCGCCATGATGCGTGGTGGACGGTTCGGACGATGCATTAAACCTATACCGGGCGTTAAATTATTTTTAATTTTATACTAATTAAAATTTTCAAGGCGCCCGGCTCACGTGAAAGGCACATGGGTTCCGTTGATCCTCAATTCACTTGTTTTGTTGAACGGCTGGGACCGGCGTGCTTATGGTCTTTCGGCAGGCCCGGACGAGTATCATCCAAATTGCCATTCCAATTGATGTACGGCAATAACGAACATAAACACTGTTACCATTTTTTACTACTATGGCACTGATTCTCCGGCATGTCAAGGCGTCTGAAGACTTTTTGAACGCAATTTATTCGAACGATGCTCAGCCTTCCGGCAGAACGGCCGCCAACTCCGGGAGGGAAACAGAAGCCACGACCGCCCGGCCGATGGCCTCCAGCAAAATGAAATGAAAAAAATCGCCCTCCCGCTTTTTGTCGCGGCAAACCGCATCCATTATCGCCTGTTTGTCCCCTGAAAAGGAAACAGGCAGGTCAAATGCGGACAACAAGCCGGAAAGCCGCTCGACGGAGCGATTGTCCAGCAGGCGACGCTTTTCTGAAAAGTTTGCCGCCAGCATCATGCCGATGCTGACGGCTTCTCCATGCGAAAGCCCCTGTGTCTTTTCCACCGCATGCCCAAAGGTGTGCCCGAAATTCAATTTCCGCCGCTCCCCCTTTTCCCTTTCATCACGGCTGACCACGCCGGCCTTGATGGCAACTGAATCATGCACCACCCGTTCCATCACCTCCGGCTCCAGGGCAAATGCCCGGCGGCATTCGTGTTCAAGAAATTCAAAATATCGGATATCCGCAATTGCGGCATGCTTGACCACCTCGGCAAACCCACAGGCCACTTCCCGCCGCGGCAGGGTCTGTAAAACAGCGGGGTCACAAAGAACAAAATCCGGTTGATTGAAAACCCCCACCATATTCTTGTAGCCGTGGAAGTTGACGCCGGTTTTCCCCCCCACACTGGCGTCCACCTGGGCCAGCAGGGTTGTGGGGCAATAAGCAAAACCCACTCCCCGCAAATAGGTGGACGCGACAAAGCCGGTGATGTCGCAGACGATGCCCCCGCCGATGCCCAGCAGATAAACCGAGCGGTCGGCCTGCCGGGCGATCAGGCGGTCATAGATCATTGAAACCGTATCCAGGGTTTTGACGCCCTCGCCCTGGCCGATGACAATGATTTCCCGGGAAGGGAACCGGTCGCCGTGACGATTAACCACATTTTCGTCTGAAATAACGATGGTGCGGGCCGCCGGGAGGTATGCCGGCAAATCCTTCAGGGAGGCCCCGACATGAATATGGGAGGTCTTCTCAAGACCGGGTATGGATATGGTTTTCATTTAAAACCGTCCTTCCCATGGCGGCATGAACAAATGCCGCTGTTCCAGATTCGCCGTTTCATGATTTTTCCCGGGCATCCGGGCGGCACACCGCATGGATGGCCTGCATCTGGCGGCAAAGATCAGCGAACTGGTCCGGGTAAAGCGACTGCACCCCGTCGCTTTTGGCTTTTTCCGGTTCATTGTGAACTTCCAGCATTACACCGTCTGCATTAACCGCCACCGCCGCCCGGGCCAGCGGCATGACCTGGTCACGGAAGCCGGCGGCATGGCTGGGATCCACGATGACAGGCAGATGACTCTCGCGCTGAACAACGGGCACAGCCGAGAAATCAAGGGTATTGCGGCTGTGCCGGACAAAAGTGCGAACGCCCCGCTCACAAAGAATCACATTGTGATTTCCTTCCGCCATAATGTATTCCGCCGCCATCAGCCATTCCTCCACCGTGGCCGACATGCCCCGCTTTAACAGCACCGGCCGTGCGGACTCCCCGGCCCGGCGAAGCAGGCTGAAATTCTGCATGTTCCGTGTCCCGATCTGAACGATGTCGGCGTGGGCCTCCACCGCGTCAAAGCATGCCAGGTCCATCACTTCGGTCACCACCGGCATGCCGGTTTCCTCGCGCACCCTGGCAAGAATACGCAACCCCTCCTCACCCAGGCCCTGGAAGGAATAGGGCGAAGTCCGCGGCTTAAAGGCCCCGCCGCGAAAAATGGCCGCACCGGCTGCCCGTACCTGCCAGGCTATGGCCATGGCCTGGGATTCGCTCTCTATGGCGCAGGGCCCGGCGATAACAACCATTTGGTCCCCACCGATATCCACCCCGCCCACATGGACGATTGTATCCTCGGCTTTGGTCTCGCGGCTGACCAGTTTAAAAGGGCGGGTTACCGCAATGGCCTCCTTGACACCGGGCAACTCCTGAACCCAGGCTGCATCCACCGGCGCTTTATTGAACAGCACGGCAATGGAGACCCGGTCCCCGCCCGGAATGGGACGGGCCTTGTAGCCGTTGGCCTCCAGCGCCCCGATCACTTTTTCTATCTGTGTTTCATCGGCATCACGCCGCATGACGATTAACATACTGCACCCCCTCAAGGTTTGGTGGTTGCTCTTACATGATAGCCAGTATCCCGAACCAAAGGCCGAAACAAAAAACCGCGGGATGCCCTGTAGAGGCCCCGCGGTTTTAATCCATTTCAAATCCGGTCGTTATCTCCGGTCAACAGCTAAATCGGCACCAGCCGCAGAGCTTCCCCCCTGGTTTCAGGCTTGCGCCACCAGCGCCATGGCATATAGATCGGCATCATGATAAAAATAGCTCCTGACCTCTGATTGCATTGCGTTCTTTTTTCCTGTATCCCAAAAATACGCAACTGTCAAAAAGATTATGCAGGCGGGACCCCACGATAAATCTGAAAATCGCCCCGTTCAGGGACAAATATTGCGGAAAGGCCGGACCCGGCCTTCAGCGCGCCTTTAGACCGCCGCCGCCCCCATTGGTACTTGACTGCCGGCAAAATTGCGCTATAAATAAATATGTTTATCTGGAGACCACACAAGACTCACCGCCCATGCATCGGAGGGGATAATGGCATCAGGCAATTCAACCGGATTTCTGGCCCGCCCGGAGGTTCTAAAGGCAACCCGTTCCCACAATACGGTAATGCAAAAACGTTTAAGCTTCACACCGGAGCTTTGCCAGGCATTTCAAGGGCCCTACACGGAACTCAGGGCCGACACCCGTTACCAGTTTAAAACGCACGCATTCTGTCGGGAGCAGCTCCCGGATATTATCGACAACCCGGTGCAGACCATAACGGCGACTTCCTCGCCGGATGCGGCCGTCCGGCGGGATTTTGAAAAAAAACGGCATATCGGTGTGGTTTTTTCCGGGGGACCGGCGCCGGGAGGCCACAATGTCATTGCCGGCATCTTTGACGCCATGAGCGCCGCCAATCCCGGAAGCCGGCTTTTTGGTTTCCTCATGGGACCCGATGGCCTGCTGGAGGGCAACTATATCGAACTGACCCGGGAGATCATCGATTCCTACCGCAACCTTGGCGGATTTACCATGATCCGCACCGGCCGGACAAAGATCGACACCGCGTCCAAAATGGCCAGGGCCCGGGAAACCTGTCAACAATTGGACCTGGACGCCCTGGTGATCATCGGCGGCGATGATTCCAACACCAATGCCGCCCTCCTGGCCCAGGCCTTCCATGCCGACGGCATCCAGGTCATCGGGGTCCCCAAAACCATCGACGGCGACCTGCAGGTCAAGGATAAGGATGGCAGCCCCCTGGTCACCATATCTTTCGGATTTCATTCTGCGGCAAGAGCCTTCGCCAATGATATCAGCAACCTTTCCACGGACTGCAGCTCAGATGCCAAATACTGGCACGTCTGCAAGGTCATGGGCCGCTCGGCCAGTCACCTCGGCCTGGAGGTCGGGCTGCAGGTGCATCCCAACATTCTGGTCATCGGCGAGGAACTCGCTGAATTCATAGACACACAGCGTCTTGAAAAAGCCAGGAAACAGGGCACCGTCGATTATACCGCCTACGGGATGACCCTGCGTCACCTCTCCCGCGTGATCTGCGACGGCATCGTCCGGCGGGCGGCGGTGGGCAAAAACTACGGCATTATCGTCATTCCGGAGGGGGTACTTGAATTTATAAATGAAATCCAAATCTTTATCATCAAGCTCAACACCATTATCGCCGACTACAACAGCACGCATGATACGGATTTTCACACGGATTTCCCGGCCCTGGAGGACAAGCTGGATTATCTGCGGCGCATGGCGCGCCTTTCGCGGGAGGAGAGCGCCTTCACCATATGGAACACCCGCGATGACGACCTGTTCAACGATCTCCCCGAATTCTTCCAGGAGGGACTGCTCACTGAACGCGACAGCCACGGCAACTTTCAGTTCTCCCAGGTGCAGACGGAGAAGGTCATCATGGGGCTTGTCACGGATTACCTGAAAATTCTCCAGGATAAAGGCGAATACAAAATGGGCATTGAGCGCCAGTGGTTCCGTCGGACCATTGAAGCCGGGGGGCTTTACGCGGAGGCCTATGGGCCGCTGCTGTTCCAGAACTATGACTCAGCCGATCCTTACCTGCTGATGCGCCCGGCGTTTGTCTCCCTGAAAACCCTGAAGCAGGAGCTTGTCAAAACCGGCTCCCTTGAACCGGAGGACGAGATCCCGGCGCCTGTCAAAAAAATATTCCAGGCCTCGGTGCCCCAGTTCAAAACCCAGAACCACTTTTACGGCTATGACGGCCGC
The DNA here is from genome assembly GCA_964575805.1 of uncultured Desulfobacteraceae bacterium. Lineage (GTDB taxonomy): Bacteria > Desulfobacterota > Desulfobacteria > Desulfobacterales > Desulfosalsimonadaceae > M55B175. Next base: position 19,238 of record CAZNSO010000011.1, read on the forward strand.
GGAAACGACCCGACCTGGTTTGACTGCACGTACACATACAACCTGGGATACGGCGTATTCAGCCTGATCGCGGCAAAAGCCACCGGCCAGATGGCCGGGGTAAAAAACCTGGAAAAGACTTTTTCCCAATGGGAGCCGATCGGCATCCCGATAGCCCCCCTGATGCACCTGGAAGAGCGCAAAGGGCGTCTTACCCTGGTCCTGGAGCGCACCACCGTGGACATTGAATCCCCTGCTTTCCAAGTCGCCAGATCCCTGCGCGAGACATGGCTGTCAGCCGAGCCCGGGCCGGACGACTACCGACGCCCCGGCCCGGTCCTTTATGCAGGGGAAGGCGAGGATGACCAGCCCCTGACGCTGACCCTCAACCACCTTACGCAAAACTGATGCCCGGCGCCGACGGCCTGGCTACTCCCCCATCAACCTGGCCAGGTAGCCGGCAATCTGTGCAAAAGCCCGGGCCGCATCCGTGTCGTTGTATGCATCCTGGAAAGAGGAGCCCTCATCGCCGGCTTTAACCAGATTCGGGTCGAAGGGAATCCGGCCCAGAAAGTTAATGCCGAATTCTTTTGCGGTTTTTTCCCCGCCGCCGGTGCCGAAGAGCTCGACGGCCTTGCCGCAATGCGGGCAGACATAACCGCTCATGTTCTCCACCAGGCCGAACAACTCCCGGTCAATTTTTTTGCAAAAATTAATGGATTTGCGGATATCCCAGAGGGCCACCTCCTGGGGGGTGGTGACAATGATCGGCCGGCAGTCCGAAATCGTCTGGGCAACGCTCAGGGGTTCATCCCCCGTTCCGGGAGGTGAGTCCACGATCAGAAAATCCAGATCCCCCCAGTCCACGTCTGAGATAAACTGGCTGATGGCCGAATGTTTCAGCGGCCCCCGCCAGATAACGGCATCGTCTTTATTGGGCATCAATGATTCAATGGAAATGGCCCTGAGGTTATCCGAATAGGGCATGGGGGCCAGCTTATCATTCTGCCCCGCGCCGACCATTCCTTCCAGACCCAGCATGCGGGGAACATCCGGGCCATGGAGGTCAACATCCATAAGCCCCACCTGGTACCCCTGGTTGGCCAGGGCAATGGCGATATTAACCGACACGCTGGTTTTGCCGACCCCGCCTTTTCCGCTCATGATAAGAAATTTGTGCTTGATCCGGGCAAGCGTGTCTTTCAATGCCTGCTCCTGGATCTCCCTGGATTTTTGCTGATCCTGCGCCTGGTTATGGCTGCAGGAGCCGCCTGAACATTCGGCCATATACGTTCTCCTTTAAAACAGATTGTTGATAATCATAAAAGATAAATGCTCCGATCAGGCTGGATCCACCTTCTCGGCGGGCACCCGGTATACCTTTTTGTGCTCACAAGAGGGGCATCGGGGGGGCGGGCCGGTTCCACAGGATTCATGCCATTCATATTCACATTTCGAGCACCGGAAAAGCCGCTCTGTTGTGCCAATGCGATAATTGCCGCCTTCAATGTTGATGGCCTTGCCGTTTATCAGGGCATCGGCAACGGTTTTACGGGCCCGCTCGATGATGCGGCCAAAGGTGGCCCGGGACACCTGCATCTGGCGGCCGGCCTCCTCATGGGAGAGGCCGTCGAGATCAGCTAGGCGCAAGGCCTCCCGTTCATCAATGGTCAAATGGATTTCTTCCAGTTCCAGCATTGGAATGCCCCGTGGCTTGAAATAACTGACGCCCGGGTTGTATGCCACAAATCGTTTTTTATGTGGTCTCCCCATACCCTTTCCTTTTTGAGCATATTCCCAAAATATAATTCACCATAATTGTCTTAAGGGCCCTTGTCAAGCCCCTAAATAGTGCCTGCACAAAAACCGTGTTTTACGCCGATCAGCTTTTTCCCCGCCGCAGCCGAACCGACTCGGCATGGGCACCAAGACCCTCGATTCCCGCCAGACGCATCACATCGTCTGCTTCCCGCTCCATGGCCGCCTGTGAATAACAGATAAGGCTGGTCTGCTTCATGAAGGTATCCACCGAGAGCGCGGAGGAAAACCGGGCGGTCCCGCCGGTGGGCAGCACATGGTTCGGGCCGGCGATATAGTCGCCCATGGGTTCCGGCGAATAATGGCCCATGAAAACCGCGCCGGCGTTTCGAATCAAACTCAGGTATTCAAACGGGGCATCCACCAGAAGCTCCAGGTGCTCCGGGGCAATCCGGTTGGCCAGCGCGATGGCCGCTGCCATATCCGGGACCACCATAATCCCGCCAAAAGCTTCCAGGGCCTCTTCGGCGATCGCTTTACGGGAAAGCGTTTCAAGCTGCCGCTGCAGCGCGAGTGCGGCCTCCGCTGCAACCTGGCGGGAGTCGGTGATCAACAAAGCCGAGGCCAGGGGATCATGCTCCGCCTGGGACAGCAAGTCGGCTGCAATGAACTCCGGATTCGCTGAATCATCAGCCACGACAAGGATCTCACTGGGACCGGCAACCATGTCGAGGCCCACCGTACCCGCCACCAGTTTCTTGGCGATGGTGACATGGATATTTCCCGGCCCGACAATGACATCCACCCGCGGCAGGGTTTCCGTCCCAAAGGCAAGCCCCCCCACGGCCCAGGCACTGCCGGCCCTGTATACCGCATCCACCCCGACCCGCCGCGCCGCAGCCAGAAGATGCGGGTCAACGCTTCCATCGCTGCGCGGCGGTGTTGTCATCACCACCTTTTCCACCCCGGCTATCCGCGCAGGGATGGCTCCCATCAGCACCGAGGAGACCAGGGGCGTCATCCCGCCCTTTGCCCCCGGCACGTAAACACCGGCAGCAGGCACGGGATTGCTCATCTGGCCGAGAAACACACCGGGGCGGGCCGCCTGAAACCAGGAATTTTTCAACTGCCGCCGGTGAAACTGCCCAATCTGATCCACCGCCCGTTCCAGCGCGTCCAAAAAAGCCCGGTCCACACTCGCCTCGGCCTCATCAAAGGCGGCCGGCGCCACGGTCAAATCCGCCGCACGCATCTCAGGTGCATCAAAACGGCGGGTATAATCCATCAGGGCGGCATCGCCCTTCATTCGCACCGCCTCCAGGATCTCCGCCACCGCCCGTGTCTGCTCCGGGTCAAATGACAAGCCGCGCCGGACGATCGCATCAATGCGCTGCTCCGCGTCCTCAGAAGGATAATTCAGAATGTCCATTATCTCTGTGCTCCTGTTTCGCTTGTTTCTGCGTGGATGCCTGTTCCCGGCGGGAGCTGCCGGATCAGTCCAAATTTATGCCAAAACCATGAGACTGTCAAACATTACGGAAAGATATGGTTCCGAAACACTCACTGGCGCAAGCAACTTGACATATTTCAATGATTTTGTCATTATGAATAATTTGACACGACTATAAATTAATATAACGAATGGAGGCTTTAACATGACTGAAAAACGCATTTATAATTTTAATCCGGGCCCGGCCATGCTGCCGCTGCCGGTATTGGAAACCATCCGGGAAGAGCTGCTGAATTATCAGGGCAGCGGCATGTCCGTCATGGAACTCAGCCATCGCTCCCCCTGGTTTGATCGTATCATCAACGACGCCGTTGAAAGGGCCAAACGTCTGCTGGGGCTGGATGAGCGCTATCACGTGCTGTTTATTCAGGGCGGGGCCAGCCTCCAGTTTGCCATGATCCCCATGAATTTTTTATCCGGCGGCCAATCCGCCGACTACGTGAACACCGGCACCTGGTCCACCAAGGCGATAACCGAAGCCCGGATCCAGAACAAGGCCCACCAGGTGGTCGCCTCCTCCGAGGACAGGGACTTCGCCTATATCCCCAAAAACATCCGGTTCAACAAGGATGCGGCATTTGCCCACATCACCTCCAACAACACCATAAAGGGCACCCAGTGGGCGGATTTTCCGGACACCGGGGGCGTTCCCATTGTCTCTGACATGTCCTCCGACATTTTCTCCAGACCGCTGGATGTGGAAAAATTCGGCATGATATATGCCGGCGCCCAGAAAAATATCGGCCCCTCCGGCATCTGCATGGTGATCATCCGGGACGACATGCTGCAACTGATACCCGAAGGCCTGCCTTCCATGCTGGACTACAACACCTTCCTCAAAAAGAACTCCCTTTACAATACCCCCCCGACATTTTCCATCTACAGCGTCCAGCTGGTCCTGAAATGGGTCGAGGAGACCGTGGGCGGGCTCGCCGCCATGGACCGCCAGAACCGCCGGAAAGCCGACATCCTCTATGATTACATGGATTCCGGGGATTTTTACCGCCCCACAGCGGACAAGGACAGCCGGTCCTTGATGAACATCACCTTCCGCTTGCCCAGTGAAGAGCTGGAGAAAAAATTTATCCAGGAGGCAACAGACAACGGCCTAGCCGGGCTCAAGGGCCATCGCTCCGTCGGCGGCTGCCGGGCCTCCGTATACAATGCCATGCCGGTTGAGGGAGTTCAGGCCCTGGTCGATTTCATGAAAGATTTTGAAAAAGCCAACGGCTGACAACCGCCAGAGTCCGGAAGCCGGAAGAACGAGTGCCGGAAGACAGGTTAAGGGACGCCCATTGCCCCCTCCTGACTTCCGGCCCGGCTATCCTGACCCCAGCCTTTCCATCAAGCCCCGACACCTGGCGCCAAACCGCTGTATCTCCGGATTATCCGCAATAAAAACAGGACACGTTTTTCCGGCATAATTTTCTTGAAAAATCATACACAATTATTTTATATTGAAATTTTATTTTTTAATAGAAAACCCTGCTTCCGTCACAACCGCCGGTTTTTTCCGGCCGGTAAAAATCCCCGGGGCGCCGGGGAAGCGCAACAGGCGGAAACAACTTATCCAAGAATGCAGAGGGCGTCATGACAGATCAAAAGATTACCATTAACGACCAGACTTTTTCATTCAACCCGGGCGAGACCATACTCGAGGTGGCCCGTAAAAACGACATCGATATTCCCACTCTCTGTTACCTCAAAGGCGCGTCCCCGACAGGCTCCTGCCGCATCTGCGTTGTGGAAGTAAAAGATGCCCGCAACCTGGTGACCGCCTGCTCCACGCCTGCCAAATCCGGCATGGTTGTGTACACCGAATCACCGAAGGTGGTTGCCAACCGGAAAATGACCCTGGAACTGCTGCTGGCTTCCGGCAACCACAACTGCGCGGTGCATGGCGGTGATCCCGTGAACTGGACCGCCTACCAAAGGGATGTTCAGGCCTATGACACCAGCGGGGAACTCTGCCCCGTATGGGGAGACTGCGAGCTTCAAACACTGGCCTACCGTTACCAGGTCCGGGGGGATCGATTCCCTGCGCCCGCCCCCCGCTATCCCATGGAAACCGTCAACCCCTTCATCGTTCGGGATTTCTCCAGGTGCATCCTGTGCGGCCAATGCGTGCAGGCGTGCAACGAAATCCAGGTCAACAATGCCATCAGTTTCGGTTATCGCGGCGTTGAGGCCAAGATCGTGGCCGCCGGGGACCATCCCTTGAAAGACTCGGACTGCGTTTTCTGCGGCGAATGCGTTCAGGTCTGCCCCGTGGGGGCGCTGGTGGAGAAAAATTCCAGGTACGAATGGCGGCCCTGGGAAGTCAAAAAGACCCGCACCACCTGCAGCTATTGCGGCGTCGGCTGCCAGATGGATCTGCACGTCAAAGACAACCGGGTGATCAAAGTCACCGGTGCCGAGGAGAGCCCCCCCAATCAGGGAAGCCTTTGCGTCAAGGGCAGGTACGGCTTTGATTTCATCAACTCCACGGACCGGCTGACCACGCCGCTGATAAAGGAAAATGGCGAGTTTCGCGAAGCGTCATGGTTTGAAGCCCTGGAACTGACCGCCCGACGCCTGGGGGAAATCCGGGACCAAAGCGGACCGGACAGCCTCGGTGTGCTCACCTCCGCAAGGGTGAGCAACGAAGAGAATTACCTGGCCCAGAAACTGGCACGGGCGGTGCTTAAAACCAACAATGTGGATCATTGCGCCCGGCTCTGACATTCCTCCACAGTGGCCGGTCTGGCCGCAGCATTTGGGAGCGGGGCGATGACCAACACCATTGCCGATATTGAAAAAGCCGAGGTTATCCTCGTAACCGGATCCAATACCACGGAAAACCACCCGGTCCTGTCCACCTTCGTCAAACGGGCGGTGGAATACAGGGGCGCCAGGCTGATCGTGGTGGATCCCCGCGCCATCAAACTAACCCAGCATGCAGACATGTGGCTGCGTCCGAACCTGGGAACGGATGTGGCATGGATCAACGGGTTGATGCATGTGATTATCAAGGAGAACCTGCATGACCCGGCTTTTATTGAAAGCCGCACCACCGGCTTTGAGGAACTGGCCGCCATGGTGGAGAAATTCACCCCGGAATACGTTGAAAAAATCAGCGGGATCCCGGCGCAGCAAATTGTCGAGGCTGCGCGGACCTACGCGGGAGCGAAAACCGGGAGCATCCTGTACTGCATGGGCATAACCCAGCACACCACCGGCACCGACAACGTCAAATCACTCGCCAACCTCGCCATGCTCTGCGGCAACCTGGGCATCGAGGGCGGCGGGGTCAACCCCCTGCGCGGACAAAACAACGTTCAGGGCGCCTGCGACATGGGCGGGCTGCCCAACGTATACACCGGGTACCAGAAAGTCACGGACGAGGCGGCACGGAAAAAAATGGAAAACGCCTGGGGGGTTTCAGACCTTCCGGACAAACCGGGGCTGACTGTCACCCAAATGGTCCCAAAGGCCTATGAAGGCAAGCTCAAGGCCATGTACATCATTGGCGAAAACCCGCTTGTTTCGGATCCGGATTTGAATCATGCGGAAAAAAGCTTTGCCAAGCTTGACTTTCTGGTGGTCCAGGATATTTTTATGACCGAAACCGCCCGGCAGGCCGACGTTGTGCTGCCGGCCGCCTGTTTTGCCGAAAAGGAAGGGACTTTTTCAAACACGGAACGCCGCGTCCAGCGGGTCCGAAAGGCTGTGGAACCGCCCGGAGCCGCCCGTGAGGACTGGCGGATAACAGCGGAAATCGCCCGAAGAATGGGATACCCCATGGACTACGAGAGCGCCCGGGAAATATTTGTCGAAATGTCGGGCATTACCCCCTCTTACGCCGGGATAACCTACGAGCGCATCGCCCGGGAAGGACTCCACTGGCCCTGCCCGAGCCCCGATCACCCCGGGACACCGATCCTTCATACCAAGGAGTTCACCCACGGCAAGGGGGTTTTCCACGCCATTGACTTTATTGCCCCGGCGGAACAGGTGGATGAGGAATATCCCCTTTACCTGACCACCGGCCGGCTGCTCTACCACTATCATACCGGCAGCATGACGCGCCGAACCGAGGGCCTCAATGAACGGGCGCCGGAGAATTTCGTGGAGATATCGGAGAAGGACGCTGAAGCCTACGGACTCAAAGACAGGGAAAAAATCCGGATCATCTCAAGGCGGGGTCAGATAACAGCCCAGGTAAAGGTATCGGACCAGGCGGTGGACGGGACGGTGTTTATCCCCTTCCATTACGCCGAATCCGCGGTCAACCGGTTGACCAACGCGGCCCTGGACCCCGTGGCCAACATTCCGGAATACAAGGTATGCGCCGTTAAGCTCGAACAGGCGGCATGATTTACAGGCGGCAGGAAGCAGGGGCGGGGCGATAACAGCCCCGCCCTTTCTCTTGCTGAAGCTGCTGCTGCTCCCGCCGACCCGGAGCTCCCCCCGAGACAACCGGGGCCGGCAACAGGGGGCCGCTCACAAGGCGATACCGGGATTTTTGCAGCGCCGCCGGGATATAAGCGGGGATATAGCAAGACATCAAATGGGGCTGCTGCTGCATAAAATTGAAGGCAAGGAGGAAGAAAGAATGAAAGAGCGTTTACGTGATATACTCTCACCCTATAAGGGGCAACAGGATGAACTCATCCCGATCCTGCAGAAAGTGCAGTCCGAACTCGGGTATCTGCCGGATGAGGCCATGCGTGAGATCTCCAGAACAACCGGGGTGCCTGCAAGCCGGGTCTATGCAGTTGCCTCTTTTTATACCCAGTTCCGGTTTACTCCCCGGGGGAAGCATTCCATCATGGTTTGCCGCGGCACAGCCTGTCATGTCCGCGGGGCTGAAAAAATCCTGGAAGAGGCGGAAAGGAGCCTTGGCATCTCCGAGGGCGAGACCACCGAGGACCAGGAGTACACCCTGGAAACCGTGGCCTGCATCGGCTGCTGCGCCCTTGCCCCCTGCGTGATGATCGACGAGGAAGTCGAGGCCAAGCTGACCCCCAAAATGGTGGCGGAAATTTTTGACGGGAGGAAAACAGAATGACTTTTGCTGAAATTCAGGAACAGGCAAAAAAAGAATGGGATGCCCTGCAAGAAGGCGGCGCTCCCCGAATCGTCATTGGAACGGCCACCTGCGGCCGATCAGCAGGCGCCATGGATGTGCTCAAGGCCTTTGAAGAGGAAATCGCCAAAAAAAACGTCACCGCTCATGTCCTTGAAGCCGGGTGCATGGGCCCCTGTTTTGCGGAACCGCTGGTCAACGTGGCCAAACCCGGAAAAGCCACGGTCAGCTATAAGAATGTAACACCGGCCATGGCAGAAGAAATCGTCGATGCCTACATCCTCGGCGATGATCCGCTTCCGCAATATACCCTTGGAACCCTTGGCTATGGAGAGATGGAGGGCGTGCCCAACATTCTGGACACCCCGACCTTCAAACCCCAGGAACGAAGGGTTTTCCGAAACTGCGGCGTCATTGACCCCACCAACATCAATCACTACATTGCCAACCAGGGATATGAGGGGCTGAACAAGGCCTTGACCATGGACCGCAAGGACGTGGTGGAAGAGATGAAAGCCTCCGGTCTGCGGGGAAGGGGCGGCGGGGGCTTTCCGGCCGGCCGCAAATGGGAGGCCGCCTACCAGTCCACCGGAACCCCCAAATACGTGGTCTGCAATGCCGATGAAGGCGACCCCGGCGCCTTCATGGACCGGGCTGTTATCGAGGGGGACCCCCACTCCGTCCTTGAAGGCATGATGATCGCCGGCTATACCATTGGCGCCGAAACCGGCTATATCTATGTCCGCGCTGAATACCCGCTGGCCATCAAAAGACTGGAACAGGCCATTGCGCAAGCCCATGAAAAAGGCTTTTTGGGAAAAAACATCCTGGGAACGGATTTTTGTTTTGAAATCAAAATTTTTCCGGGGGCCGGCGCGTTTGTCTGCGGGGAATCCACAGCTTTGACCCTCTCCATTGAAGGAAAACGCGGGATGCCCCGGGTAACCCCCCGTCCCAGGACCACGGAAATCGGTCTTTTTGATAAACCGACCCTTCTAAACAATGTCAAAACCTTTTCTTCCGCCCCCATGATCATCACCCGGGGAGCGGAGTGGTTTGCCGGCGTGGGTACCAAAAACAGCACCGGCACCGCCATTTTTGCCCTGACCGGCAAGGTGAACAACTGCGGCCTCATTGAGGTCCCCATGGGCATCACCCTGCGTGAGATCATATACGAAGTCGGCGGCGGCATCCCTGACAAGGGCAAGTTCAAGGCGGTGCAAACCGGCGGCCCGTCCGGCGGATGCCTGCCCGAATCCCTGCTGGACCTCCCCATTGATTTCGACTCCCTCAATGAAGCCGGATCCATGATGGGCTCCGGCGGCATGGTGGTAATGGACGAAAAAACCTGCATGGTGGATGTGGGCCGCTTTTTCATGGATTTTATTAAAAAGGAGTCCTGCGGCAAATGCACACCCTGCCGCGAAGGCACCCTGCGCCTGCTTGAGATCCTAGAGAAAATCTGCCAGGGAAAAGGCGAGCCCGGCGACATCGAACTTTTGGAGGAACTCTGTGAAATCGTACAGGAATCCTCGCTCTGCGGCCTGGGGCAATCCGCCCCGAACCCCATTTTGTCCACCCTGCGGTATTTCAAGGACGAATACATCGCCCATGTGTATGAAAAACGCTGCCCGGCCAAACGGTGCGCCGCGCTTTTAAAATTCGAAGTGAACCCGGACAAATGCAAAAACTGCGGCCTCTGCTTCAAGGTGTGTCCGGTGGGCGCCATTTCATGGAAGAAGAAAGAACCGGCGGTCATTGACAAGGAAAAGTGCATCAGCTGCCTGTCCTGCTACGAGGTCTGCCGCTTTGATGCCATCGATTAATCCCGGGGCCGCCGGCCAGCTCCCTGAAGGTGACACGATGACAGCCTGAGCCGCTACCAATAACACAGACCTCCCCATACAGATGAAAAAAGGCTGTTGATGCCCCTGCAACGGGGCTTCAACAGCCTTTTCCAAACCTTCGCGCCCCCCAGGCATAACCGGGCCATACGAAAAATCCCGTATTTTTATCCGGCAGAGACCCTACCCCTGCATACACCCAAGCCGGACCTGTCTACTCCGGCTCACTCAGGTTTCCGAATGCTTTGGGAATCAGCTCTGTCAAGGCCGGATGGATGTGCTGGCCGGAAAACAGCGCGCCCAGCTGCCCCCCTAAAGCCATGGCGTTGACCACCTCCTGGATCAGAATGGGCGCATGGGGGCCGATAATATGAAACCCCAGCAACTTCAAGTTCTCCTTTTCCAGGATCACCTTGGCCATGCCCCTGTCCTCGCGCAGCGCCATGCCTTTGGCCACATCACTGTAACGGGCGGTTCCCACCAGGATCTCATGGGTCTTTGCCGCCTGCTCGGCCGTCATCCCGACTGCGGCCACGGGCGGATAGGTGAACACCGCCCGGGGAACCGCGTCATAATTTATCGTCTCGTGCTCCCCGTTCATGGCATTATCCCATACCGCCTCCGCCTCGGCATTGGCCGTATGAGTGAACATTTGCCGGCCATTGGCGTCCCCGATGGCCCAGATTCCCTTCCGGCTGGTTTGCAGATACTGGTCGGTCCGGACAAACCCATTGGCGTCCGTCTGGATGCCGGCGGCTTCAACCTGGAGCAGATCCGCATTGGATTTTCTGCCGGCGGCTACCAGTATATGCTCTGCACTCAAAAAGAGACTGTCCGCCCGGCCTTCCGGCTGCACCACCAGGCGGCACCCCCCGTCCGAGGCCTGAACCGAGGTGACAGTCGCGCCGGTGTACACCCGCAGACGCCGGGAAAGATCAAAAGTCAGTATTTCCGAAATTTCAGGCTCCTCCGCCGGCAACAGCCGATCCCGCTGCTGCACAATGCTTACCTCCGTTCCCAGGGCCGAAAAAAAATGGCCGTATTCCGCGGCAATATAACCGCCGCCGATAATCACCAGGGATTTTGGCAGCGCCTCCAACTGAAGCAGGGTTTCACTGGTCAGAAAGGCAACCCGGTCAAGCCCTTCGATAGCGGGAATCGCCGGCCGGCTGCCGGAGGCGATAAAAATTTTTTCACCCTGAATCCGGTAATTGCCCACAGCCAACTCCCGTTGGCCCACAAAATGCCCCGTACCTTCATAATAATCAATCCGTTCCTCTGAACGCAGCGCCTGGTGAATCTGTTCATGCTCCGGCAGCACGGCATCGCGCATCTCCTTCATCACCTGCCCGAAATCAATTGCCTCAATCGCGGCTCGGATTCCGAAGCGTTCCGCCTCCCGGATTTCCATGACCCGGTCGGCCACAGCCGTCAGCATCTTGGAGGGAATGCATCCCGCATTCAGGCAGGTTCCGCCGGCCGGCCCCTTGTCCACAAGAGCCACCCGAAGGCCTGCTTCAACGGCGTTTTCCACGATTGCCATGCCCGACCCGGAGCCGATGACAATCACATCGTAGGTTTTATCAGGCCTTTTCCCTTTCTGTCTGAGCCCCATTTTCTTTCCCCTTCCCATTGCTTTCAAAAATTATATCCAGTACCCGGAAAATTCCGCTGTCAAGAAGTTTGGCCGGTCAAATGGGAATAACCCGGCTTCTCAATTCAATCATTGCCATATTTTCCATAAACGCAAATCTCACGCACACCCTTACCCCATCGCCCGGGAAACCGAAAATAAAATGCATGCTTTTCCTGCTCCATCTACATACCCCCACCACCCAAAATACATCCTTTGCCCGATACCCTTTTGCTTCCAACCCAAATATAGTGAAGCTCAAATTCAAGCAGTCAGTCTGGCCGAGACCGGTTTTCAGAAAAAATTTCAAACCGGCGCCTCTTTGAAGGCCGCATCCATGGCGGCCCCAGGTTGTTTTATTCGAATCCGACGGCAATGAAGGGAGATGCAGCATGTTTATTGAAACGAGCAAACCTGAAATACCGGGAATCAAATCAAAAACGGCAATTCCTAAAGTTGCTCCGGCCGAGGCCGGGAAAGAAAAAGCGGAAACTCCCGCCTACACCGGCTCGGATGCCCTGCAGCGTTACATGGCGGATATCCGCAAGCACAAACTGCTCACCCGTGACGAGGAAAAGGAGCTGGCACGCCGCGTTCAGGAGGAGAACGACCAGGCCGCCGTCTACCAGCTCGTGGTCTGCAATCTCCGGCTCGTGGTCAAAATTGCCATGAAATTCCAGCGATTCTGGAAACACAACATGAATGACCTGATTCAGGAAGGCAATATCGGCCTCCTGCGCGCTGCCCAAAAATATGATCCGACGCGAAATGTCAAATTTTCCTATTATGCCGCCTTCTGGATCAAAGCCTATATCCTGAAATACATCCAGGACAACTTTCGGGTGGTCAAAATCGTGACCACCGAGGGTCAGAGAAAACTGTTTTTCAAACTTCGACAGGAAAAAGACCGGCTCGCCAGCAAAGGCATACACCCGACGGCCGAGCGGCTGGCTGAGAACTGCGGTGTGTCCGAAAACGATATCATCGACATGGACCAGCGCCTGCACAGCAGCAATGTTTTCCTGGACTCGCCCTTAAATGCCGAATCGGATACGGAATGGCTTGAAGTTCTGGAGTCTGATGAGGAATCCACCGAATCGCAGGTCTCAAGAAAACAAATGACGGACCTCCTGCGCCGCAAGGTGGTTCAGTTTCGCAAAACCATGTCCGTTCGGGAACGCAATATTTTCGACAAGCGGATTTACGCGGAAAGTCCACAGACACTGCAGCAGATAGGCGACCACCTGGGCATCTCCCGCGAGCGCGTCAGGCAGGTGGAACGCGATATTCTGGTAAAAATCAGGGATTACCTGAAAGATGAACTGCCGGATTATGATGAACTGGCCCGGATGGGCATGGCTTCATAACGCCGGGGCCGGGGAGTACGGAAAAACAGAATGCAAAATGGTAAAATTTTGACAATTTGAACCGGGTTGTGCTATAAGTTATTGTCCACTGATCCCGGAGACCCGTTATGCCCGGGTACTCCGGGTTTCGTTTGCCCGAACCCCCGGCTTCAGCAGGCACTGCGCATGAATCGCTTGAACTTGCAAAAAATTTTTCTGCTTTTGTTTATCGGTCTTTTTGGCGCACTCGGAATCCACGGGCGGGCGGCGGCGGAGAAAACCGCGCGAATCGTCTATGTCGAGTGGTCCAGTGCAATTGCCGCCACCCACGTGGTTAAGGCCGTATTGCAGGAAAAAATGGGCTACGAAGTGGCGCTTGATCCGGTTGCGGATGCCGCAGCCTTGTGGCGGGCCACCAGCGAAGGAGAAGCAGACGGGTTTGTCTGTGCCTGGCTGCCCAGCCTGCACGCGCGTTACCATGGAAGCGTCAAAAACGAGGTGATCAACCTGGGCCCCAACCTTGAAGGCACCCGGATGGGGCTGGTGGTTCCCGACTATGTTTCCATTGATTCCATCGCCGAGTTGGACGCCCACGCCGACCCATTCGACGGCAGGATTACCGGCATTGATAAGGGTGCCGGCATCATGGCGGTCACCGAAAAAGCCATGGACGCCTACGATATCGAGAACCTGGACCTCGTGGCAAGCTCCGGCGTCATGATGACCGTTGTTTTGGAGGATAAAATAAAAAACAAAAAATGGGTCGTGGTCACCGGATGGACACCACACTGGAAATTTCACCGCTTTGATCTTAAATATCTGAAAGACCCAAAAAAAATATATGGCGGAACCGAATACATCAAAACGGTTGTCCGGAAAAATTTAAAGGCCGAAAAACCGGAATTATACCAATTCCTGGACAATTTCCAGTGGGACACCGCCGACATTCACGCGGTAATGGATTATATCCGTCAAAGCGGCAACCCGCATAAAAGTGCGATCCAGTGGGTCCGGGACAATCCCGAAAAAGTCCAAACCTGGCTGCCCTGAATAAAAAATCCTTTCTACCCCGCACCTCGTCTTCTGCCCGTGCGAAAAATTTTATTTACAAAACCCACCCTGTCTATTATAAACTATAATTTCCATGCGCCATAAGTGCTTTTCTTACTATGCGTCCGATGCCATTTCCCGGGCGGCAGCGAATCAAGGAATTGTCTGGGTCTAAGTATTATGGATGAGAAAAAAACCGTCTTTATCGCAGAAGATCACCAGCTGTTCCGTGACGGATTGAAGGCCATGCTGGCGTCCAAAGAGACGCTCCAGGTCATTGGCGAGGCCAGGGATGGGCTGGAAGCAATTCATTCGATCAAAAAGAAACAGCCTGACCTGCTCCTTCTGGATCTTTCCATGCCCCGGTTAAGCGGGATCAGCGTCATCAAAGAACTCCGCCGCCAGTTTCCGGACATGCGCATTCTCGTGCTCACCATTCACGAATCGGACCAATACGTGATCGAGACCTTTGAAGCCGGCGCCAATGGTTACTGCATCAAGGATGCCAGCCGGGACGAACTGCTGCTGGCCATCAGCAGTGTGTTAAACGGCAAAACCTATATCAGCCCCGGAATTGCTGATAACGTTATGGAAGGCTACCTTGAGGGACACAAGAAAATCAAATCGAAATCTGCCCGCGAATCCCTCACCCAGCGGGAACGGGAAGTGCTGAAGCTGCTTGCGGAAGGCTATATCAACAAGGAGATCGGTGACCTCCTGAACATCAGCGTAAAAACGGTGGAAAAACACCGGGCCAATATCATGCAGAAGCTGAACCTTCACAATGCTGCCGCATTAACCGCCTTTGCCCTTGACCAGGGGCTGGTCCAGCAGCGCTGAGGTTGCCTCACCGCTTTATCGCAGGGTGGCTGCTTGATCTGGAGTTGCTCGATTTTTGCTTTTTTTCCCGCCCCGGACATCACCGATTCACGCGTAGGACGAGAGCATTGCCGGTGGTGGCAGCAAAAATTAAAAGATTGGCAAATACCGTCCGGCCCTGGTTAAAAGCGGAGTTGGTGGAACCTGGAGCCAAACTCATAAATGCGTCTTTTTAAATCCTTGATCTGCGCCGCATCCTTGCTGTCAGCCCACTTGGGTTCTCCGATGGAGAAGATACAATTATTGATTTCATCCATCACCTCGTCCACGTACCGCAGCCACTCCTCCGTGAACTGGCCGCCTTCGTGGAGCGCCTTTTGGAGCTCCTTCTCAATCTGCTCAACCAAAGATTCCACCTGCCGGACATAGTTTCGCCAGGCTTCTGTCATATCCCTGTTGATTTCCTCGCTTGAAAACCCCATTTTTTTTGCTTTACCATGATTCACTGCATTAAGGGGAGCGCATCGCCACTTATAAGGACCGCTCAACTGGGCATGAGCCGCTGCCGTTAAACGGGGCACCCCCTCTTCTTGAGCTTAACTTTAGGATAATACCAAAAAAAAAGAAAAGCTATGGGGGATTTTATGTATTTTTTACCCGCCCGGACTTTGAAACAGGCTTCAAAACGGGAGCTCCAGCAGGATCAGGGTCCCCTCCCCCTGGCCCGACTTGATTTCAAACCGGCCCCCGCATATCTCCGCCCGTTCCCGCATTCCCTGGATACCGTGGCCGCTTAAAGGATCATTGGCAAAAAGCCGGGAATGCGGTTCAAATCCGCAGCCATTATCTTTGACACTCATCTGCACGGCGCTGTTTTCCCGGGCCAGGGTGAAATGGATGCCTGAAGGGTTGCCATGCTTGGCGGCATTATTCATGGACTCCTGAAGAATCCGATAAATAACGATTTTCATGGCCTCTGACAAATCCGATTCATCAATTGTGATTTCCTGGGTGACCTCGATATTTTTGTAAAACAGGCTGAATTCCCGGCAAAACCAGTCGATCGTGGCCATCAGCCCGAGATCGTCAAGTGTTGTCGGCCGCAATGATGCTGAAATACGCTTGGTTTCCTTGATGGTATACACCAGATAGGACACAAGTTTTTCCAGGGATACGACATCCTCGCGCGGCACGGACTTCATGCGGGAGAGCCGATCTTCCAGGCTGAACTTGATGGCCGCCAGACTGGCGCCGATACTGTCATGGAGCTCCTTGGCAACCACCTGCTTGTCCGCTTCAAGCGCTTCCAAAGTGCGCCTTGAGAGCATGCGCAGGTCCTTTCGCGACTCCCGCAGCTGCTCTTCAACGCGCTTGCGCTCCTCGATTTCACCCTTAAGGGTCTCGACCAGGGCCTCCAGCTCCGCTGTCCGCTCGGCCACCCGCCTTTCAAGAAGGCTCTTATCCTTCTGAAGCTGCACTTTTTCGCTGCGCTGCTGCGTGATATCATGCGAGACGCCCACACCGCCGATGATCTCTCCCGTATGGTTTCTTATGGGCGTGGTATTGACCAGCAGGTACCGCAGTCCCCCGTCCGGCAGGGCCACCGCCATCTCCTGGTCGATCATCTTTTCACCGAAAAACACCGAACGGGTCAGGGGCAGATCAATGGAATCATAAAGGGTGCCGTCCGGATACATCATCTTTAGCCCGGCCTGCCCGGACAGGGGCTGGCCCAGGGGGATATCCCGGCCGTACAGTTTTACAGCCGTGGGGTTGGCCATGGTCACCCGGCATTGCCTGTCAACCACCACTATCCCTTCCGGCGCGCTTTTGATGATGGTCTGCAGGGCGGATTGCTCGGAGATCAACTGTTCGGTCAGGCGCTCCAGATCGGTTTCATCCCGCCATACCATCACGGCGCCGGACACCTCGTCGTCCCGGTAAAGAGGGGTGGCGGAGATAACGTAAACCCGGGGGCGCTCATTGACGTCATATCCATAATAGCGCTCATCCATGATGGATTCTTTTTGCAGCGCCCGGGCAAAAGGCAGCTCTTCTGCGGAGACCCGGACCCCGTCGAGATAGGACAGCCGCATCCGGCGGGCAATATCCTCGCAGGCCGATCCCAGCGGGTCAAAGCCCAGGGAGCGGATGCAAGCGGGATTGGCCACAACGGGAGCGCCCCGGGCATTGCAAACCATAACCGCCTCATTGAGATTGGCAAAAACCGACTCCATTTCCCGGGAGCGACGGCTGGCTTCCTGGTGGGCATGGAGATGGTTGAGCATCAATCCGGTAAAAACGGCAAGATGAATCAGTATCGCTTCGTCTTCCGGCCTAAAGGGGACGTTATCCGTATTGGCGACAAGCATCATCGCAGAGGACTCCCCGGCCTCTTCGCGTAAACGGGAAAAAACAAGGTGCTGGAGTGCAGGATGCCTCCAATCCGGGGGCGGGGAGGCATCCGCCAGATAGAGGGAAAGCTCGGCCGAGCCGAGCCGTGCGGACTTCCGGCGCCTGACGGCTTCCAGGAAGGCCGGGCTGGCCAGCAACCGGCAAACTTCCCCGGCAATTTCGGAATCAAGGGCGCATCCTTCGGAGGCAGCTTCCATGCTGACGCCCTCCGCCTCCGATACCCGGCAGAACACACAGAAACGGCCCCGGGTCAATTCGCAGGCCGCAGCGACCACCCGCTGAATGACCCCCTCGCGATTCTTTTCCGCAAGGACTTTTTTGGACAAGCCGATCAGGGTTTCCAACTGGGCAAAACGCTCAACCCGGCGGCCCTGTTCAAAGCATTTTTCCTTGTCAGCCTTAAAGACCGCGGTCATGCGGGCGATGGCATCATCATCCCCGTCCTGAAGGCTTATGGTCTGAAGAACCGGCACCTCCACGCCGTCCCGGGTCAAAAGGGCGCTTTCTCCCCGCCACCTGCCATTTGCAATGGCATTTGGAATACCTTCCTCCCGTATGCGGGATTCCGCCCATGGCGGGTGGCAGTCCGAAAGCGAAAATATGCCCGGAGCCCCGGCCTCTTCAACACCCAGGACGCGGCGGGCCGAAAGGTTGAGATGATTAATCTGCCCCTCCGGATCCATCAAATACACCGGATCCGAGATATCCTCTAAAAATTTGTTGAAACGGGCAAACATCCACCCTTCCTTCTCAAATGGGGCCGATAATCATGGCGGCCAATTAATTAGTAAGTATAAAAGGAATTCCCTGCAAGTCAAATAATCCCTGCGGCTGTCCAAGAAGCCGGCGCATTTCCAGGGGGGCCAAAAAAAACTTTTTGGCTTGCGGGGCCTCGGACAATCAGCTATATTTATAAATTTACGAAAGATTGCCTGAGCTTCATCAGGAAGGTTTTTCCCGGAAAAAATAAAGGGCCTCTTATGCCAACTTCCATGCAAAATCGCTATACATTGGGCGAAGAGATTGCCAACAGCATCACTCACGGAGCAGGAGCGGTTTTAAGCCTTGCCGCCATCGCGGCCCTTATCCTTTTTTCCGGCAATTACCAGGACCCCTGGCGGGCCATCGGTTTCAGCATTTACGGCAGCACCCTGTTTATCCTGTATCTCGCATCCACCTTATATCATGCATGGCCGGGCCGAAAACTCAAGTCATTCTTCCGGCTGATGGATCATGCCAGCATCTTTCTTTTGATTGCCGGCACCTATACCCCGGTGACCTTGATTGCCATGCGCGGCCCCTGGGGCTGGACTTTGTTTGGCATGATCTGGGCGCTTGCCCTGGGCGGCGTGTTTTTCAAACTGCTGTTCATCAATCGGTTTAAAGCCGTCAGCCTCATACTATACGCCGCTATGGGATGGCTTGCGGTTATCGCCATCAAACCCATGCTGGTCATGCTGCCGGAGGGGCTGCTGACATGGATCATCGCCGGAGGCTTGCTCTATACGCTGGGCATTGGTTTTTATATATGGAAAAAACTGCCGTATCACCATGCCATATGGCATCTTTTTGTCCTGGGCGGCAGCATGGTGCACTTTTTCGGCATCCTGCAGCACCTGTCCCAGCAACCCGTCTGATGCGCGAATCACCCGAAAACCGGTTCGCTCCGGGATTCGCCGGGTTTTAAACAACAGGTGCCAGCCGGCTGAAACAGCGCAATAGAAAATGCCGCCCTGGCCCGTACCCTGTATGGATACAGAAATTCTTCTATGACTGAGCCGTCGAAAAACCCAGAGCAATTAAAGACGCCCGATCCAAGTCGGTTTTTTGATATTCACCCGCCTGTTTTCTGGCCCGCCGCCCTTCTTACCGCCCTTTTCATCGCTGTCACCCTGATTGTGGGAGAGCCGATGACGGCGGTTTTCTCCGCCATGCAAAGTTTTATCTCCGATAACTTCGGCTGGTTTTTGGTCATTTCCGTCAATCTCTACCTGTTTGCCATGCTTTTTATCGCTTTCAGCCGTTACGGGGAAATCCGGCTCGGAGGCAAAAACGCGGTACCCGATTTTTCCAGGCTCTCCTGGTTTTCCATGCTGTTTAGCGCGGGAATGGGCATCGGCATCCTTTTCTGGAGCGTGGCCGAGCCGATCCATCATTTTATCAAGCCCCCCTACGGGGGAACGGATCCCATTTCAGCAGCAGGCACCGCCATGAAAACGACCTTTCTCCACTGGGGTCTCCACCCCTGGGGAGTTTATGCCCTTGTGGGCATGGCGCTCGCTTTTTTTGCCTTCAACCGGAAACTCCCGCTGGCCATCCGCTCCATCTTCTACCCGCTGCTGGGCGACAAGGTCCACGGCCGATGGGGCGATCTCATTGACGTGATGGCCGTACTCGCCACCCTGTTCGGACTGGCAACGTCCCTGGGCTTCGGCGTGCAGCAGGTCAATGCCGGCCTCAACCACCTGTTCGGCGTTCCTGACCACGCGGCCGTACAGGTGCTGCTGGTGGCGGTGATCACCCTTATCGCCACCCTCTCAGTGGCCTCGGGCCTGGACCAGGGAGTTAAACGCCTGAGCGAGATAAACATCAACCTGGGCGGCATTCTCCTGCTTTTCATTCTAATCATGGGGCCGAGCGTTTTCATCCTGGATTCCTATATCCAGAACATCGGCAACTACCTGAAAGATTTCTTCGAGATCAGCTTCTGGACCGAATCCTACCAGGACAGTACCTGGCAGAACAGCTGGACGGTTTTTTACTGGGCCTGGTGGATCTCCTGGTCCCCTTTCGTGGGGATGTTTATCGCGCGCATATCCCGGGGGCGAACCGTTCGGGAATTCGTCCTGAGCGTGTTGATCATCCCCACCCTGCTGACATTTTTATGGATCACGGCTTTCGGGGGATCGGCCCTTTTCATCGAGATGAAAAATGCGGGCGGGATCGCCGGGCCGGTTCAGGAAAACGTGGCCGTGGCCATTTATTTTCTGCTGGAGCAGTTCCCGCTATCCTGGATCGCCAACTTTGCCGCCATTATCCTGGTCGTCAGTTTTTTTGTGACCTCCTCGGATTCGGGCTCCCTGGTGGTGGATGCCTTCACCTCCGGCGGCAAACTCAATTCCCCGGTCACCCAGCGGATTTTCTGGGCCACCCTGCAGGGCGCAGTGGCCGCGGTCCTGCTGCTCGGCGGCGGCCTTGGCGCCCTTCAGACCGCCTCCATCACAACCGGCTTGCCTTTTGCCGGCTTATTGATCATAATGGCTTACAGCCTCTGGAAGGGACTGAAGAATGAATATGAAACCGAACAGCTCAGGAGCCGGGCAGTGGAGCGCGAATCCTACCAGGAACTGATTCAGCGCCTGCTGGCCCAGAAAGAAGAGTCGGACGCCGGGACCGCGGCATCCGGCAAAGAACCGCCCCAAAAAGACTCATAATGGTTTCCCTATGAAACACGAGCCCAATTACCCCAAACT
This sequence comes from uncultured Desulfobacteraceae bacterium, assembly GCA_964575805.1. Classification (GTDB taxonomy): domain Bacteria; phylum Desulfobacterota; class Desulfobacteria; order Desulfobacterales; family Desulfosalsimonadaceae; genus M55B175. The sequence continues at coordinate 40,133 of CAZNSO010000011.1, forward strand.
GCAGCCGGTGCGAAGGCTTCTCGTATGCCTGGATCTTACCGCGATAGACACCTTCCTGATCAGCTATGCCGCCTTTATTGCCCGCGCCCTGCCCGCAGAAAAAGTCACTTTTTTACATGCCATCCAGGCCTATGATCTGCCGGACCGGGCCAACAGGGAGTTCCCGGACGTGGAAACCGAGCTCAACGCCATGATCCGCGAAGAAATGCATAAATCCGTTGACAAGAATTTCGAGGAGACCTGTTACTGGGAGGTGGCCACCCTGGTGGGCTACGAGGATGCTGCCAGGGAAGTGCTTGACTATATCGCGGCAAACGATATTGATTTAACCTTGCTCGGGCAGAAATTCGGGGAAAACCGTGAGGCCCGGTACGGCCATAAAATTGCGGCTGAAGGCGGCTCCGACATCCTTTTTGTTCCCCCTTACGCCGAAAAAACCATCGACCCGATCCTCTGTGCCGTGGACTTCTCGGATGCCTCCGCCAAAGCTTTCGAACGGGCCCTGGATCTTTCCAGAACATGGGGCATAGAGATGAGCTGCTACTTCGTTTTCGACCCGACCCGGGCGTATTTCCCCGCAACCACGGCCCGCAGTTCGAGCCACCATTTGCAGCAGGCCCGCAAGCTCCAGGAAAAATTTTTTAAAAACTACGAGCTCTCCGCAGAAGACATCCCCTGCCATATTGAAATAGGCGACCAGATAAAAAGCGAGGCGGAAAACATCTATAACGCGGCTGACAAGCAAAATGCGCGGCTGATCATTGTCGGGGCCGAAGGGGACACCGCCACTGTCACATCGCTGCTGGGAAATATCTCTGAGACCTTCCGGATCATGGAAAAGGAAATCCCGGTAATGATCGTCAAGCACCAGCAGAGGAGAAAATTTTCCTGGCTGGGCGGGTAAAGGGAAAAGTTTTGAAAGGCGTGTTTCCGGCAAGAACGTGAAAAAGGCTGCCCCCGGGAGGGCAGCCTTTTGATTCACAGCCACATAATCAATTAAACGGCCACGCGATCAGTCACACAGTTCAAAAACTGCCGCTGCGCCCATGCCGCCGCCAATACACATGGATTCCACGCCGTACTTGACGCCGCGCTCTTTCATTTCGTTCATGAGCTGGGCGCAAAGCTTGGCGCCCGTGCAGCCCAGGGGGTGCCCCAGGGCAATGGCGCCGCCGTTGACGTTGATGATACGCTTGTCACTGTCTGACGTCCACAGTTCCTTGTTGTCATAGAGGCCCAACTGCTGAAGGCTGTAGATGGCCTGGGAGGCAAAGGCTTCATTGACCTCGAAAATGCCGATGTCTTCAACCTTCAGGCCAGCCATCTGCAGAACCTTGGGAATGGCATAGGCGGGCCCGACACCCATCTCGTCGGACCGGCAGCCGGCAACCGTGTAGCACTTAAGCTTGGCGATCGGCTGAACATTATATTTCTTGACGGCCTCTTCGCTCATAAGCAGCGTGGCCGCTGCGCCGTCAGTGGTCTGGGAGGAATTGGCCGCTGTCACGGAGCCGTTGGCCGCAAATGCGGGGCGCAGCTTGGCCATTCCTTCCATTGTGGTGTTCTCGCGAATCCCGTCGTCAAAATCCTGAACCCAGGTTTTCTTCTCCCAACTGCCGTCCGGTTTCTCAACATATTTTACCGCCGGCGTGGGTACGAGTTCCTTGTAAAGGCCCTTCGCCTTGGCGTTTGCCGCCTTCATCTGGGAATGGTACCCGAACTCATCCTGCATCTCCCGGCTGATGTTATACCGGTTGGCCACGTTTTCCGCGGTGGAGCCCATGGAAATATAAACATCGGGTTTTTCCCTGGCCAGCTCCGGATGGGGGCGCGGCATGTTGCCGCCCATGGGAACGATGGTCATGGATTCAATGCCGCCGCCAATGGCCACATCGCACCAGCCGGACTTGATCCGCATGGCCTGCAGGGCAATGGCCTCCAGTCCGGATGAACAGAACCGGTTGACCGTGGCGCCGGTGGTGGCATCCGGAAATTGGCACATCTGGGCGATAACGCGGCCGATATTCATCCCCTGTTCGGCCTCCGGAAACGAACAGCCGATCATCAGGTCCTCGATTTCCTTTTTATCCACGTTCGGCGTCTTTTCCATAACGGCATCAATGACCGTTTTCAAAAGGTCTTCCGGGCGGGTCTGGGCGAATGCGCCCTTGTTCCGCCGGCAGCCCGGGGTTCTCAGCGAGGTCACGATATATGCTTCTCTCATCTGTATATCCTCCTAATATTCAGGTTTTGGTTCTCTCAATTACAGCATCAGTGGCTTGCCGGTCTTCATCATGTGCTCGGCCATTTTCTGCGTGTTTTCCGTTTTCCAAAGCTCGACAAAAGCTTCGCGTTCCAGACTCAGCATATATTCTTCACTGACAGCTGTTCCCTTGGGCACATCGCCGCCGGCCATGCAGTAGCCGATTTTCTTGGCAATAAATTCCATGTGGGGCGTGATATAACCGCCAATGCGCATGTTCAGCATATTCGCATGTATCATACCGTGGGCTTCGCGTCCAAGTACGGGCAGTTTCCGCTTTCTGGGCGGCACATAGCCGTCATCCACCATTTTCAGGACCTCTTTCTTGGCCTCGCCGATCTGGTTGTCCTTGTTGAAGATAATCCGGTCCGTTGGCCGCAAAAAGCCGCTGTTGCGGGCTTCTGCCGCGGAACCGGAGACTTTGGCCTGGGCCACGTGGGTCAAGGCCTGGGTGTAGAAGCCGGCATAATCCGTCAGGTTCGCGGCCTCCGGCTTGGATTCGATGTAATTGCGCCACAGGTGCATCATGCCGCCGCCGCCGGGCAGCAGACCGGCACCGATCTCAACGAGCCCCATGAACAGGTCCGCGCAGGCAACGATTTTATCCGTGGCCAGGCAGACCTCGCAGCCGCCGCCCAGGGCCAGGCCATGCGGTGCGGCCACCACGGGAAACGGTGCATATTTGCTGCTCAAGATGCCTTCATGGGCGGTCTTGAGGAAATGGTCCAGCTCATCGAACTTGCCTTCCTTGGCGCAGCCCAGCATGTAGCTCAAATCCGCGCCCGCGGAAAAGGCGGCCGGCATGCCGGAAGCCTGATTGCCGATGACCATTCCGACCCCGTTTTGCCGGACATATTCACTGGCCTCAGCCATGAACTCGACCATTTCGTAATTCAGGGCGTTCATCTTGGTGTGGAATTCCAGGTTGAAAACCCCGTCGCCCAGGTCGATAAGGGAGCAGGAGGGAACCGACTTGACCTCTTTGTTGTTGGCCTTGAGATCGGCCAGGGTGATCTGCTTTTCATTGACGGGAACGGGCTTGTAGCTGTTTGAGGCAAAGTCAAAATACAGCTTGGTGGCGCCGTCCAGCTTGTAAAAGGTGGTAGCCCCCGACTTGAGCATTTCCTTGATCTTCTCCGGCACGCTGCGCCCCTCGGCCTCCATTTTTTCGACCGATTCCTTAACGCCGATGGCATCCCATGTTTCAAAGATGCCCAATTCCCAGTTATAGCCCCACTTCATGGCGTTGTCGATATCAACAATGGTATCTGCAATCTCCGGGATGCGGTTGGCTGCATAAATAAAGCCGGTGGCCACGACTTCCCAGGCATACTTGGCGCCCTTGTCGTCCCCGTAAACAATGGCCCGCATGCTTTCCGGAAGGGTTTCCTTCTTTTTGGCCTCCTGCAGGCAGGGAAATTCGGCTTTGCCGTATTCTTCATATTCAAGGGTCTGCGGGTTGATGACTTTTCTGATCTGTTTGAACTCAGGGGTTACTTCCTTGGTGTAAAAGCCCGCCTTGGTCTTGTTGCCAAGCAGATTCTTCTCCTCCACCATGGTTTTAACGAAATCCGGCAGGGCCATGGTGTCGCGCATCTCGTCATCCGGGCACATGTTGTAGCAGTTGTCCGCCACATGCTTCATGGTATCCAGGCCCACCAGGTCCGATGTCTTGAAAACAGCGGTTTTCGGCCGGCCCATGGGGGGTCCGAAAAGAGCGTCGGCTTCCGGGATCGTCACGCCGTGTTCCAGCATGGCCTGCATGGCCTTGCCGATATTCTGGACCCCGATGCGGTTTCCGATAAAATTCGGGGTGTCTTTGGCCCAGACAATGCCCTTGCCCAGGAATTTTTCACCGAAATCAGCCATGAAATTCAGCACATCCGGCAGTGTGTCCGGGCCGGCGATGATCTCCAGCAGATGCATGTAGCGAACGGGATTGAAAAAGTGGGTGCCCAGAAAATGCTGGCGCATATCCTCGCTCAGGTCTTTGGTCATCTGCTGCAGAGGAATGCCGGAGGTGTTGGAACTGACAACCGAACCTTGTTTCCGGACGCCGTCCACCTTCTTGAACAGATCCTGCTTGATGTCAAGCCGCTCCACCACGACCTCAACGATCCAGTCGCATTCCTTGAGCTTGTCAATATCATCCTCAAGGTTGCCGATGGAGATGAGCGCCGGGTCGTTTTTCGGGTCCATGAACAGGGGGGGCTTGGCTTTTTTTGCTGCATCCAGGCCGCCCTGGACGATACGGTTTCGGGCTTTCGGATCGTTTTTTTCCTCTTCTTTCAAATCAAAGGGGACAATATCCAAAAGAAGTGTGGGTATCCCGGCACTGGCGAGAAGGGCCGCAATTCCGCCCCCCATGATACCGGAACCGATTACGGCCGCCTTTTCGATTCTTCTCATAATAACCTCCTGACTTAAATTAAACTCACGATACGTTAAGTGTTAGAACGAAACGCAAAAATTAAAACTTTGTTCAAGGCCTTTGATAGAGTAAAATAATATCAATACAAGAGGCGGCAATAAGTGTCAAGAAAATTCTCACCCCCGGCTTCGACCACTTTTTTATTGATATCAAGCTCTTATCCCGCTGCCAAGAGGCCGTTGCGCGGGGAGGGACCCTGACATGAGTTTATCATTGGATATGGCGGGTCAATCTGGTATGAAAAAATAATCCGAACAGAGCGTTTCAGGTTTTTTTTGTTTTTAACTATTATAAACGGAGTATGTGAATGCGCCATCACCGCCCTGCCGCCGTGTGCCTCCTGCTGTTCCTGTCCCTGGCAGCCCCTGCGCTTTGCCAGCCCGAGGAAGCCGGAACAGCCCGATCAACGGATCAATCAAAGGCGGAGATCATTGAAAACCTCGAGGCCAGGTACCGCGGGGCGGATATCCAGGCGGATTTTATCCAGGAATCCACCCTTGCTGCAATGGATATCACCGATACCGCAAAGGGGAAAGTCTGGTTCAAACATCCCGGCATGATGCGATGGGAATATGAGACCCCGGACGCCCATGCCATCATATCCGACGGGGAGACCCTCTGGATCCATCGCCCGGCGGACAACCAGGTGATTGTCGGCGATGCCCTGGCCTATTTTGGCGACGGCAAGGGCGCCAGCTTCTTGTCCAACATCGGATTGATAAAAGAAGTTTTTTCCGTTGAAAAAGTCCCCTCCCCGAATACCGGCTCTACGAA